>JAISSB010000020.1 GCA_031273325.1 Treponema sp. | reverse complement strand
TAGATGTACAGCGGCGATCCGGCCAACGGGGACAGACCTCGTCCCTTTGCGCCTCGCAGGGCAGGGGACAGACCCTTGTTATTAAGACTTCTGGGGCATGTCACAAGACCTGACAAACAGGGACAGACCTCTGTCTCTCTGTGTAGGGAGAGACGGACCCTAAGCTCGGACTTGAACGAGTTTGCCGCCATAGGACCCGGGTTTAGAGAAGATTTCTTGCGCCTCGCACAGGACAGGGGACAGACCTCAAAAAAAAGTTAAAAGATATTGACGAAAGGAAGATATCACGGTAGAGGACTTTACAGATGGCACCAAGCTGTCTATTTTCTATGTGTCTTTTAAAGAGGACCGTAGCCAGAGGAAGCGACCAAACTGAAACTGACTACGGGCTTTGTACACGTAGTACGGTGATAAACATAGTATAAAAATACTAAAACAGTCAACGTATTACGTGTTCTCCTCTTTCTATAGAATCCGCCTTTTTAGGGTGGATAATATTTTATGAGGAGGACTCTTATGAACAAAAAGAGTCTTTTTATCTCAATTATTGCGTTGTGTGCAGTCATCGGACTGCTCGTCACCGCCTGCAAAGACGAGGATGATCCTGCACCGCCCGCACCTACTACGTTTACCGTAGCCTTTAACAGCAACGGTGGATCACCCGTAGATTCAATCACCGGTGTTGTTTCCGGTGCAAAGATTACCACACCAGCCGTTCCGACAAAAGGCAAGTATACTTTTGACGGATGGTACAAGGAAACAACGTTAACCACTGCGTGGGATTTTGCTGCCGACACCGTAGCGGCGGACACCACGCTTTACGCCAAATGGAACGATACCCGCGTGGTAGTTGCCGCGGGTTCGGCGGTTGCCGCACTTGCAACTGATACAACAAAATCAGTGAGCTTCACCGGTGCAACCGGAATTACCGAGCTTGACGCAAGTGATTTCAGCGTTACTGAAGGTGCAATCATCGGGACTCCCACCGTGAGCGACGGCACTATCACTGTTCCGTTAAGCTTTGCAGAAAATGCAGGCGACGAAAAAGAGTACACCGTGAGCATCAATCCGAGCAGTCTCTTTATCAAAGAAGGCGCTACTGACAAAACCGTTACTGTTACTCAAGCGGCAAATGCACGAGTGAAGTTGACCATAACAGACGAAGAGATTCCGGTTGCGTATGATGATACGGAGGAAGCAATTGTTTTTGCTTTTGTCGGTACGTTTGAAGACGCACAGAAAACAGCTCTTGAGACCGTTGCCAACGCAGATGATCACTTCATTGTTACCGGCGATGCTGAAATAACCGCTATCGCAGTGGACACAGCTTCTGGAAATACCGTGACCGTTACGATAACCTATGAAGCAAACAGTTCTGAAACTGATACGGTAGAATATACCGTGAGCATTAATCCGACCAGTACCCTGATCAGAGGCGATGTAACTGTTAAAGTTATTCAAGCAGCAGATGAAACCTAATCTCTTAGAACACGATTAGTTCGTACTTAAGCGGGCTTCTCCTGTATGGGGAAGCCTTTTTTTTATATCGGGGACAGACTTCAACGGGGACAGACCTTGAAATAAACGACAGATATCTGAAAACGGGAACAGACCTCTGAGACTTAGTCTCTGTGCAGTTGACAGACGGCACCGCATGAGTCACAATAGCTTAAGTGATTCGTAAAAGTTTGTTGCTGATATTTGGAATACTAACAGCTACTGTCGGCGCACAAATCGCCGAGCCGATTCTCCCGATCGTTCAATACAGAGCTGCTCCAGAGCCGTTTCCTGCGCTCTTGTTTACCGATACTATCAAAGCACAGAAAGAACAAAGCGTTGCGCGCCCCTATTGGGTGCCGACAGAAGAAGAGGAACGCACCCATACGCTTCCTTTACTGCTCAATACTGATGTTTTGGCATACTATGGACATCCTGCGTCGTCGCTCATGGGGATATTGGGGCGGCACTCAAAAGAAGAAATACACGATCAATTACAGGTATTAGCCGAGGAATATAAAGCTGTCAACGGCGGACGCGACGTCATAACTGCTTTTTATATCATCTACGGCACGGTACACCCCGGCGGAGCAATCGGTATTATCAATGAGGAAATGTTACTGTCGTACATTGAATATGCACTTGATCATACGATGCTTGTTTTTATTGATCACCAAATCGGCAAATATGATCCGGTTGATTCATTGAAAACAATGCTTCCCTACCTTAAATATCCTAACGTACACCTTGCGCTTGATCCGGAATGGCGCACAACACGGCCAATGCAGGAAATTGGCATGGTAACGGGAGCCGAAATTAATGCAGCGCAAAAGGTTATGGAAGAATATATTCGGGAACAAAAGCTCCCTGGTGATAGAATGTTAGTGATACACCAGTTCAGATATTCGATGATTCAAAACCGTTCTCAAGTAAAAAGCGGTTTAAGTACCGTTCGTTTGGTACTGTGTGCCGACGGCTTTGGATCTCCGGCGGCAAAACGGGGTTCGTATGAATATAATGCGCTTGCAACGAATATACCCATTAAAGGCTTTAAACTTTTTTACAATTCCGGTATACGCGGTGCAGGATACGACCACCCCTTATTAGTGCCGGAGGAAGTGTATGCGCTTAACCCGCGTCCTTCGCTCATTATGTATCAATAATTCCTTTTAATAATAACCCGTGTCCTTCATTCATTATGCTTTTCCTTTTAAATATCTTTAATATTTTTAATTAACTGTACTAAACTCCCTTTATCCCGCGGGTTGTACATCCAATTACTGTCGAATTCTTTAACAGTGTTTGTATTGATAGTATTGCCGATGATGAGACTGTGTATTCTTGTTTTATGTTCTCGTGCGGTTTTTATTTTTTCCTGTGTTTGTTTATCAAATCCCAACATAATAAAATCTGAAACCATAATAATATCAGCTTTTCTATAATCCTCATGCTCCAGCATCCTTAAAGCTTCCTGCATAGCGGGAATTGCGTCTGTTCCGCCATTAAAACTCATCGAAAGAAAACTGATAAGTTTATCAAAATTATTCTTCATATCAACCAAATTAAGCGTTTTAATATGGGTCGAAAAAGAAATTAAATAGCATGCACGGTTGTCGCGCACGGCAATTTTTAGTAACGCAAAACAAAGTGTTTTTGCGATTGTTTCCGGAGTTCCCCGCATAGACCCTGAAGTATCGACGCAAATAATAATGGGACCTTTTGCATTTTCTTTTTGTTTTTGCCGTTTATTTTGAAATATTTCGTCTGTATGCGTAACCGTTTTTGCTTGGTATTCAAAGGTTTGAAGTCTTTTCTCAACGAATTTCTTATAAAAAATCATTTCTAGCGTTGAATCAGCAAGAAAAGCAGCCTCTGCCGGAAGCATACTGTTTATATCGTCACTTTCATACACGCCAATTAAATCAGATTTTTGTGCATGCTCAATAGTCCATTCAGTGTTGACACGGTGAATATCGCTAAACATTTCCTCTTCATATTCTTTTTCTGTTGCATACATTCTTCCCAGCATTTCAGCAAGCTCTTGTAATTTTGTATCTTCCTGCAACAGTGCTGCATATTGCTTTAATATATTAAAATCAATACTTTGCCATTTTCCACTGCTTAAATCCCACAGTCTCCCAAGTTCATTGGTAAACGGAGCAAGTAATATCTGTAATTTCTTTAACTCCTCTATCTTTTTACCCAGTTCTTCACAGAATTTTTTCCGTTGTTCTTCAATACGTTCAAGCTCCCATGTTAATTGTTTGCGACGTATTAATGTTTCCCATTTTTCAACAAAAAACTCTTTAACACTTCCAAAACTTATTTGTTTTTTATAGTCCTGAACGTTTAAACTGTTTTGAAATTCTTGATAATAAAAATACGTATTCAGTTCATGGCTCGTATACGTCTCTTTGATAAATGAAGCAACAACATGCCAATATTTCTCGAATTTATTCTTGTCTATGCTTTTAAATCCTTGTAAAAGACTTAATTCTTTTTCAAAAGGCTGTTCAATCTGCTGTATATACCGTTTTGTTTTATTAATAAAATCAAGTATTTCTTGAGTAATTTGTTCTGCAATGCTTGGATCTGTGCTGCACAGTTCTCTGATACTCGCATAAGAGAGAATATTTTTTATTGCGTCTGCAAAATTATCGGTGTCACTATACGATATATTAATAGGGGTTGTTTGTTGTTGTAACTGTTCATACAGGGTATGTACCAGCCGTTCTCTTTTATTTTTATCAGCAATAGCGCCGAACTGTATAAACCGGCTGAATGTATCTTCGTTCATTGTGCAAACAACTTTTTAAGCGTATTATTTAAATGTTCTATATCAGTTTCTTCTTTGATTATCTTGTACCGGTGATGAATTCCCCGGATTTCTATTTCGATTTTTTCAATTTCTTTGATAGTTTTAGTGATATGAGACTCAACAACAGCTGCACATTCCGGACGGACAAACAAATTAGTGCGGAGATACTTTAAATCTTTATTATGATACTGTTCTATTTGCAATTTCCAATTATTCGCAATTTCCAGTAATTTTTTTACCCGGTTGTCCCATGCTGCTTCTGTATATAAATTAGGCTTTTTTGTTTGTACTTTTTTTTCTCCATCAAGACGTGTTTTTAATACATATTCTTTATTGCTAATAATAAAAGAAAATTCATTATGTCCTTTTTTTATATTATACGGTTTATACTGATCATATTTTCCTAATCTCTTACACCATAAATACTGATTTTGTTCAGACGTACTCAGCCGTTTATATACATCTATTATTATAAATTTAGCGGAACTGTCAGGGGGATTTTCAATTTCATAGAAGCCGTCCTGCTCGACTAACACTTGTTTTCTCGTATCTTTGACCAACAAGGTTTCTTCATCAATTTCTTTTTTAAATTCAGTAATTTCATCTTGAATCCCTTTAAAATCAAGAGAAACGGTATAACCGAATTTTTCAATAGTGTCTTTCATACAACGGTACACGGTATCAATATGCTCTTTTTCATTCCAAATACAATGCTTAATCAAAAAACAATCCATTAAATCAACTTCGTCTCTATCGTTCAAAAATGCTGAAGTTCTCATTAAGCGGACAATTTTACGCCATCTGCGGTCAGAAATATATATCTGATTTTCTTTATTAGCTTTATTATATTCTGCAATATAATGCCGCACATGATGGATAACATTAAATACATTTTTCGGAATTTTAACCAAATTTATTAACGTACTCCACGTTTGGTATTCTTCGTCTGTAATTTTATTTTTAGAATCAACAGTATCTTCGTATGCATTTGAATGTTCAGAAATCATCGCGCTAAACGATTCTTTACTTTCTATTCCATGCACAATAAGGCGGACTAAAAATCTATCCCACAATGCTTCAAGCCCTTCGTTTTTTGCCGGCAATTCATTTGAAGCAGAAACAAGCGCCTTTAATGGAATTTTTATTTCTTTATCTCCATTGCGGAATATTTTTTCGTTTATTACTGTTAATAACATATTTTGAATGGACGGACCTGCTTTCCATATTTCGTCAAGAAAGACAACTTCAGAAGCGGGAAGGTAGCGGTCAATAAGACGCTCATATTTGTCTTCATTTTTTAGCTTAGAAATGGATACGGGACCGAAAATATCTTCCGGTGTACTGAAGCGGCTCATTAAATATTCAAAAACCTTTCCGCTCGTGTACGCAAATTTGAGTTTTCGTGCGATAAGGCTTTTTGCAACACCGGGCGGTCCCAACAGAAATATGCTCTCCCCGGCTATAGACGTGAGCAGCGTCAACGCTAATGCCTCTTCTTTTTCGTAGATACCTTTGTTTAACTGCCCCAGTAATGCTTGTATTTTGGGTTTTATGAGCATAGTTTATTTTGTTGTACTAGAGAAGAGATCGTCAATACTTTAAGACTGTCATAAGACTTTAAGGGAACAGCCTCCACGCTGACCAACGGGGACAGACCTCGACAGTTACTCTTGCCTTTTCTGCATAGCGGGTATACTATAGAAAAAACTCCGTAGGGAGTTTTCATTATGTGTAGTTCGCACATACGCGAGCTAAGGAGAAGTTATGAAAGAAAAAACCTGTAATTATCCCCCGGCTAAGAAATTAGTTAATAATCCCCCCCCCCCCCCAACAGGAACCTAGCTGCTACAATAAGCGCACTTGTCTGTGTGCTGCTGCTTGTCGGCTGTCTTGACTTTGACGAAGAAGATCCACTGACATATCAACCGACATATCCATCGACAAAAACACCGGTAACATACACTATTGCAGAGTTTGAGAAATCTCTGAGCGAATCTTACAACGGATACGATGCATATAGTAGCCCTGTTGCAGTGAAAGTGGTTATGAATCTTGACGTCTATTGGGCAAGCATACTGGCTACCATAGCAGAAAAAGGCAAGTATGTTGCGCTTGACCTTTCTGATTGTACGATGAACGGCACGGAATTCGATCTCGTTTACGCTGCCGGTAAAGACAAGATCAGGTCTCTTATCTTACCAAACGCCGCACGCAGTATTTGGATATTAGTATCTCACTATAGCGTTCTTGAAAAATTAGAAGGTAAAAATATTGATAGTATCGGCGAACAGGCTTTCGCCGGTTGTTACAATTTGAGAACAGTGAGCTTCCCTCAAGTAACAAGCATCGGCGAACAAGCTTTCGCCTCCTGTAGCTATTTGGAAACAGTGAGCTTCCCCCAAGCAACAAGCATCGGCGAACAAGCTTTTGACGGCTGTTACAATTTGACAACAGTGAGTTTCCCCAAGGTAGAAAGCATCAGCGACTACGTTTTCAACTCCTGCAACTTGAGAACAGTGAGCTTCCCTCAAGTAACAAGCATCGGCGAACAGGCTTTCGCCAACTGTAGCTATTTGACAACAGTGAGTTTCCCCAAGGTAGAAAGCATCGGCAAATCCGCTTTCGACGGCTGCAACAATTTGACAACAGTGAGCTTCCCCCAAGCAACAAGCATCGGCGAAAAGGCTTTCAATTCCTGCAACAATTTGAGAACAGTGAGTTTCCCCAAGGTAGAAAACATCGGCAAATCCGCTTTTGACGGCTGTTACAATTTGAGAACAGTGAGCTTCCCCGAAGCAACAACCATCGGCGAAAAGGCTTTCTACCAATGTAGCGCTTTGGCAACAGCGAATTTCTCCAAGTTAATAAGCATCAGTGAACAGGCTTTCGCCAACACCGGAAGCACGTCATTGGAGATTAAGCTGGGAACCGCAGCTCCTCCAACAGTAGGTACCGGGATATTTTATTATGATGGTTACTATGGTTCGGATTATAACACAAATGGAAAGTCCGTTACCGTCACGGTGCCGTACGCTGACGCAACAGCATGGGAAGCGGCAGGTTACAATGCAACATGGCAGGCAAGCTTTAAATCTGGCAGTAGCATTGATCTGAAAGAGATTGGAACGTATTAAGAAGCAATGTGGACAGTCCTCTGAATAGGGACAGACCTCAAGAAAAAGCTTTTTAACGGCGGGGCCGCAAGACCCTGCCGTTTCTATTTAAAATACGTTCTCACAAACCCCACGACAAACCCCACGAGGGACAGACCTCTGAGTCGGAACAGCAAATTTCTGATCAACGGGGACAGACCTCTGACTCAGTTAACTAGAACCGAGACTCAGTTAACTAGTTCTGACTCTCAGTTAACTAGTTCTGACTCTCAGTTAACTAGTTCTGACTCTCAGTTAACTAATTCTGACTCTCAGTTAACTAATTCTGACTTCCAGTTAACTAGAACTAAACCGGAACAAAAATAGTTAACGGGGACAGACCTCTGAATCATTCATGATCTAAACTGAGTCGTTTTTAGCTGTGAACGAGGCAGTTCTAACAGGGAATATTTGATGTATGGGGACAGACCTCTGAAGATTCTAGTCCTAGTCGTCTTTTAAATCCTTTAAAAAACCATATTCGTAAACTTTGGGCTGTATTGTTTCAGAGAGGGTGCGTTGCTTCCTGCGTATATCGGCAATGAGGGCGTTGTAGCTTTCGTCATCTGATGTTGCTTTCAAGATTCCTTTGTCTGTGCGTTCCTGAAAAAATTCCCGAATATCATAAAACGAAGCGTTTACCGAGGCGTCCTTATTATCACGGATTTTTGTGTGATAGTATGTCCACAGGTTCTTTCCGGCATTGAGGACGGCTTGTGCTTCGGCACTGAACGTTTTTCTCTTGAGATAAGCGCTCATACAGTGAGATTCAAAGCTTTCTTTTGAATCAACGTCTTTTTCAGTGAACGGTATCCAGTGATTGACCCCATAGTGGGAAGAAATACGGTTTTGTCCGTGAAACAGCGTAAATATCGTACAATTGTTTTGAAATTCACTATCCGTTTTATACCCATCGTCAGGGTAGAGGAACTGATCATTCATATTGAGCCATGTGCGCTCAAAGCACCGCCGGATAGCAAAATAGAGGAAAACCTCCGCAAGATTTTTGACAGTTATTTCAATACCGCGGGGGTTTGCCATTTGATTCCTTCTGTTGAGAATATACACGATGTGATTCTGTTGAACATCGTTCCCATTCGTCCCCGCTAAAAAGCCGATATATTCAATATCCGCTCCGCTGTTTGAAGTAATCCATTTGTTGATAAATTGATTTTTTTTGTATGAACAAACGGTCTTTGCGGCAATAAGCTTGTTTTCAGTATCAAAAACATCAGCACGTATCTTTTTAAAAAGTTCTTTTTTATCGGTATCCCATACTTTGAAACCAATGGGAAAATTTCCTTTCACATTATCAAAAGAATGGGCAGGACACAGAAACATCGTTTCAAGCTTTGCCCTGAAATGGTTGCGGAATACCGCACAAGCAGAACCATTAAGTATTTTTATTTTTGAGAATTCTCCAATTTTACAACCGGGAATCTCAAAGTAAATCCGGATAAGAAATTGGGTAAAAAGTTCTCTCCCGGCTGTTCCCAATGCTGAAACGTATTTATCATGTATGGCGGATTGATTAACCCCTGCTTTGTCCTTTGAACCAACGCTTGAAACTTCCGCATACGGTGGATTGATATAGATTATCAGTTTCTTGCGTTTTTCCGGGTCTTTAATTATCTGTTTTAATGCATCGGGGAGCTTATCAAAACTGTCATTGAGAAAATCAAACTGAAACACATGGCTGGGAAGCACATTTAACGTTTTTTCATCAATGCCGATAAGGCTTTTTATCGTGTCTCTGTTCCCTGCATCAATGTCGCTCGCCCACACATTATATTTGTTCGTAAGTCCTGCAAGCAGGTTTCCGGTTCCTGCTGCACAATCCCATACATAATATTCCTCTTGCCACTTATCGCCTAAAACCTTTGCTATATATTCTTTCGATCGGTCTGCCCATAGCTTTGGGGTAAAAAATGACCCTTTTACTGCACGGATACCGTGTAAAACCAACAGGTCGCGCCGGTACTGATACTCCTGTGCCGGCAGCAGCTCGTACCTATTCCAAAATTGACGGTAAGCTCTGCCGTTGTCCTTAAAATCAATATCAGCCATAAATAACCTTCCCTTTATCGTTTCCTGAAAGGTATAACGGTCATTGTTAAAAACAATTTTTAGTGTTTCTGTTATATTGCTTCCACCACCGCTCATAATATCTGCACGGTAAAAATCGCACTCCAGTATCCCGTTTTCTTTAAGCTCTTTCCATTCACTTTTGGATATATTGATAAAAGGCTTTACCTCTTGCAGCCATTTGATAAAAATCTGGACAACATTATCTTTTGTAAGCGGACGTTTCAAAGACGGTGTGCCGCTGGTGAAATGGGTTGTGATAAATGCATGGAGAGCGCGGCTGTCAGAGTCAAAACTGTAGACCTTCATCGTTGCACTGATCAGTTTTTTTATTTTTTCCCGTGCTTTGTGAAAATCAGCGCTTTCATGGTTACGGGGGGCAGTATTCCAGTTAAAATCAGTTTCGCTAAAGATTGGCAGCATATCGTGAAAAGAAACAAAAGCAATCTGTGTTTCGTCAAAACAGCCGAGCCATGGCGGAGCTAAGTATTCGCCTTTCTCATAGGTTTTTTTGCATGTGAGGATCAGTTGGGTGAACAGGGTACATATATCGTGTATGCCTTTTTGTGCTTCAGCCCAAAGATAATGATTTCCCGTTGTCGATGTGTCCGTGATAACGAAATCAATATTATCGATATGCTGCTCATATCCGAATCGGGAGAAATAATCAGTATAAATACGCCCTTTTAACGTTTCTTCTTTTTGTATGGATTTCGCCATTCTTCTTTTCCTCCGCGGTTATAGATAAGCTATACTCAATCTATTGTAACAAATGCTCTAAACGGGCATTATAATAGTATATGTATATAAGAGTTTTTATACTATTTCTTTGTGTGCCTTTTATGGCATATACAGAAACGCTTAATCTTGAACAAGCTGTTAATCGGGCAATTGCCTCGAATATCAGCCTTAAGAAAAACGCTCAAGATCTTTCAAACGCTGCGTTTGCACAACAGAATACATGGTCGCAATTTTTTCCTCTTATGAGTGCTTCACTCCGTGCTGGTTATCAATCGAATGTGTTTACAAACAACGGTTTACAGCCGTTTGCACCGCCGTCTTCGGAGAGTTCCGGAGCTTTGAGTTACACGCTGTCTGCGACGGTGAATCTTCAACTCACTGCAGATATTCCTTCAGCAATACAAGCTATCAAGTATGCGTATCAAAACCAACTATTAACGTTTGAAAGTGCGCGCCGTCAGTTAGAGCTTCAGGTTACGGTGGCATTTTACGGGTTAATTGCCCAACGGGATCATATACGGTCGGTAGAGAACAACCTTAATCTGGCCCGAAGACAGGAAGAACGCACCCGGACAGCTTTTCAAAATGGTCTTGCAAGTCAGATGGATGCCCGGCAAAGTGAATTAAACGTGCGTCAAGCCGAACTGAACTTAAGTTCCGCCCGCTCAACCTATCAAGCTTCTTTGCGGTCACTGTTAGCGTTAATCGGTGTTAACACTCACAGTCCGGACATTAACCTTGAAGGCGCTATAACAGTAACAAAGATTAATGTTGATCCGGAACAGTTGATTCAGCGGTATATCCCGTCCCGCCCGGATATTCAACAAAGGATTGTTGCGGTTGAGCAGCAAGAACTCACGGCGCGCCGTCAGACGATAAACTCGTACGCTCCTTCATTGAGTGTTGGATGGGGAATGGCGTTTAACTCCGGTTCTCAAGACAAACAGCCGACCGATCCTTTCAGTATCAGTGTTGGAGTAACTATTCCGATAAGCTCGTGGATTCCGGGTTCAAAAGAGAATCAACCAATCTACAGCGCCCGGGTTAATGTTGAAAAAGCAAAGCTTGATCTCCAAGAAGCGGAACAACAAGCAGCAGCGGAAATCCGCTCGCTTGCTGCCGAGCTGAACACCTTGTGGGAACAGATTGAGCTTGCACGGCTGCAGGTAGGCATTGCTCAGGAAACGTATACGCTTCGTGAACAAGCTTTTCGGGTTGGGGCGGCAGAAGCATTGATTCTTGAAAATGCGCGTCAAGCAATTGCAGACGCTGAATACCAACAGTTACAGTATGAACTTAATTATTTAAATGCTACGTTGCGGTTAGCTTCGGCTATCAACGGTGATTGGCATGCGTTAGTAGGGAATCAATGAAAAAATTTCATGTTTCAACAGGTGTTACCATTGTTCTCGTTGCTATTACTGTCAGTATCGTTATTCTTATTGTATTATCCCTCAGCCCAAAAGATGGATCTTCAAGCTCGGATTCTCCTCCGGGAGGGCAAGCGGTAACGCAAGGCGGCGGAGGACCGCCAGGACAAACCGGACCGCAAAGCGGCGCTCAACCGGGCGGGAGACCACAGCAACAACCGGGACAACAGCGCTCAACAGCTCAAAACCGTGCGGCAACTGTCGTGCGTGCTACTGCGGTAAGCCGGGGAACAATTGAAAACAGCTTGATAACAAACGGGGATATTCTTGTTTCCTCTCAAGTGAATATCTATCCGGCAACAAGCGGCAGGTTAACCGAAGTACGCGTTCAAGTTGGAGACGTGGTGCGGCGCAATCAAACGGTAGCGCTCGTTGATCCTTCACGCCCCGGTGAGATGTACAATGCTAGTCCTGTTGTTTCTTCTGTTAATGGCACAGTCGTGCAGGTGCCGGTGAGTGTCGGCGATCAAGTCAGCACTGCAACGCTGATCATTGCCGTAGGTGATCTGTCGAAATTACAGATAGAGATCGCAGTTCCTGAGCGCTACGCGGTCGTCACCCGTCAAGCTATGCCGGCAAAGGTTGTCTTAGAGGCACTGCCGGGAGAAGTGTTTCCTGCCCGTATCACTGAAATTGATCCGGTGCTTGACCCGGCAAGTAGAACCCTAAGGGTGCATTTGAGTTTTGAACAACAGGACGCCCGAATCCGCGCCGGTATGTTTGCAACAGTAAGCCTTGTTGTTGGAAGTCATGAAAATGTGCTGGTTATTCCGCGCAATGCCGTTATACATTCATACAATACATGGATTGTTTTTGTCGTTAATGCACAAAATACTGCAGAACGGCGGGAAATTACCGTTGATATGGAAAACGAAGAGCTTATAGAGGTAACAAGCGGACTCGACGAGGGAGAATTAGTGGTAACTGCGGGACAGAATTTCTTGACCCATGGAGATTTGATTCGAGTCGTTGAAGAATAACATGGGGACAGACCTCTATAGAACCGAAACCGGTTACTAAATGGAACCAGAACCGGTTACTCATTGAAGCGGGTACCGGTTGCTCATTGAAGCGGGTACCGGTTACTCATTGAAGCGGGTACCGGTTGCTCATTGGAACCGGAACCGGTTGCTCATTGGAACCGGAACCGGTTGCTCATTGGAACCGGAACCGGTTGCTAATTGGAACCGGAACCGGTTGCTAATTGAAGCGGGTACCGGTTACTCATTGAAGCGGGTACCGGTTACTCATTGAAGCGGATACCGGTTACTCATTGGAACCGGAACCGGTTACTAATTGAAGCGGATACCGGTTACTCATTGAAGCGGGTACCGGTTGCTCATTGGAACCGGAACCGGTTGCTCATTGGAACCGGAACCGGTTGCTCATTGGAACCGGAACCGGTTACTCATTGGAACCGGAACCGGTTACTCATTGGAACCGGAACCGGTTACTCATTGGAACCGGAACCGGTTACTCATTGGAACCGAAACCGGTTGCTCATTGGAACCGAAACCGGTTGCTCATTGGAACCGAAACCGGTTGCTCATTGAAGCGGGTACCGGTTGCTGATTGAAGCGGGTACCGGTTGCTGATTGAAGCGGGTACCGGTTACTCATTGAAGCGGGTACCCGATGTTAGTTAGGCGAGGGTACCTCCTCTTAGTTGAAT
This sequence comes from Treponema sp., assembly GCA_031273325.1. GTDB lineage: Bacteria > Spirochaetota > Spirochaetia > Treponematales > Breznakiellaceae > BOBG01. The sequence continues at coordinate 11,024 of JAISSB010000020.1, read as the reverse complement.
GAGGGTACCGACCGTTAGTTGCTGAGGGTACCGACCGTTAGTTGCTGAGGGTACCGACCGTTAGTTGCTGAGGGTACCGACCATTAGTTGCTGAGGGTACCGACCATTAGTTGCTGAGGGTACCGACCGTTAGTTGCTGAGGGTACCGACCGTTAGTTGGATGCGGTACCTAATGCTCATTGACTGCGACCTTGAAAGTAGATTCTGACAACGGGGACAGACCTTGAAAAAAGCTAAAATAATATTGACGAAACAAGAATTACACGGTATAGTATGTAGTATACAGAGAGCAGAAATGCTCTGTGTTTTTTTACGTGTCTTTTAAAGAGGACCGTAGCCAGACCAAGCTACCAAACTGAAGCTGACTACGGTGAAAATGTACACGTAGTACATTGATAAACATAGTGTAGAAATCCCTAATATGTCAATGTAAACTACGTGTTCTCCTCTTTACATAGAATCCGAGCTTTCGCTTGGATATATTTTATGAGGAGGACTCTCTATGAAAAAGAGTCTTTATCTTGGAATTGCCCTTGCTGTGGCAATGAGTTTAGTGTTTAGCGCCTGCAAAGATGACGAAGACAAGCCGGACGAGGAAACGTTTACCGATGTTAGCTCAAGCTACAGCCTTCCCAAAGTTGCTGAATCTGAAGAAGCTAAAGTTAACAAGGATTTGACCATTACTGCCAAAAAGAGCGACAAAACCGGTATCATCTATATTACCTTGGGCGGAAGCACTGCTGCTGTGAACGCAACCACCACAGTGGCAATTCCTCCCGGCGCTGTATTTGACGATATATTTGCCCCGGGAACGGTGGCGACGGAACTTAAGCCCGACGCGCCAGCGAAAGGCTATTCGGCATTTGTTATCAAAGGTGTAATAGATCTTACAAAAGACGGTTACATCAAGCAGTACAATCAAGCTCTTAATGCCGCGAGTGCATACCTTAAAGATATCACATTCAACTATGGTGAAGACAATGTCTACCGAGCAAAAGCCTATATAGGAAAACCCGCAGCTTCTGATTCACTTGATGGTTTTGATATTATCCTCTGGGGCGGCGCTTCGCCCAAAGTGATTACCCTTGAAGTAACCCAAAGCGGTATCACCGTAACATACAAGATTGATTACAGTGCAGTAGATATCAAGAAATAATCATTGCATAGTTTGTAATGAAAGCCTGCTGTTTACGGCAGGCTTTTTTTATTTGAGGTCTGTCCCCTAGAAGGTCTGTCCCCTAGAAGTCTGTCCCCAGAGGTCTGTCCCTAGAAGTTTTCCCTAAGAGGTCTGTCCCTCCAGAGGTCTGTCCCCAAGAAGTCTGTCCCCCCAGAGGTCTGTCTCCAAGAGGTCTGTCCCCCTAGAAGTCTGTCCCCCTAGAAGTCTGTCCCCCCAGAGGTCTGTCCCCATATTGAGGGTACCAATCTACCTTGGAATCGTACCTCCTCTACCTTAGAGGAGATATCTGCTTCAAGTATTGTCCTTGCTGGAAATATGTTTTTCTCTTGTTCTTTTTTAAATATTTTTTAGTATATTCTTAATTTTTCATCCTCTATACTCTTTTCGTACAATCAGTATTTTTACTGTTATTCACTAGACGACTCAGAGAAAATATGCTATGATAATATGGTATTATGTTTCAATTATATGCTATCATGCTCTGTTTTATAATGTTTGGTTGTACGACCAAAACGATGGTAACACCGAATAATGTCGTTGTTGACTATGAAACTCAAGGGGACAGGTTCTATGAACAAGCTTTATTTAATGCTGCGCTTGACTCATGGACGGAAGCGCTCCGTGCAGACCCGAATAATATTTTAATATATAAAAAGAGAATAGCGATTTACGTGAGAAAACAGGATTATCTATCGGCAATAGCCGATTTGAATAAAATTTTAGCAATTGACCCGACAGATGTTGAGGCACGTTTTGAACGCGGCGCTTTCTCTGTACACATGAATTCTTTTGATCAGGCTTTAAATGATTTTAGTACCGTGATTGCAATGAATCCACAGTATAGCGAAGCTTATTACGGTAGAGGGAAAATATATCTCAATCAGCACCAATACATTAAGGCTATCGAAGATTTCAATGCAGTCATTCATGCACAACCGCACCATGCTGAAGCACAATATTACCGGGGAATTGCTTATTTAAATATTAAGAATGATATTAAAGCCATTGAAGATTTTGACCAAATTCTTCGATTTAATCCGGACGACAGAGAAGCTTTGTACAATCGCGGCATAGCTTCACTGAATGTCGGGAAGTATGGACAAGCAGTAACTGATTTTACTGCAATAATTCGGCTTAATCCTGAAGATACCCTTGCATACCTTAACCGTGGACGGGCGCTCGCCTCACTAAAAGAATATAATTTAGCATTTGATGATTTTAATTATGTTATTCAATTGGACCCAAAAAAAGTTGAGGTATACATTGACCGCGGTACGTTATTAAGTGATCAAGGGTATGTAGAACAGGCGCTTGAAGATTTTACTACGGCAATTAATCTTGATTCTACGAATAGAGATGCATATATGAGCCGTGGAATAACGTACATTAATAAAGGAGAAATTGATCAAGCTATAATCGATTTAGATAAAGCAATTAATCTCGATTCAACATGGGTCAATGCGTATATTTATCGTGGATATTCGTATTATCTTAATGATGAATTAGAACGGGCGCATGAAGATTTGGAGCGGGCTATTAATCTGGATCCTCAGAATACTGAAGCAAGGTATTACTATAGAATAGTAGTAAAAAATGCCGATATATAAAAATAGGAGATCGTATTGTGACAATCAACGGAATTGACAGAGTTGAGGCGCTTATACCGCCGGGAAAACCGGAGAAAAGCAATCTCATGACGGTGCAGAAAGGTGTTGATTCCATTCACCTTTCGGCGGAAGCACAGAAGCAGGCGGAATTATATCGAGCATACACCATTGTTTCATTAGTGCCGGAGGTACGTGTTGAACGAGTTATGGAACTTAAACAAAAAATTGATAATCCTGATTATGTCAATGGCGCTATAGAAGCTACCGCAGATGCCGTTATGCATGTGTTAACGTTCAGTAGTGAAACGAATATATGATCTACAAACCACCCAAGGCTTGGGTGGTTTTCTGCCAAATACTATAGAAAAAAAAGCCCACTGCCTGTGGGATGTAGTATTTGAATTATTCGTAGCCTGCACGGCGAAGCGTGATTTCCCCTTCAGTTTTAAAATTAGAAACACTGCCTGAAAGTACCGTAACGCTTTCTTCCGTTTCCGCTATAATAGTTGCTAAAGCTTTGATAGCGGACGTAATTTGATCAACTTCACTGGTGATTTCATCTACTTTTTTATTTACATTAGCCGTTGCACCGGTTAATTTCTGCATATCATCTAAAATAACTTGACTTGCCTGTAATATTTGTACGGATCCGTACTTTACGGAATCGGTATTTTTGGTAATCTTTTGCATAGCATCAGATACTTGAAAACTGTCGCGTGTTTGTTCTTTCATAGACTCTTTTATTACTGTTTCTTGTTTTTGTACCCGATCAATTAATTGGAGAATAGTATTAAACCGTTCCTGAGATACGTCTGAGAATCTCGTCGCCTCATTAATCTTATCTTTCAAATTGGAAAGTACCTTATTGATCGCTCGCCCTTGTACCGAAGTATTTTCTGCTAATTTACGAATTTCATCTGCAACGACGGCAAAACCTTTTCCCACAAGTCCTGCATGGGCAGCTTCAATCGTCGCATTTAATGAAAGTAAATTCGTTTGCTGTGCTATTCTTTGAATCATAGTGCTTGCTTTTATTAAGCCGGCAGATTCTGATTCCAATAGATTCATAATATCTGCTACCTGCTGAATACCTTTTTTCCCTGATTCAGAAGCTTCCAGTAATTCTTCAGTGAGTCTGGAATTTCTATTGAGACTTTCAGCAACCGATTTAACATTGGTAATCATTGCCGCTGTTGCGGTAGAAGATTGAGTTATCGCTATCCCTTGATTTTCAACCGATTGATTTAACTGTTCTATGTGAGAACGAATATCATTAATAGCTGTATTTGTTTCCAATACTAATAACGATTGGGTTACGCTTTCTTCTTTAGCATTTGCAACAGCTTGACTAATTTGCTGTGTCCTATCATTCGTATGCTCCATCATTTCGGATAGCCGTTCAACAATGTCATTCAGACGAAGGACAGCTTGTTTGGTATTCGATATTGCTTGAGCAAGATTTCGAAGAGAATCATTGAAACGAGCAGATATTTCTCCTACCTCGTCATTTGACACGACTAATATACGCACCGTAAGGTCGCCTTTTGATACTTCTTGAAATGCAGGTAACAGCCGATTCAGCGGCCGGGTGATAGAATCTGAAACGGAAGAAGCAATGAAAAAGCCTACAATGACAAAAAACAAGATCAGAATTGCTATCCAGATGCGAAATACCGTAAGAGCAGAAGAAAATTCTGTCTTATGAATAGCAAGGACAAGAAACCATCCATAATTAGCCAGCGGAGCGTACCCACCGTAGATGTCGACTCCTTCGTACCGATACTGAGCAATATTTTGAGGTGATCCGCTCATAGCACGCTGCATAAACGCAACAAGAGAACGAAGTGAACTGTCCGACTGAACTGCTTCCAAAGGATTAAAACCGTTTGTTACCAGAGACGTATTTTTATGAAAAATAGCTTGGCCTTTTTGATTAAAAATGTACGTGTAACCCGTTGCGCCAAAATCAATCAGTCGAGCAACATTATTGATAGCCATAGTATTCATTTGTCCAACTAAAACACCGGCAACTTGTTCATATTGATAGAATGGCACTGCATATACCAATATCATTGTTCCATTGTTGGCGCCGCCTTTCATAACATCCGACACTGTGGAGTTTCCTTCAAAAGCTCTCGTGATAAAATTCTGCCCGCTAAAATCTACCCTTGTATCAGAACTAGCGTATCGGCACATATAATCAGGAGTGACAATGCCGAAATCCATATATTCTTGGTATTTTACCCGTTCTTCATTAAGGATTGATTGTTGAGTTGCCCATGGCATGCCACCAAAACTATAGGTATTAATCAGTGAATTCAGTGGTTCAAATTGGTTATTTATGAAGCTCGTTATAAGAACTGCTCCTAATTTTGTTTCAGTTACCAAAGCTCTTTCTGCATTTTTGTTTACAATATTTGTAGCAAGTGCTAACGAAATCCCTCCTATTAATAATGCAATAACGAGTATGAGTATTCCAATAATAAAAAACAGTTTTCCTGACAACGTTAAATTATTTAATTTGGTTAAATTTTTATTAATAATATCGATCACTACAGGTACTATTTTTAGTTTCAGTATTTTAGATTTTATTTTTAGCATTACAAATAGTACTCCTTATTGTATTTTAATGAAGTTTAGATATTTTTAAATTAATTCGTTATTTCCATAACTGTTGCGGATATATTCCCTGAGCTATTAAAGTACTAATTCGTCTTTTTGCTTCTTCACGGTCATTACGATAGGTTACTCCGAACCATTCTGAATGAGCTTCAATGACTCGAATTTTATAGGATCTGTTTTGAATGAGCCACTGCACTGCTGAGGGCAAATAACACTCAGATTTTGCCACATCCGGTATAGTACGGAGAAACTGTTCAAAATACTCCTTAATATCATTAAAAACCGTTGGTTGAAAACCCCATATATTCATAGAAATAGGAGCATCCGGCAGCAGCAGCGTTTTTGAACCGTCTGCATGAGTATTAAAAATACGGCCGTCTGTTTCTGCGGCAATATTCGTCATCTCTTCGATATCCTTAAGATAACCTTGTTCAACAATGCAAAGCGCTCGTGCAACAGTTCCCTGTGAACTTAAGGTTTTTCCCACCGGAAACGGGACAATGGCTCCTTCAGTCGTTGATTGAGACAAAAAGCTCCCCATTGCATTAAAAGCTTCCCGGCCGTAAAAATCGTCAGCATTAATCACAGCAAACGGAGCGTCAATACTCGATTGAGCGCAAAGGAGGGCATGCAGCGTTCCCCATGGTTTTGTTCGCGGTACTTGTTGGGCTGCAGCGTTGATATCTGGAGGAATAAAGCTATCATATTCCTGAAAAGCAAGCCGATATCGAACTTTCCCTTCCATTCGTGAAATTATCCGGTCATAAAAATCTTGTTCAATGGCGTGACGGAGTACAAAAACGACTGTGTCAAAACCTGAACGTAATGCATCAAATACCGAATAATCAAGAAGCACAGTGCCATGAGAGTCAAATACGTCCATTTGTTTTAATCCACCGTAGCGGCTACCCATACCAGCTGCTAACACTACTAAAATCATACGTTACCTATACCTTTAAAGTAGTATAGTCATTTTTAAACCGTCTGTATAGTAAATTAATAGTAGTAATTTTTACGAAGGCTCAAACATAATAAGTTTTGCAAGCGTTGCTTCTTCACCGGCAGACAGTATTCCCGGTATAATAGCCGGTATATTCTGTTCTGGCGGCAGCACAAAACCATACGCTAAAAAATGTTTAAAAAGTATACTATACTGTTCTTTGTCACAAGATCTACGATAAAAATATATTCCATTTTTATTCCATTTACTTTGAGTAAATACTGCATTAAGACGCGGGAATATCGGGCGCGTCGGGAATGTTGCTATAAGGTTATACATGCTTCGTGTTGTACCTGCAAGTAAAAAAGGAGCAATTGGTTCAGAATCTGGAAAATCCAACGAAGGATCAAGAACTGCAATAGCAGGAGCAAGGGGAAAAGGAATAATCGGAATGAGAATCAACCGCGGCTTATCTTCTATCCCGGGCCGCCATAATGCTACTGTGGAATTCTTTTGCATAAAAACCGGTTCGTCAACAGTGTCACAACAATTCCATTTTTTTAATGTACAGTGCAGTCGTTCTTCGTTAGCAAAAAAACGGAATATTTTATGAGGAAATAACGCTTTGAGAGCTTGTATACATTTTTTTTCAATTGGGTGCGGAAATGCTACAAACAGTCCCCGTTCAGCACTGTTTTTTAGTTCATGTACTAATGATGAAGGTTTATGTCCAAGAAGAGCTTTACCGCCTGCCAGCCACAGATCAACGAAACGCCGTCCGTCTGCAGTATATATATGAAAATCACGCGCCCGAAGCACCGTCGGCATTGTTATAAATTCCACATTGTATTAAGTATACTCTATACTCGTTTAAAAATGTAATGTTATTTCTCTGCAAGAAAAATAGGAGGGGTTTTAACTACCGGCAGGACTTCCTGCCGGTAATTATTAAAGTTTTATTTGAGCAACGCTTTTTCTGTTGCCCATTGATCCTTAAAAATAGTAGCAACTTGCGCCCATGTTTTTGTACCGAGTGCATAGTCGTAAAGTGCTGCACCGAGTGCGTCTTTAAATTCTTGGCTTGGGAATGTTGTAAAGTCCCATGAAACTGCGCTGAGCTTAGTGTCGTTCATATATCTGAATGCTTCTTTTTCAAGCGGGTTATCAGGACGTTCATTTGCACCGAATGTGCTAAACGGTGTGACAAAACCAAGCTGTTCAATAGCAATTTTTTTACCCTTTGGGGTATTAAAAAGCCATTCAAGAAGTTTGAGCGCTGCTGCCTGGCTTGCTTGAGGTGCCTTACTGTTGATACAAATAAAATTTTCAGTGCCGGTACACAAACCTTGAGATTCTTCACCGGCTATACCGGTGTAAATAGGCATATATTTAACATCTTCGGGTTTAACAACGTTTCCAGACACGCCGGCAATCTGTCCCCAGCCCCATGTACCGTTTTGTACCATTGCTGCTTTGCCGAGAGCGAATTCAGCCATTGAGTCGTCAACTGTCTTTGAACCAATCATTCTTCGTTCACTCACTGAATTATTCAGGTACAAATCAAAAATATTCCGGTAATTATCGCCGTATGTTAAATCAATACTGTCTAAATCTCCCACTCTTTTAGCTTTGTATTCATAATAGATAGGTAAGTTTGCAAGGTGTGTGTACCAACGCCAATCCTCTCCAGGAGCAAAAGATGTTGAAGCAAAAACGCCGTCAATTCCGAGTTGAGCTTTATGAACGGTCATATCTTCAACGACTGCTTTGAGGGTTGCAAAATTTTTAATGTCGGCGGCACTTGAAATAGTGGTAACCGCCCGGTTCGGCAGAGCAAAATACCGGCGGAAAATTGCATCGTTATAGATAATTCCATAGGTTTCAACCGTGAATGGAATACCGTACACTCCACCGTCTGCACCGGTGATTGCCATACTTTTGTCTGAAAGCCACCCGTAAAGTGAAGTTTCTTTGAGATCAGCAGTATAATTTTGCCAAATTTGATAACCAATCGGTCCTCTGATATTAAACAAAGTCGGCGGCTCCGATTTAGTAATTTCAGAACGTAACGTTTGTTCATACGTACCACCGGCAGCAGTCACTACTTTGAGCGGAATACCCGTTTCAGCAGTAAATTGAGCCGCAGCATCTTTCCATTGCGAATCGATCTCAGGTTTAAAATTGAGTAAATACACTCCTTCACCCTTTGATTGTTGTCCGCTTGCAGAAAGTGCAGCAATAGCTATCAAACCAATCGTCACACTTAACAGTGCTTTTTTCATAAAATCCTCCACATATAGAAAAATTTTCCTAATAAAAATATACAAAAATTTAATAAAAAATACAAATAATTACTATTCTTTATAGAAAAGTTCCAATGATTTTATAGTAATTATTCCTTCTTTTACCGCAATAGTATAGGTAATTTTTTTACAAATACTCACCGGTAATGCTATTTTTTTATCTTCGGGACGTACATTAAATTCAAAAGAAGATGGTGCGGAACCGTCAAGAGAAACAGTTACAGTCATAGAAGCAGGCTCTTCCACACTGTTGTTCAGGATAAGTCCGGTTCCCTCCTTAATATCATAAAAGGTATAGGAGGCATAGTCACCGCAGCTTAAGACAACGGTATAGATTGCCCAACGGTCCCACTGTGTTTCTTCGAGGGGCGTTTTGCCTTCTTCCAACCGGATTGCCATGCCGCTGCCCCGTTGGTATCCGTAGAGGCACGGTTCAGAATGATTGCTCTTAAACGATAAGCCGTTACCGGGAAGTTGATCAAAATCACTTCCCCGGAGTGTACATGGAGCATTGCGGAACACTGCGCTTGTGACCGCACTGTTTTCAGTGCAGCGTTCAAGAGCTATATGTTCAAGATACTCGTCAAGGAGCGTGATTGCTTCCGTTCTGCTTGGTTTTTTCCCTCCCTGAGTGTACGCAATAAGCTGTTCCCACTTTTCAGGTTTTTTTATAGAATAGGGAGAATTCGTACATTCCATTTTTTTCCACGGCCACATATTAACCCCTATACCAAGCTCAAAGGCAAGCGGATAGAAAGCAGCATACCATTCGTTATTATTTTCCCCCGTTTCTCCAAGCCACAGCGGACTGTCAAGATTGTCGCGCACTGTGAGAAATTCGCTTAATGCATTAATATCGGGGGGACAGCCATAGCGGTGAAAATGAATGACCATATTATCATCATATTTTTTATAAAAAACGGTTGTATCTATTGACCAATGATGTCCTTCAAGCGAAAGTATATGGTTTTTATCAACGTCACGGATTGCTTTTATCACTTCTTCGTAAAATGTGATAAGGTTCGGTACAAAACGATCGATATTTTGATATTCGTACAGCACAGTACGGATAGGCTCGTTTAAAAGATCATAGCCTCCCACGATCCACCGATCTCGGTATCGGCGTGCAATTTCCTGCCACAGCGCAATAGCTTTTTTCCAATAATCTTCATCTATAAAAAGACGGGGAAGATTATCGTACGAATCATCGATATTAATTCCCGTTTGTCCGCCCGGCGCACCGTGCATATCAAGGAAAGCATACAGCTTTTCTTCTTCACACCAATCGATACACCGGTCAAGCAGGGCAAACCCTTCTTCTTTGAAAGAAATGATGTCTGGTTCATCGTCCATTAATATCCGCCAGTTAAAAGGAATACGGACGGAATTGTACCCAAGCGATCCCATACGTGCAATATCGGCATGGCTAACATACCGTTCCCGAAATGATTTCCAAAAATGTTTACTGTATGCGCTTCCCGTCACATCACGCAGTATCCACTCAATGGTGCGCGGCCGGTCAAATAAACGGTTGTTATGACCAGCAAGCCACATATACCCTTCACAAAGAAGCCAATTTCCCAGTCCCCACCCAACGAGCGTTATTTCTTCTCCCGCGGCGTTGACAATTTTTTTACCCTCTGTTTTTAGGAAACCGTTTACTCGGCTTCTCTCCAATGCTTCTCTCATTATGTTCCTCCATACGTACTAGTGAAACACCTTAACGCAAAAAAAGAAAGCTCAGAAAAAAATGTTCCACAGAACCATATCATTATCCCTGTTCAGACTACTGACATGCTCTAAACCAAGTGATTCTTAGTTAGAACTAAGTCAGAATTAACTAAGAATGACTCAGAATTAACTAAGAATGACTCAGAATTAACTAAGAATGAGTCAGAATTAACTAAGAATGACTCAGAATTAACTAAGAATGAGTCAGAATTAACTAAGAATGAGTCAGAATTAACTAAGAATGAGTCAGAATTAACTAAGAATGAGTCAGAATTAACTAAGAATGACTCAGAATTAACTAAGAATGAGTCAGAATTAACTAAGAATGACTCAGAATTAACTAAGAATGACTCACAATTAGCTAAGAATGAGTCAGAATTAGCTAAGAATGAGTCAGAATTAACTAAGAATGAGTCAGAATTAACTAAGAATGACTCAGAATTAGCTAAGAATGACTCACAATTAGCTAAGAATGAGTCAGAATTAGCTAAGAATGACTCAGAATTAACTAAGAATGAGTCAGAATTAGCTAAGAATGAGTCAGAATTAGCTAAGAATGAGTCAGAATTAGCTAAGAATGACTCACAATTAGCTAAGAATGAGTCAGAATTAGCTAAGAATGACTCAGAATTAACTAAGAATGA
>JAISSB010000058.1 GCA_031273325.1 Treponema sp. | reverse complement strand
CCCCATGAGGTCTGTCCCCATAGAGGTCTGTCCCCGTCAAGAGTCTGTCCCCATAGAGGTCTGTCCCCATATCGAGGTCTATCCCCATAGAGGTCTGTCCCCATAGAGGTCTGTCCCCATGAGGTCTGTCCCCATGAGGTCTGTCCCCATCAAGGTCTGTCCCCGTTAGTTCCCATACCGAGGTCTATTTTAACTCATGAAGCGGAACTCTTAACTCATGAAGCGAGACTCTTAACTTATGAAGCGAGACTCTTAACTCATGAAGCGAGACTCTTAACTCATGAAGCGAGACTCTTAACTTATGAAGCGAGACTCTTAACTTATGAAGCGAGAGTCTTAACTTATGAAGCGAGACTCTTAACTCATGAAGCGAGAGTCTTAACTTATGAAATGAGAGTCTTAACTTATGGGAAAAATATACTTGAATAGCTTAAACAATAGGCATATACTACGCATGTTGGCTCATATAACGTATATATTAAAGAGGAGGAATATATGGATAAGGAGCATGCGTATTACCTTCCCAATGCGGATGCGGAGTTACTTGAGTGGGCAGAGAATTTCCACACACAGCTCACGGTGCTGAAAGATACTCTGGATGTTTCTAACGTGGAGTTGACAGATTTGCGTGCGACACTGAACACCTATAAAACGCTCTACGAACAGGCACGGAGTCCGGAAAAAACGTCCGTTATTATTGCAGAGAAAAACGAGGCAAAGGATGCCCTCAAGGCACAGATTCGCGCACTCGTTAATTTCCGCTTAAGAAACCCCGTGGTTACCAACGCAATTCGGGTGCAACTGGGACTCCATGTCCGTGACACCGTGCGTACCACGATTCCGGTTCCAGCGAGCCGCCCGGAAGTCAATCTTAAAGTTTTTGATGTTCGGCGGATTCACGTGTCGTTCAGTGATGTGGACAGCAGTAAAAAAGCCCGTCCTTATGGGGTAAACGGCGCCGTCATTGCCTATGCCGTTTTGGAATCTCCCCCGACTGACCTCTCCGCGCTCACCCAGTCGCTCCTTGCAACCCGTACCCCGCATACGTTGGAGTTTGCAGAAACAGACCGCGGGAACACCGTGTACGTCGCCCTCTGCTGGCAGAACGAAAAGGGAGAAAAGGGCCCGTGGAGTGAGATTCAATCTTCAATTATTCCCTAACCCGTGGGGACAGACCCTGTCAAAGGTCTGTCCCCGTCAAAAATCTGTCCCCAGTCGAAGTTTGTCCCCAATCAGGTCTGTCCCCATCAAAAATCTGTGTCCAATCAAGTCTGTCCCCAATTACAATTAGAGGTCTGTCCCCAAGTCAGAAGTCTGTCCCCGTCAAAGGTCTGTCCCCATATCGAGGTCTGTCCCCATCAAGGTCTGTCCCCATATCGAAGTCTGTCCCCGTCAAAGATCTGTCCCCAAATCGGGGGGTCTGTCCCATTCTTGATCAAAAGCTAAACCCGTGGTAGGATATGCCTTATGTATCAATCATTTATCGGACTTGAGGTACATATTCATCTCTTGACGAAATCAAAAGTTTTTTGCAGTTGTAAAAGCTCTTTCGGAGACGAACCGAACACGAACGTCTGTCCAGTCTGTATGGGCTATCCGGGGGTTCTTCCCCGTCTGAGCCGTGAAGCTCTCCGTATGGGGTGCATCGTTGCCCGTGCGCTCAACTGCACGATTCCAAAACAGACATGGTTTGAACGGAAGCAGTATTTCTATCCGGATATGACAAAAAATTATCAGATTTCACAGTTCGCGTCCCCGCTCGGACAGCGCGGCTACCTTGACATCGAAGGACGCGGGATCAAGAAGCGGGTTCGTATCCATGAGTGCCACCTTGAAGAAGATGCCGGGAAAATGATCCACAGCGGCACTGTGTCACTCCTTGATTATAACCGCGCCGGTGTCCCGCTGTTAGAAATTGTAACAGAGCCGGATATGGAAACCGGCGAAGAGGCTGAACTGTTTATTCAGCAGTTGCGGCGGATGCTCCGCTACCTTGAAGTGTGCGACGGAAATATGGAGGAGGGATCATTGCGGGCAGATGCGAATGTGTCTATCAATCTGCCGGGAAAAGGCTTGGGAAGAAAAGTTGAAATTAAAAATCTCAACTCGTCACGTTTTGTAAAGTTAGGATTAACCTATGAGATCGCCCGGCAGAGCGCCCTGTTGGATGCGGGGAAAACGGTCATCCAAGAGACGCGGCTGTGGAATGAAAACCGTGACGAAACGGCGCCGATGCGTTCCAAAGAAAACGCCCACGATTACCGTTACTTCCCGGAACCGGACCTCCCGATCTTTGAGCCGGATTCCGCTTTTTTAGAGTCGTTAACCCTCGGCGAACTGCCGGCGGCACGGCTCGCCCGGTTCATTGCTGAATACGGATTAACGTACGAACAAGCTGATCTGATAACCGAAGAAAAACAGTGCGCCGATTATTTTGAAAAGGCCGTGTCCGCTGCACACCCGCTGGAAAAAACAACAGCAGCACCGCTCGTTGCACAGTGGATTTTGTCTGATTTAAAACACCTCCTTGCTCAAGAATCCCTTGAACTCAATCAGATTAATCAGGGACGACTGCGCGCAGAGCGCCTCGGATCGATCGTTGCCTTGATTGCCCAAGGCACAGTGTCGCAAAAAAGCGCAAAACAAATTATTGAACATATACGGAAAGAAGACCGTGACCCCCGCGCTATTATCCGCGACTACGGGCTGGAACAGATCAGCGACCTCGGACAGATAGACGCAGCGATTGAGCAAGTTATTGCCGCAGAACAAGCTACCCTTGCAGAACTCCGCCGGACGGAAAACGACAAAAGAAAGCGGAACTTGAAGGCATTTTTGGTCGGCAGAGTGCTGGCACAAACCGAAGGCCGGGCAGACCCGAAGATCGTCACCGCACGATTAAACATACACTTGACAGAGGGATCAGAGTAGCATACAGTTAAATACACTGACTATGTTGCATGGTAAAAAAATTCACAACTACAATGCATAAAACATCTCAGGAATTGGAGGATATCGATGCGGTATACTGCTTTAATACTACTCTTTGCGGGGGTAGGGGCATTATATGCAGCAGAAGAGCAATCTCGTGAAGAGCAACAGCGTGATACGATTCGCTACGGTACAGAAACTGAAATTAATACCCTTATTCAAATATTAAAACAAGAAAACGTTGCATACCTTGATAACGAACTGGTGCAATTAATGCAAACAACAAAAAACCCTTCTCTTATGACCAATATCTGGTCACTATTTGGGAGCCGATCGCAAACAGGTTTAGAAGACCACGCGATTCAGGTTATCAACGGGTGGCAAGATAACGTTCAGACTGTGGTTCTAAGCGCTATTGATTATCTTGGTGCTGTTCAAGCCGAGCAAGCTGTAGCGCCATTGAAGACGCTGCTTGATGCTGAAGAACAACGGTTTAGCACGGCGGCGCTAAGAGCGTTGGGAAAAATAGGAAAGGCCGGCAGTACTGTTGCTGAAGACACTGCTGCATATTTAATGAATTACTATACGGCAAAAGAACTTCCGGACGAGAGCAAACAAACCATTATCAGTGCGCTTGGGGGGACTGGTTCACCTACGACCATTGATTTTTTAAAGACTATTGCTCAAGACGATGCGTCACGCGCTCCGTTGCGGATTGCTGCTCTGGAATCGTTAGCACAGGTAGGCGACAGCACAGCGCTTGATGCGGTGATGCTTGCTGTTCATGCAAGCGACCCGACTGTTCGTTCAACGGCTATAGCTTCACTTGCTCCCTTTTCAGGACCTGAAGTCGACAGTATTATTTTAGAAAGTTTCCGCGATTCATACTATAAAACACGCGTCGCGGCCGCTCAGGCTACTGGGGAACGAAAGTTACTTTCGGCTATTCCTTATCTCCGGTACCGGGCTGAACATGACGAAGTTCCAGCTGTGAAAGACGAAGCGCTTCGGGCGCTTGGAGCAATTGGAACGTCTGAAACAGTTGCTATTCTTGAATCACTGTTTTCAAACCGGAAAAATACCGAGCGGGTACGGTTTCTTGCAGCAGAAATGCTCCTCAAAAACGATGCCGCACAGTACGGGTCTGCCGTAATAGCAGAACTTGATCAAGCAAAACGGGCAAATTTTACGTCTTTATACACGGGATTCCGGAGAGTGTTAGTACAAGCTGTAACACCGGTCGTCGAGGAATTAGCACAGAGGTTTTTAAGCAGCGGGACTGTTGAAGAAAAATCAATGGGGCTTGATATGGTTGTTAACAATAATTTTGTAGCTTTAATTCCGTTGATTCAGGAGTTAAGCACGGATAAAAACGGCAGTCTTGCCCGGAAAGCTCAATCAACATTGGAAAAACTCGGTCAGACAGTGCCTCAACAGCCGACAGTTGAAACGGTCGGCACTGCGGCAGTCGAAATAAATAAAGAATCGCTGGCTGCAGCGGTTGACGCTGCGGCTGGTATTGAAGAAATTGAAAACGTTGAAAACATTGAAAATGTTGAAGAAATTGAAAAGATTGAAGAAGTAGACAACGAATCTCCGGTTGAAGGTTCAGAACCTCCGCTGGAATAAAGCTATTAACAAAGTAGGAGTATGATGGATACTATCGTCATTATTTTAATTAGTGTTATAATATTAGTGTCCTTAACAAGTCTAGCACTTATAATACATAACAGAATCCGTGAAAAAGAAGAGCATGCACATAAAAAGAAAGCAGACTAAGCAGCCGCTTCTATTTCTTTCCACACTGTTGATTAATAACTCTTTTTAGGTCATAATTAACTATATGGACTTTATTATTCCTATTCTGTTAGCAGTTATCGGCATTGTTACAGTTGCAGTTGTCATTATAGTATTAACAAACCGTATGAGATCTGGTCTGCAAGGGGGAAAGTCTACAGTCGGAGAGTACGGAAGTAAAGACAAAGTATTTAAAGATGCACAACGTAAATTAAATAAGAATCCGCATGACATTAACGCGCTTGCAATAGTCGGAGAAAAATATTTTGTAGATAACGCATGGGACGAAGCGTATAGAACGTACGAAATTTTAAGCGAGTTGATAAGTCAGAATAGCAATCATAAACTGAATGAATTTGAGATATACCAACACTATGGGATATCTGCCATGCACATGGATCATCCGGAAGAAGCATATAAAATTTTTTCAGCAGCTTACAATATTCATGCTGACGATTTTGAAGTTAACCACAATTTAGGCGTTATAGAATTTCAGCAGCAGCATTACGATCAAGCGATCAATTTTTTGCAAGCTGCACGCGCAAAAATTCCTGATCATGCAGCTACGTTAAGGTATTTAGGGCAAGCGTTATTTAGAGTCAGCCGATACAAAGAAGCAATGCTTTTTATTCGCCGTGCTATTGAACTTGCGCCAAACGATAGAGAATCACTCCTTGTGCTGGGAGAATGCTACTACGAAGCAGGGCAAAATGATCAAGCTCTTAAAATATTTTCTCATTTAAGACCTGACCCAACCTTGGGTCCCAACGCATGCCTCCTTTCAGGTACTATCAATATCAGCAAAAATCAAATTGACGCTGCTGCTCAAGATTTTGAAATCGGTCTTAAGCATAGCAATATTAAGCCCGAAATACTGATTGAGCTAAGGTACAGACTTGCAGTTGTTTTATTTCAAAAAGGAGATATTGATAAAGCGTTACCGTTGCTCCGTCAAGTTCAGGCTGCAAATCCCACATATAAAGATGTTCCTGCATTGATCAGTAAATATCAAGAATTAAATTCAAATAAAAATTTACAGATTTTTATGACTGCATCGTCTGCTGATTTTATTGCACTGTGCCGGCGTATTATATTAAATTATTTCCCAAGAAGTGAAGTAAAAATTACTGATATTTCCTATAAAAATGAATGGGCAGATATTCTTGCTGATATTAATACGCCAAAATGGCAAGACATCGTGATGTTCCGTTTTATCCGTTCCCCCGGAATAATTGGAGAAATGGTTGTTCGGGATTTTCATGTTCACATCAAAGACGTTAAGGCGGGAAAAGGTATTTGTTTGTCGGTGGGGAAGTATTCTGAAGAGGCACGGCATTTTACTGAAGCAAGGCTCATTGATTTGATAGAAAAAGAAAAACTTGTTGCTATCCTCAAAGCAATCGATGTAAAAGTGAAAAAGTGATTTAAAAAATCATAAAAAATGTTGACGGATCAAGTATTCAGGAGTAGCATACTCGTATGGAACGAGAAATGTTTCCTCCATTGTGGGAAAACCCTGCTATTCAATCGCTCAATCGTCTTCCGGCACGGAGTCCGTGTATTCCTTTTAATGCTCTTACTGAAGCGTTGCGTGACGCAGCCGCTGGTCCGGAATACCGAGAACAACCGGATACCTACTGTTCCTTGAACGGTCAATGGTATTTCCAACTGTTAGAAAGTCCTTCGGCTGATTCAGGAGCATGGATTCAAAAAGATTTTGATCCTCACTCTTGGGCATCAATTCATGTGCCGGGCACATGGACGCGTCAAGGCTTTGATAAGCCGCACTATACCAATGTTCAAATGCCTTTTCAAGCAGTTCCGCCGCAGGCGCCTGCCCACAATCCAACCGGCTGCTATCGGCGCAGCTTTACAGTTCCCGAACAGTGGCATAAAAAACGTATAGTACTCCACATCGGATCGGCAGAAAGTTGTGCGCTTGTCTATGTTAACGGCTCCTTTGCCGGCGCGCAGAAAGACAGCCGCCTGCCTTCTGAATATGACATTAGTCCCTTTGTGCAAAAAGGAACGAATATTCTTTGTATCAAGGTTATTCGCTATTCTGATGCAAGTTATGTTGAAGATCAGGATCAATGGTGGTTTGGAGGACTGCACCGTGATGTTTTTTTGTACACTACGCCTGCTTCGTACATTCAAGATGTGAAAGCTTTGCCCGGTTCGTCTGCCGGCCTTTTGCACATTGCCGTCACTGTTGGAGGAGATGTCGGCACATCTTCAAGCATAGGAAATGAGCCGGTTCCGACGGGAACCGCAGCGTCCACTGTTAGTATTCGGATATATCCCTTTAAAGCACCGAAAAACCGCGAAGATATCGCACAATTTGTACAGAATGCAGTTCCAATTATTTCTCTTGATGAAACGTTTTGTTGTGATTACCGTCGGAACGCTAATACATTTGAAAAAAATATATCGGTAGAAACGCCGCTCTTATGGTCACATGAACATCCGCATTTATATATCGTTGTTATCGGACTCAACAACAGTGACTATGTCTCTTTTTGTACGGCATTCCGTGATGTTAACGTGAATAATAGAGCGTTACTGATCAATGGGAAGGCTGTTCTTATCAAAGGAGTCAACCGGCACGAACATGACGAAAAAACAGGAAAAACGCTTTCAACGGAATCCATGCTTCGCGACATTTATTTACTGAAACAGCATAATTTTAATGCGGTACGTACGTCTCATTATCCCAATGATGAGCGGTGGTATGAGCTGTGCGACCGTTACGGTATTTATCTTGTTGATGAAGCAAATATTGAGAATCATTGTTTTTACGATCAGCTTTGCCGTGATTCTCTGTGGAGCTATGCGTATTTAAGCCGAGTTCAACGGATGGCAGAGCGTGATAAAAACCACCCTTCAATAATACTTTGGTCTCTCGGGAATGAGTCGGGAGATGGAGAAAACCATACTGCAGTAAATGGATGGCTTCGACGGTATGACCCAACCCGCCCGGTGCATTATGAGGGGGCAAACCGTCCTGAGCGTGGACAAGGAGCGCCTACGCTTGATTCTCTTCAAAGAGGACGCGGATTAACCGATATTGTGAGCGCTATGTATCCCCCGATAGAATTAATTGTTGATTTTGTAAAGTATAGAGCTGATGATCGCCCTTTAATTCTTTGTGAATATTCGCACGCAATGGGAAATTCAAACGGTAGTCTTGCTGATTATTGGAAAGCTTTTGAGTCATTCCACGGCTTACAAGGCGGGTTTATTTGGGATTGGATCGATCAAGGGTTAGAAGCCTTCAGCCCGGACGGAGAAAAATATTGGAAATACGGCGGTGATTTTGGAGACACACCGACAGATTATGATTTTTGTCTCAATGGCTTGCTCTTTCCGGATCAAAGTCCAAAACCCGCTCTGGCAGAATGTAAACAAGTGTTTGCTCCCGTCCGTTTAGTTCCAGTCGCCGGAAAGTTTTTAACCTTTAATGTTGAAAACCATTTTGATTTTTCTTCACTGGATACTGTTGAACTGCGGTGGAAGTTATGTGTTGATGGTGATACTGTTGCCGAATATATACAACCGTTAGGGCCAGGCGGTCCGGGTACTATTCAAGAATGTACCTTTCCGTCGCACGATCTATCGCACTATGACGGTACTGTGTATATTCATGCTGATTTTTGCTTGAAAGAAGCAACACAGTGGGCAGATGCAGGCTTTGTACTTGCAGAAGCCGAACATATTCTCCGTGAAACGCCTCGTCTCTACCCGAAAAGCAACAGTATTTTGAGTACTATTTCCCCTTCGTTATTCCGTGTTCCAACAGAAAACGACGGTTTGAAAACCTTTGCTCATGTACGCGGACAGGCAGAAGCGCTTTTTTATTATCATAATAAAGCTTATTATCCGTGGCTTGATCTTGATTTATTGCATATACAGCTTGTTGAGCACGCAACAGAATCGATAATTTACAAAGGTCGTACCACAGAGAAAAAAACAGCGCGTCTTATTGCCGGTGCCCAAGCTTCTCCTGCTTTTCGGGATAGGTATATAGGAATGTACACGGAGTACACGATGCTGCCGACTGTTCAGCAACCAAGAACGCTTGAATTTGTGTTTGATTTGGATCCCTCATTGCCGGAACTACCGCGGGTCGGCATTGTACTTCCCATTCCAGCATCATACAATCGAATCCGTTGGTTTGGTTCCGGTCCGCACGAAGCGTATCCCGACCGTTGTGCGGGAGCTTTTTTAGGAGTGTATGAGCAGACTATTGCAGCATTAGAAACTCCGTACATTGTTCCTCAAGAAAACGGTAATAGAATGAATGTCCGGTGGCTTTCCCTCATAGCCGACAAAGATCCGGTGACTATTTTTGCCGAACCGTCTATTCATTTTAGTATGAGCCGCTACGAACCTGAATGTATGCTTGCCGCTCTTCATACACCCGATCTCAAAGTATTGTCAGACAAATATTATCTTCACCTAGACTGTGCGGTGCGCGGTGTGGGAACGGCTACATGCGGTCCGGATACCCGTGAAGCATATAGAGTCCGCCCCGGGTTATTTCGTATGCACTTAGTTATTGTGTAGCAACGGCATGTTTTCTCACTTTTTCTAATTTGTCTTGAAGTCTTTTCAGTGCTTTTTTATTGGGTTTGCGTTCTGTATACAAGTTAAATACTGTTTGTGCAGCGGTTAAATCACCGGCTGCAATCAAAGTTTCAATCATAGCGTGAAGCCAACACTGTTCGTCACGGTTTGAGAATCGCATATTGAGCAGTTGCGTGAGACAGTCGAGATAACATTCATCACTCACGACTGCTTTGAGTTTACGGCAGACCAATATTCTCAGACGGCTTTCAACTTCAACGGTAAAATGACGAAAATAAGGACGCTGCCGTTCTTCTTTTATTATAGCAATCAACATCATAACTGCCTCATAATAGTCATTCCGTTTCTCAAGTTCTTCTGCCAAGACAAACGCAGTATCCATCCAATCTTCCCGGTCAAGATAACATTCTAAATGGAACTCTATGCCGCCGTGTTTTCTCCATAAGCGCAGCGCAGCCTCTTCATTGTGGTGGAACAGATCAAAAAGCACTAATTTTGCGAGCGAGGCGGGGTCGGCTCGTTCACGTAAAAATGTCCGATAATCAAAACCGCTCTTTTTGTTTAAATGTTGGTCATAGGCATACCGTTCTTCTGCCGAAGAAAGTACATGATATGCATTCAAAAGGAGCATCATCTCTTCATTTTTATCTGCTCCGCCAATATCGGGGTGTATACGCTTTGCCTTCTCACGGAACGCTTTTTTTATGGTATCGAGAGGCACAAACCGATCAACTCCCAAAATCTCATAGTAATCCATCACATTTTGACTAACAGTAAACAAAAAATTTCATTTTGTCTATCAGAGGTCTGTATCAGAGGTCTGTCCCCAATTTAAAAAAAAGGCTTCCCCGCATGGAGAAGCCGCGATGAGAACAGGTGTACTTAAGAGATTAGCCTGATGTTCCTGCTTGAGTAATGGTAACAGTGTCAGTGCCTTTGATCAGCGTGCTGTCTGAGGCAATGCCCACCGTGAACGTTTTGTCAGTGGATTCACTGTTTGATTCTGTAATCGTTATAGGAACGGTTACGACACCATCGCTTACTGTTGGGGTACCGATAGTGGCTCCGGTCGTAGGAGTAATCGTGAAGTCAGCTGCGGTAAGCGTCAGTCCGGTTGCACCGGCAAATTGAGCTGTTGCTGCTGTTACGCTAGCTTCAACGCTGTTACCAGTTTGTTCCGCAACTGCGGTCAATGCCGCTCGGTTGTCAGCGGGCGGTTCTGTTCCTGCTTGGGTAATAGTAACAGTGTCAGTGCCTTTAATCAGTGCGCTGTCTGAAGCAATACCCACCGTGAACGTTTTGTCAGTGGATTCACTGTTTGATTCTGTAATCGTTATAGGAACGGTTACGATATCATCGCTTACTGTTGGCTCACCAATAGTGGCTCCAGTTGTAGGAGTAATCGTGAAGTCAGCCGCCGCAAGCGTCAGTCCGGTTGCACCGGCAAATTGAGCTGTTGCTGCTGTTACGTCAGCCGCAACGCTGTTACCGGTTTGTTCCGCAACTGCGGTCAATGCCGTTCGGTTGTCGGCGGCGGGCGGTGCAGGATCGTCCTCGTCTTTGCAGGCAGTGAACAGCACTGCAAACAACGCAATAATTGAGATAAAAAGACTCTTTTTGTTCATAGAGTCCTCCTCAAAAGAATTTATCCAAGCATAAGCTCGGATTCTATGAAAAGAGGAGAACACGTAATACGTTGACTGGTTTGGTATTTTTATACTATGTTTATCACCGTACTACGTGTACATTTTCACCGTAGTCAGCTTCATTTGTTAGACGTTTCTGACTACGGTCCTCTTTAAAAGACACATAGAAAATAGATGGCTTGGTGCCATCTGTAAAGTCCTCTACCGTGATATCTTCCTTTCGTCAATATCTTTTCAATATCTTTTAACTTTTTTTATTTTTTTGAGGTCTGTCCCCTGTCCTGTGCGAGGCGCAAGAAATCTTCTCTAAACCCGGGTCCTATGGCGGCAAACTCGTTCAAGTCCGAGCTTAGGGTCTGTCTCTCCCTACACAGAGAGACAGAGGTCTGTCCCCGTTTGTCAGGTCTTGTGACATGCCCCAGAAGTCTTAATAACAAGGGTCTGTCCCCTTAGAGGGATAGACCTCTGAGCTTGGGGGACAGACTTCTGAGCTTAGGGGACAGACCTCTGCTGAGCTTGGGGGACAGACCTCTGAGCTTAGGGGGACAGACTTCTGAGCTTAGGGGGACAGACTTCTGCTGAGCTTGGGGGATAGACCTCTGAGCTTAGGGGGACAGACCTCTGCTGAGCTTGGGGGACAGACCTCTGAGCTTAGGGGGACAGACCTCTGCTGAGCTTAGGGGACAGACCTCTGAGCTTAGGGGGACAGACCTTAGTTACGGTTAAATATTTCTTTACTTTCAGCTCTCATTTTGCTAAGTATGTTGGTCTGATTGTTAAACCGAGCGTTTCTGCACCTGCTACAGAGTGCAGCAACCTCTGAAAGAAGTATCGGGAGACTTGATGCATAGTGCAGAATGTTTCTTGCAGGTATGCAAATGACTTGCTCCATAGTGTAGCAAGCTTCTTGCAAGGCGCAAATAACTTGATACAGAGTGTAGCAAGCTTCTTGCAAGGCGCAAATAACTTGATACAGAGTGTAGCAAGGTTCTTGCAGGTATGCAAATGACTTGATACATAGTGTAGCAAGCTTTTTGCAAGGCGCAAATAACTTG
>JAISSB010000019.1 GCA_031273325.1 Treponema sp. | reverse complement strand
CCGTCAGTCTCTTCTTTTGGGGACAGACCTTACGGGGGACAGACCTCTTTAACTTAAAAGATGAAACGACCGTTTTATTAAAATGAAACGACCGTTTTAGAAAATCAAACGACCGTTTTATTAAAATCAAACGACCGTTTTAGAAAATCAAACGACCGTTTTGAAAAATGAAACGACCGTTTTAGAAAATCAAACGACCGTTTTACTAAAATCAAACGACCGTTTTAGAAAATCAAACGACCGTTTTTTAAAGCGGCACGGGGTCTGTTCCCGAATGACAGAGGTCTGTCCCCGAATGACACGGGGTCTGTCCCCGAATCAACCGGGGTCTGTTCCCAAAACAACAGAGGTCTGTCCCTAAATCAACAGGAGTCTGTCCCTAAAACACAGAGGTCTGTCCCGAATCAACAGAGGTCTATTCCCGAATGACGGAGGTCTGTCCCTAAATCAACAGGAGTCTGTCTCCGAATCAACAGAGGTCTGTCACCAATCAACAGAGGTCTGTCCCCAAATCAATAGAGGTCTGTTTCCCAAATCGACAGAGGTCTGTCCCCAATAACACGGAGTCTGTCCTCAGATCACAGGGGGTCTATTCCCAAATGACAGAGATCTATCCCCGAAGACACAGAGGTCTGTCCCCAAATGCAGGGGGTCTATTCCCAAATGACAGAGGTCTGTCCCCGAATGACACGGGGTCTATCCCCGAATCAACCGAAGTCTGTCCCCAGACAACAGGGATTTGTCCCTGAATCAACCGGGGTCTGTCCCGAATCAACAGAGGTCTATTCCCGAATGACAGAGGTCTGTCCCCAATAACACGGGATTTGTCCTCAAGAGAAAAAAAAGTTAAAAATAATATTGACGAAACAGGAATTACACGGTATAGTATGTTGTATACAGAGAGCAGAAATGCTCTGTGTTTTTTTTACGTGTCTTTTAAAGAGGGCCGTAGTCAGAATAGTTTGAAAGATTAGGCTGACTACGGGTTCTGTACACGTAGTACATTGATAAACATAGTGTAAAAATCCCTAATATGTCAATGTATTACGTGTTCTCCTCTTTACATAGAATTCAACACTTAGTGTTGGATAGTATTTTATGAGGAGGACTCTATGAAAAAGAGTCTTTATTTTGGAATTGTCACCCTTGCGGTGGCAATGAGTGTAGTGTTCACCGCCTGCAAAGACGATGAGGAAAAGGTCGACGAGGAAATCCTCACCGACGTAAGGGGGATCAGTCTTGCAACTGATACTGAATCAATGTTAGTCAACAAGACTTTAAAAATTGATTCTGCCAAGCAGAGTAACAAAGACGGCACCATCTATATCAAGTTGAGCGGCGGTACTGGAAAAACTATTCCTGCCGGCGCTGTGTACAATGATATGTTTGGAGTGGATAGTGATGGAAATCCTACCGATGCGGCAACACTGGCAAGCATACTGGTTACAGCAAATGCAAACCAAGGCTATTCTGCATTTGTTATCAAAGGTTTGGTCGAAGCCAATACAACCGCGCACATAAAGCAATCCAATCAAGCTCTTAATCTGTGGAAACCGGAGTTTATCACAGAGGCAAAGCTTCCCACAGTCGGGACCGGTACAGCAACTGTCTACCGGGAAAAAACTTATACGGCGGCGGAGCTGCCTAACGACTCATTCGACATGATGCTGTGGAATGGCGCTCCGTCAAAAGTCATTACCTTTGAAGTGACCCAACCGAAAGACGCTACAACTAAAATAATCTATAAAATTGATTACAGTGCGGTAACATTCGCCGACTAATACGAACAGTATTTATCGGTATAGCCTGCCTTCACGGCAGGCTTTTTTTTTGTTTGTTGTTATTCGCCTATTTTGATTGAATCAAACCATGCGGCGTTATACAGGGCAATATCTTCGCCAAGATCTTCTTTAAGCGTTGTTTGTGCAAGGTCTTCGGCAGAATAAAACGGTTCAATTTTCTTTAATGCACGGGCAGGAATATTAACCGTTGAGGGAAACTCAAAATAATCAGTAAATTCAGCGTAGATTTCCGGACGATGAATAAAATCAATGAATGCGTACGCTAAATCGATATTTTTTGCTCCCTTGAGGATACACATACTGTCAATGTATGAAGGGCCGCCCTCTTCAGGAATAAAAAACACGGTGTTTTCCCGCATAGATTCACTGATTTCCGCATAGACTACTTCCGGATAGCCTTGTACAACCCAAAAGTCTCCGTCCGCAAAACCTTTTCCAAAAGCTTCTGCGTCAAATTTAACCAAATTCGGCTTCCACACGGTATTAATAAGGTCCCGTGCTTCGATAATTTCGTCCGGATTCACGGTATTTATTGAATATCCAAGGAATGCGAGCGCATCTCCCATAACTTCGCGCATATCGTCCAACATAGTCATATGCCCTTTAAGCTGTTCGGTAGCAAAAATAGACCAACTGCGCGGAAATTCAGGAACATACTCCGTATTAACCGCAATGCCGGCAGCACCAAAATAATAGGGAACTGAATAATCCATCGCGGGATCGTAGGTTGTTTTTTGTAACACAGTGGGATCAATATGCGCTAAGTTTTGTAATTTTGACTTATCAATTTTTTCTAACATATCCTGATTAATCATAATCGAAACGTAATCGCCTGAAGGAAAAATAATATCATAGCCGGAACCGCCGGCTTTTATCTTTGCATATAATTCTTCATTTGAAGCAAATACGTCGTATATAACGTCTACCTTATACTCTTCTTCAAATTTCTCAATAATAGATTCCGGCGTATAGTATGTCCAATTGTATACATACAGTTTTTTCTCGGCTGTTTTTGCCGTACATGCACTAAGCACCATCATCGCCGCTCCGGCAATGACCCCTATTCTTTTCAATTTCCAACCTCCATAGTCATTATATTGACGTTTGTTGTATGGTATTATACCCTTTTTGTCAAGAGGTTTCTTACTGTGAGCGACGACATGTCTGTACGAGAAGCGCGGAATACTGCACGGGAAAACCGCCGCACGGTCTCTCTGCTTGAAAAAGCGTTTAAAAAGAGCGATTCACCAAAGCAACGGTCGTCACTGAAAGATCCAAACAATATCGTTGAATGTGATAATTTAAAAATATACTTTTTCACTGAAATCAGCACGGTAGCACATCTAACGCATACAATGTCTTGCTTCTGCGTATCGGTTTAAAGGCTATGGATTACGATTGCATTATCGTCGGCGGCGGTCATGCCGGCATCGAAGCTTCGTATGCGGTGAGCCGGCTGGGGTTTCAGGCACTCCTTATCACGCAAAATCCGGATAAGATCGGTGCTCTTTCGTGTAATCCTGCAATCGGCGGGCTTTCGAAAGGAAATTTAGTCCGTGAGATAGACGCACTCGGCGGAGCAATGGGTGCATTGATTGACGCAACGATGATTCAATACCGGATTCTCAACCGTTCGCGCGGTCCTGCTGTTCAAGCTCCCCGCGCTCAAGCTGATAAACATGCCTATCAATCTGCCGCCCGCTCTCTGCTTGAGCGTCAACCAAATCTGTCTATTATGATGGATACAGTTATCGATATTTTGATTTCAGCGGACGCGTCCGTTACAGGCGTTCTCACCGAGCGCGGACACCGTATAACGGCACGCACGGTCGTGCTTACTACGGGAACGTTTATGGAAGGGAAAATCTTTATCGGCTCCTATGATGCACCGATGGGACGGCTTGGAGAAGGAGCAGCCTGCGGGCTGGGGAACAATTTGCGTGCGAAAGGCTTTCCAATCGGACGGCTTAAAACGGGAACTCCCGCACGGCTTGCCGGAGATTCGCTGGACTATGATCAGATGGAACAACAGGAAAGTGAAGTTCCGCTTCCCTTTTCTTTTGATTGCGAACCGGATTCTGTGCTAAACCGTCCGCAGGTTTCCTGTTGGATCACCTATACAACCCCGGAAACGCATGCAATTATCGCGGCAAATCTCCACCGTTCTCCGCTCTACGGGGGAAAGATTGTTGGAGTTGGTCCCCGCTACTGTCCGTCAATTGAAGATAAAGTTGTGCGCTTTCCCGACCACAACAATCACCACCTTTTCGTGGAGCCGGAAGGTTTAAATACAACCGAGATGTATTTAAATGGAGCGTCAAGTTCTCTCCCTGAAGATGTGCAGCATGCGTTTATCCACAGTATTCCAGGGCTTAAAAACGCCCATATCGTCCGTCCTGCCTATGCAGTTGAGTATGATTATCTTGATCCGATTGATCTCTATCCAACGCTCGAATCGAAGCGGTGCCGCGGATTGTTTACGGCGGGGCAAACGAATGGAAGTTCCGGCTATGAAGAAGCGGCGGCCCAAGGGATTATTGCCGGAATTAACGCTGCTCAAAAGATGCGGAACGAACAGCCGTTAGTCTTGAGCCGTTCAGAAGCTTATATTGGGGTGTTGATTGACGATCTGACCACGCTTGGAACGAAAGAACCATACCGTATGTTTACCAGCCGTGCAGAATATCGGCTTGCCTTACGCCACGATACGGCGGATTCCCGGCTGACCGAAAAAGCGCACAGGATTGGATTGATTGACGCAGAACGGTATGCGCGGTTTCGCAACAAGATCGAGCATATCGCCGCTATTCGCACATTAATAGACAATAGTGGATCTTTAGCTCATCAGCTTTTGGAGCCGCATTGCCGTTCATTAAAGGAACGTCCGGAATTTGAGCACTTTCCCGACGCATGGCTTGAGCAGACGGTACTCGATCTCCGGTACGAGGGATATATACAAAAAGAGCAGCGGCTTGCCGCGCGGCAGAACACAGCAGACCGAATTCGATTAGATCCGCACTGTGATTATCAATCGATTAAGGGACTTTCTGCCGAATCCCGGGAAAAATTGTCCCGTATTCAGCCGCTTACCGTTGGGCAAGCTTCACGGATCCCCGGTATCCGTCAAAGCGACATTGCCGTTCTTATGGTGTATGCGGCAAAGGGGACAGATCCCACACGGAGACAGCCTTCAACCGGTGAAGACCTTAACAAGGAAGTCTGAGAAGGTTGTTACGATATGCAGAATAGTATGAAGATAATGATATAATCCGCCAAATATCCATTCTTTTGATGTGACATGGTAAGTGTCATTATGAGAAGTATCTCCTCTGTTTTTGCGTGCAATATACCAAGTTAACGGGATGTATAGCTCGTTTTGATTCAAGAGGGGGACAGACCTCTGAATTATGAAGACAGATTTCTGATCAACGGGGACAGACCTCTGAATCATGAAGACAAATTCCTGATCAACGGGGACAGACCTCTGAATTATAAAGACAAATTCCTGATAAACGAGGACAGACCTCTGAATCATGAAGACAGGTTTCTGATAAACGGGGACAGACCTCTGAATTATGAAGACAAATTTCTGATAAACGGGGACAGACCTCTGAATTATAAAGACAAATTCCTGATAAACGGGGACAGACCTCTGAATTATAAAGATAGATTTCTGATAAACGGGGACAGACCTCTGAATTATGAAGACAAATTCCTGATAAACGGGGACAGACCTCTGAATCATGAAGACAGATTCCCGATCAACGGGGACAGACCTCTGAATCATGAAGACAGATTTCTGATCAATGGGGACAGACCTCTGAATCATGAAGACAGATTTCTGATCAATGGGGACAGACCTCTGAATTATGAAGACAGATTTCTGATCAATGGGGACAGACCTCTGAATCATGAAGATAGATTTCTGATAAACGGGGACAGACCTCTGAATCATGAAGACAGATTCCTGATAAACGGAGACAGACCTCTGAATTATGAAGACAGATTTCTGATAAACGGGGACAGACCTCTGAATCATGAAGATAGATTTCTGATAAACGGGGACAGACCTCTGAATCATGAAGATAGATTTCTGATAAACGGGGACAGACCTCTGAATCATGAAGACAGATTTCTGATAAACGGGGACAGACCTCTGAATTATGAAGGCAAGTTTCTGATAAACGGGGACAGACCTCTGAATTATGAAGACAGATTTCTGATCAATGGGGACAGACCTCGAAATGATAACTAGAACGGAGACTCAGTTAACTAGAACGGAGACTCAGTTAACTAGAACTAAGACTCAGTTAACTAGAACTAAGACTCAGTTAACTAGAACCAAGACTCAGTTAACTAGAACTAAGACTCAGTTAACTAGAACTAAGACTCAGAATTAGCTGCGAGCGACTCAGAATTAGCTGCGAATGAGTCAGAATTAGCTGCGAGCGAGTCAGAATTAGCTGCGAGCGAGTCAGAATTAGCTGCGAGCGACTCAGAATTAGCTAAGAATGAGTCACAATTAGCTAAGAATGACTCACAATTAGCTAAGAATGAGTCACAATTAGCTGCGAGCGAGTCAGAATTAGCTGCGAATGAGTCAGAATTAGCTGCGAATGAGTCAGAATCAGCTGCGAATGAGTCAGAATTAGCTGCGAATGAGTCAGAATTAGCTGCGAATGAGTCAGAATTAGCTGCGAGCGAGTCAGAATTAGCTGCGAGCGAGTCAGAATTAGCTGCGAGCGAGTCAGAATTAGCTGCGAATGAGTCAGAATTAGCTGCGAATGAGTCAGAATTAGCTGCGAGCGAGTCAGATTCCCGATTAATGGGGACAGACCTCCGCGAAAAAAATTTAAAAGGCTTGACATTCTCAATCAGCGGTACTACACTAACGAGTATCATACGTAAAGGGACGCTATAATGAAAAATTTAAAAGTATATAAAATAATCCCCCCCCCGATGATTTCCTAGGCACTATTTTCTTTGTACATAGAGATAATCGTCTCAGAGCTACAGAAAACAGCGGTTGTTTTTGTGTGCGCTCCGGTGGAGGAGTTTTTCACATTCTTGAAAAAGTTAAAAAAATTAAAAAAGTTGAAAATAATCTTGACAAAAGGAAAAGATCACGGTATAGTACTTTACAGATGGCATTAAGCTGTCTATTGTTTATGTGTCTTTTAAAGAGGACCGTAGCCAGATACAGTTACGAAGCTAAACTGACTACGGACGTTTGTACACGTAGTACATTGACAAACATAGTATAAAAATCCTTATATAGTCAACGTATTACGTGCCCTCCTCTTTACATAGAAATCCGCTTGTATGGCGGGTTATGTTCATAGAAGGAGGACTCTATGAAAAAGAGTCTTTATTTTGGAATTGTCACCTTTATTGTGGCAATGAGTTTTGCGTTTATTGGATGCTCCGACAATGACGATGATACCGAGCCGGACAAGACTATTCCGACTTTGACTGATGATTCAGTAGTATCAACAACAACATCAGGGGCAACAGTGACGTTTACTTCCAATGAAGCCGGCACCTACTTCTTGAAGGTGTTGGAGGAGAGTGAGGATGAACCAACAGCGGCAGAAATTAAGAGTGGCAAAGATTATACCGGTACAGTAGAGGCAGCGACAGCAAAGGAAATTCCTCTCTCTGACCTGGACGTAGACACTAATTACATAGCGTATATTATTGTTGAAGATGCGGCAGGGAATCAATCAAAGATTCTTAAAATTGATTTCACTACTATAGCCACCTACACTGTCACCTTTAACACCGGTGACGGCGGATCGTCCGTAGCGTCAATCAATAATGTTGCTCACGGTGCGACGATTACAGCACCCACCGGTACTCCCACGAGAGGCAACTATACGTTTACCGGAAAATGGTACAAAGAACCAGCATTGACCAATGAGTGGGTCTTTGCCACTGAAACTGTAACAGCGAACACCACACTCTACGCCAAATGGAACGATACTCGGGTAGTATTGAAAGCAGCTGAGACTCAAGGCAACAATGAAGTTAATGCTGATGTTTTGACAGCAAAAGCTAAATTTTACAGTGAAGCCGCGATTCCTGCAGGATCTGCGATTACTGCAAGTGACTTCACCGTTCCTACTGGAGGCACTATTAGTATTAGTACCACCACAGCTCCAGTCATTGAAAGTGATAATAAAACTGTAACCGTTACGGTAGTGATTGCAGCAAAAAACAATACGACTGGTCCAAGAACGTTCAACGTGGGCATTGCTTCAGACAGCCTAAATGTCACAACTGCTGCTTCTCCAGCAGTCCTAACCGTTACCGTTACTCAAAAAAAGGACGCAGTTGATCCAGGACTCCCAACTGAAAAAACGCTTTCTATTGCAGCTGATAGTACAACAGATTCTGGTTTCACCGTGAAATGGACAGAAGCACCAGACGACGATGTCACTACCGCAGCAAATCTGAAATACTTTGTGTATGTCAAGGAAGAAAGTACTTTCGGCGGCACTGATGCTGCAGATATCAAAGCTGATAATGGTGCCGTCCTGAAGACCGGCACTACCGGAGTTTCCTATGATCCGAACGGCTTCGAAGTAACTGGGTTGAAGGCTAATACAGACTATTACTACGCAGTGATAGTAGCAGACGAAGCAGGCAACGAATCGGCGTACACTGTATCTACAGAAGCAGAGACAACAGAAAAAGCAACGATTGAATGGGTGAACACTTTGAGTGGTAATAGTACCACCAGCAAGGTATCAGGCACGGTTATTGCGAGATTATCATCAGGTACTTTTGCTGCAGGTGCGGCTGCGACAACATACACCTCTGGCTACACCGTCACTAATCCTCCAGCTGGCATTGTTGCAGATACATTATTCACCGCAGTCAGAAGTGAAGATGGTAGTACTATTACCTTCACAGCGTCTGGCTCTGTGACTGCGACTGCTACGACTGCAGTCAATAATCTCACCATTACCTTTGAAGATGCTGCGTTCACCAGTCCAAACGATGTAGCTTCGAAAACGAAAGTTGACCTTGCAATAGAATTCACCGCTGGCGCATAGTAAAACAGTATTATAAGCCTTGCATTAAGCAAGGAAAAGGCGGGCATACAGCCCGCCTTTTTTTTTGTTTGGGACAGACCTCAAATGACCTCAAACGAGTGCCGTTAAATTGTACTTGATTCTATTGAAAAACTCTGTTGAAATATTGTTGTGAAAAAGTTGCTTCGTTTTTTTGCAGATAATCTTGTTGTTGCGATCTTTATTGTGATTACGCTTGCTGCGGTTCCTGTCTCCGGACTTTCATTACTTTCCATTATTCAAGAGATAGTAACCC
Organism: Treponema sp.; assembly: GCA_031273325.1. Classification (GTDB taxonomy): domain Bacteria; phylum Spirochaetota; class Spirochaetia; order Treponematales; family Breznakiellaceae; genus BOBG01. The sequence continues at coordinate 7,879 of JAISSB010000019.1, read as the reverse complement.
GAATCGGTCGAAATTGCTTCCTCGTTTTTAGTTTAATTCTCCCTATTATGGCGGGTATGGGCATTAATTTCGGCATGGTACTGGGAGCAATGGCGGGACAAATTGGACTTATTTTTGCCGTTGATTGGAATATTATCGGGGTGCCGGGTCTCATCTTTGCAAGTTTAATTGCGGTGCCTATTGCCTCACTCCTTGGCTGGCTTGCAGGGCTTATCCTCAACCGCGCACGGGGACGTGAAATGGTAACCGGCTACATCCTTGGTTTTTTTATGGACGGCTTTTACCAATTTGTCGTACTGTACCTTATGGGCTTTATTATTCCCGTTCATTCACTGAACATCACGTTGAGCCGCGGATACGGTATCCGCAATACTTTAACCTTAGATTCTGTCCGCCAATCTCTTGACCGTCTGATTCCGCTCCGCATTGCAAACATATCGTTCCCTATTGCAAACTATTTGATTATCGGCGTGTTATGCCTCTTTATTATATGGTTTCGGCAAACAAAACTTGGTCAAGACATGCGGGCTATTGGGCAAGATCAGAAAGTATCGCACGCTGCAGGTATTCCGGTTGATCGGACACGAATCATTGCTATTATTATCAGCACGATACTTGCAAGCCTTGGACAAATTATATTTTTGCAAAATATGGGGAACATAGCAACGTATAATGCCCACAAACAAACAGGATTTTTTGCAGCAGCAGCGATTTTAGTCGGCGGAGCCTCAGTTTCCAAAGCTTCGATTCCGAATGCATTTGTCGGTACCGTGTTGCTGCATCTTATGTATATCGTTGTACCGCGCGCGGGGACAAATCTTTTTGGTTCTGCTATGATTGGAGAATATTTTCGCGACGCATTTAGTTACGCAGTCATTGCGCTTGCTCTCGTTTTACATGCATGGCGGAAGCGCGCGCATGCCGAGCGTGAGCGGGAATCTTTTCAAAATGTGTAATTAATATGGAATATATTGCTGTTGCGTTTATCGGCTTGGGGAGAATTGCTTCACTTTTAGAAAATGATCCGCTCCGTGAAAAACCGTGTACCCATGCGGGAGCTGTTGCTGATAATCCGGCGTGCTTTATTGCCGCAGGTATGGATAACAATGCGGAACGCCGGGAACTGTTTTCACAACGGTGGCACTGCCCTTCATACACCGATGCTCAAACAATGATAACCCACCATAAGCCTCAGATAGTTATTGTGGCAACTGATCCGGAATTCCATGCAGAATATTGCAGCCTTGCTTCAGCATTAAACGTACCGTTCATTATTTGCGAAAAACCTCTGGCAGATTCACTGCAAAAGGCACGGTGTATCAGTGCTTTAAAAAGCCGTATTCTGGTAAATCATGAACGGAGATATGCAAAAAATTATCAAAAAGCACGGGAAATAATAAAAAATCAACAGCTTTTATCGGTAAAAGGAACGATTTGTATGGGGAAAAACCGCACATTAAGGACAGTGCTTTGGAACGATGCAACTCATTTAATTGATATGCTTCTTTTTCTCAGCGGAGCACATACTATTAAACACAAATATTGCGGCGGAGCAGATTTAGATTCACGAAGCGGGAGTGCATTTTTGATCGGTCTTTTGGATGATTCAATTCCTTTTTGTATAGAAATCGGTGCAGAACGTGACCACCTTATTTTTGAAATAGAATGTTCCTATGCTACCGGTAAAATACGTATCGGTAATGACGTTTTCGAACTATGGGAAAGCGGTCCGAGTGTGTATGCAGAAAGATTTCGTTCTTTATTTAAAATACAAGAGACATTTAAAGGTCCGACAGGTTATTTTGTTAACATGATCGCTGATGCAGTTGATTGTGTCCGTGACTCAAGACGACTGCCTTTGTCATCTGCACAAGATGCCCTTGCGGGTATTGAATATCTTGATTCACTAGCATATTCTCTTGAAAACTAATATGATACTGAAAGAGGTGTGTATGAAAAATACTCTATTTATGACATTTATCGCTGTATGTTGTTCTTTTGCGACACTTGAAGCTCAATCGATTATAGATAATAATAATCAAATGAAACCGGCAGTGGTTCCCCTTACAAGACTTTCGTTATTTTCTTCGGGAGTTGGATTTTTTGAACATAATGGAACGGTTAATGGTGCTATTAGCTTGGATGTACCGTTTGCTTTCAAAGCAGTTAATGACGTGCTTAAGTCGTTAACGATCAACGATCCGAACAGTAGGAACCCAATGGTACAGTATCCTTCAGAACAGACAGTAGAGCGGACGCTGAAAAGTCTTAAGATTGATCTGTCCGGTAATCCAAGCATAAGTAGGTTGCTCAATGATTTAAAAGGAGCAACACTCGATGTCTATGCCCCAAATCAGATAACCGGGAGAATTATCGGCGTTGAAGAGCGAAACGAATTAAATGTTACCGGCAATACAACGAGACAGTCATATCTTTCTCTTTTTACTGTGAGCGGTGTCAAGGTCATTGCTATCAAAGAAATACAAACGTTTTCTTTTAAGGATCCGCAGATCACTGCCGATTTAAATAGGGCGCTCGATCTTTTACTGTTATCACGGGAACATGATACCAGAACTTTAACAGTAGTGCTTCCCGGTTCCGGCTCGCGGAACGTTTCATTGAGTTATGTTATTCCGGTGCCGGTGTGGAAAGTTTCATATAGATTGGATTTATCCCAGCAGTTATTGCAGGGATGGGCAATTGTTGACAATGATAGCGATACTGATTGGAATAATGTTGAACTGTCGTTAGTTACCGGACGCCCTGTTTCTTTCATTCAAAACTTATATGCGCCGTACAATACGGATCGGCCGACTGTTCCTCTGTCAATTGCCGGTATTGCCCAAGCTCAACAGTATGATTCCGGGTGGGAAGGCACCGGTTTCAGTGATGCTAAGGAAGTTCTGAGTAGTAGAGCCGTATCTGAAGAAATGCAAATGGATTCCCCTATGCGCGCTTCACCTGCTACAGGAGGAGCGTTTGGTTACGCACCGCGTCCCAATGCAATAACCGGAGGAACTGTGGATACTACGTCTGGACGGCAAGCTGGAGAACAGTTTGAGTTTACCATTAAACGACCGGTAACTATTGCTCGGCAACAATCGGCTATGGTACCGTTAGTTGAAGGAACCATAAAAGCAGAAAAATCGCTTGTTTTTTCCGGCACCAAAGCAAACGACGGCAGCACCGTCAATCCTTCTATTAGTGCAGAAATTATAAACACAATAGGTATGAAACTCCCCGCCGGTCCTATCACTGTGTATGATGGAGGGAATTATTCAGGGGACGCTTTGATTGAATTTTTCCCAGAACAGGTAAAACGTATTATTTCGTGGGGTGACGACCTTTCGGTGACCGGTACGGTAACTGCTTCAAATTCTCGTGCTGTAACGAGTGTTACAGTACGAGAGGGAATTATGACTGTCAACCGGAGACAAATATACACAAAAGAGTACACCTTTAATAATAATTCGGGTACTGATAAACGTTTGATTATTGAACACCCGTTTATTGGGGGAACTACGTTGACAGAGCCTAAAACCTACGAGGAACGTACGGCACAGCTATACCGTTTTGTACGGAATCTGCCGTCTGGAGTAACTGTGTATACTGTTACTGAAGAAGTTCCTGTCTATGAACGAATTAATTTGACTCAATTAACATTAAATACTTTTATAAGTTATGCAACAAATGGAGAGATTCCCCAACATGTCCGGAACGCACTGGAAAAAGCAGTGGCATTAAGGCGGAATGTTGACAATGCAAAAACGGTTCAAGCAACAGCGGAAGCATACCATAATCGGATGCTCAACGAACAAGAACGTACCCGCAAAAATTTGGAAGCAGCGGGACGGGATACTCAACAAGGACGGGATTATTTAAACAAACTTGCTCAACAGGATAAAGAGATTGATGTAGCGATAGAAGATATTAACAACGCTCAAGCGGCTGTTAAAGCAGCTCAAACCGAATATGACGACTATATTAGCACGCTCGATTTATAAAAGTAGTCATGCACGTTTTGCTTGCCGGTACGTCAAGCAAAACTTATACTTAGGACGGTGCTGTTGCTTTATTAAATCTGCCTTGCAACTCAGGACAGACAGGAAAGCAAACGTTGAAACGTCTTAACATTGATTTGTGTGATAATCTATCAATACTCTTAAAGTATAGGGTTTTTTGTAAAGCAAGGAAATTTTCAAATAAGGAGGATTTTACTAAAAAAGATATCCATGGTGATATGGGTATTACTTTAGAAGAAGTAAAGCATTATGACGAGTAACATTAAAGATATTATTCAGAGAGTAGAGGTACTCCGTGAAATTGCCGATATTTCTGCAGAAACATTAGCGCATCATTTAGGTTTTGATAAAGAGGAATATCGGCAATGGGAATCGGGTACGGTGGATTTTCCTGTTGGTGTGCTGATAAAAATTGCTGATTATTTCAATGTAGACTTAGCTGATTTGATGCAAGGAGCCTCGTCTCGGCTTAAAACATACTGTGTGACCCGTGCCGGGGAAGCGCCGGAAGTGAGCAGAAGACCCATGTACAGTTATTGGAATCTCGCATATACCTTTCATAGGAAAAAAGCTGAACCTTTTTTAGTTGTAGTGCAACCGGATACTGCAGTAAAACCTTTTGCACTCAATACTCACTCAGGACAAGAGTTTGATTATGTTCTTGAAGGAAAAATTCAAATTTCGGTCGGCGGACATGAGATAGAACTTGGTCCCGGTGATAGCATATACTACGACTCTCAAGAACCGCACGGTATGCGTGCAGTTGGAGAGGCAAGCGCTACGTTTTTAGCAATCGTTTTCTAAATATATAGAATTATCAGAAGCGGAGAGTGTTATGAAAGTTGTTCACATTGATAACAGCAAGTTTTTTAGAAATTTATTCCGGGTATATCTTTATGATAAGGGCATTAGGGTAGAAAGTTTCGCCAGCGGAGAACAAGCAATGGAAATTCTCCAAGACGGGGACGTTGGTCTTATCATTATGGGAATGGTACTTACCGATATGGATGGAGAAGACTTAATCAAAAGAGTCACCACCTCTCCCTATAATATTCCGGTTATTATTCTTACGTCGGATACTCTTGAGCCTGAAGAAGATGTTTTATTAGAAAAGCTTGGAGTAATTGCACATTTTTCAAAATCTGGTCCCTGGCGCGAACAACTTATTCCCTATCTTGACCGTTACTTCCCTACTTGAGCGCGGGTTCTAATGCTTTGGCACGGCGGAATGATGCATCAACTGCATCTATAACGGCAGCACGAAATGCTCCATGTTCCAATGCGGTAACCCCGGCAATAGTGGTGCCTGCCGGAGAGCAAACCATATCTTTCAACGTGCCGGGGTGAATCCCACGGTTTTTCATGAGTGTAGCAGAGCCTATAACTGTTTGTAATGCATAGTTCAATGCCTTTTCCCGTGATAAACCGTTTAAAACGCCTCCGTCACTCAGCGCTTCCACGAACAGTGCCACAAAAGCAGGACCGGATCCAGAAAGCGCTGTTACTGCGTCCATTATATGTTCTTCAACAGTATCAACCGTACCTCCATGTGCCAGCAAAGCCTTTACAGTAGCACTTTGATCGTCTGATACGTCTTGTGACGCTGTACAGGCAATGACCCCTTCCCCTACAAGAACAGGCGTGTTCGGCATAATGCGGAGCACCGGTTGACTGCCGCGTTCAAGCACTGCTTTAATCCGTTCAATACTCCACCCAGCTGCCATAGAAATAAGCAGCTGTCTGTCCCCTAAAACTCCCTGTATTTCCCGCAATACGGTATGAAGCACAGATGGTTTTACGGCAAGGAATAGATAGTCTGCTTTTTGCGCCGCTTCAACGTTGCTTGCATACACAGTAGCGCCGATCTGTTGTGCGGCCTGTACTGCACGAGACGATTGAGAATCCGTGAATCCTATGCACGCTCCCCCGATAGTTTGGGCAACCGCTTTCATAAGGGCTGTCCCCATAACTCCGCTTCCAATACACGCAACCTGTTTTTTTTCCTGCATAGAGCTATAGTACTAAATCTGCTTTTCTTTGTCATTACATATAAACGTATCAATGCTTCAATAAGGAATCGGATCAGATTCAGGCACGGCTCTGGTAGAGCGTTTTTTTGGATTCTGGGACGGCGTTTTATAAGACTTCGGTATAGCGTTTTATAAGACTTCGGTACAGCGTTTTATAAAACTTCGGTCTAGCATTTTTTTGGATTCTGATATAGCTTCGAATCGCATTCAGGGACGGAATCGAATCAAATTCAGAGACGGAATCGAATCACATTCAAGGACGGAATCGAATCACATTCTAATACGGAATCAGTTTGGATTCTGGTGCGGAATTGAATTTTGGTATTTTGAAGAAATTATGTAAGTTATTAATAAGTAGTGTACTAACCTCAATTATAGAGCAAATCCCTCATACTAATTTTTATGGAAAAATGAAAACCCACTGCCTGTGGGATGCACATAAATCATGCCAATCGAGCAATTGGGACAGGCTATTCCGTCAATTGGAAAAGCGATAAGCACGTTCCAGCCGTGTAGCTCGTACAATCCTTTGCTTGCCTTAGCAGTAGTTGAATTTCTCAGTATTAAGATGGGGTATGCCGGCCATTGCCGGTTTTTTATGCTCAATGAGGGAGGCTAAACTACTGAAGGAAAGTTTCTATGAAAAACAAAGTTATATGGATATTATTCGTTATAATGCTGCTGCTTGCAGCCGGCTGTTCATTTAGCCCTGAGTATAATTTGCAGGGAACGTGGGAAGCTGATATTTCACGGTATCGGTTTGACGAGAATACCTATACCATTGAAGGAAAAGTAGCTGTTGGTGTGTGGGTACTCGTCCAAAAAGGGACCTTTAGCGCTGACGGGAAAACAATAACATTTAAGCCCAAACTCATACCAGCGTATGAAGTTGAGTATTCACTGTCCTTTAACGGTAAAACGTTAACGATAAAAGGGATAGAGTATACCAAAAAAGGTTAGCTAGTCGTTGTTCACCGGTTCCCTCCTCATCGAGGGAACCGGTTTCTTAAAAGGAAAGGAAGGCAGAGGTCTGTTCCCGCGTCTGGGGACAGACCTCTTTTACTCTGCGTCTGGGGACAGACCTCTTTTATTCTGCCGTCTGGGGACAGACCTCTTTTACTCTGCGTCTGGGATAGACCTCTTTATTTTACCGCGTCTGGGGACAGACCTCTTTTATTCTGCGTCTGGGGACAGACCTCTTTAGTCTGTTGTGTCTGGGATAGACCTCTTTATTTTACCGCGTCTGGGGATAGACCTCTTTTTTACTCTGCGTCTGGGGACAGACCTCTTTTTTACTCTGCGTCTGGGGATAGACCTCTTTTATTCTGCTGCGTCTGGGGACAGACCTCTTTTTTACTCTGCGTCTGGGGACAGACCTCTTTTTTACTCTGCGTCTGGGGACAGACCTCTTTTTTACTCTGCGTCTGGGGACAGACCTCTTTTAGTCTGCCGTCTGGGGACAGACCTCTTTTAGTCTGCCGTCTGGGGACAGACCTCTTTTATTCTGCGTCTGGGGACAGACCTCTTTTTTACTCTGCGTCTGGGGACAGACCTCTTTTATTCTGCCGTCTGGGGACAGACCTCTTTTAGTCTGCCGCGTCTGGGACAGACCTCTTTTATTCTGTCGTCTGGGGACAGACCTCTTTATTTTACCGCGTCTGGGGACAGACCTCTTTATTTTACCGCGTCTGGGATAGACCTCTTTTATTCTGCCACCTTGAACTTCGATATTTCTCCAGCTAACCCGTCAATATACTGTTTCGTTTCTCCACTCAAGTCGTTCACCCGATGTACCGCTATGTTGATCTGTTCTGCTCCGCTTGCCAT
>JAISSB010000084.1 GCA_031273325.1 Treponema sp. | reverse complement strand
TTTGCCAAGCAGAAAAACGAGACTCTATCTCTTGAGTAACTTGGTCTTGCACCTGTTGCACACTTGCTCTTATCTGTTCAGTTACCTGCATCGTGGTCTCGGTCGTATGAGCATCTAATGCTTGGATATGTTCTTCTGATTCTTTGATCAGTATTTGTAAGACCTTATCTTTCTCTTCTAATGCTTTTTCCCATACTCCTAATTGAGACTCTATATGCACATTCGCATGCTGTGATAACTCGGTAATCTTTTCTTCAAAAGCAAAAGCAGACTGATCAACCTGTTCTCCTATTCCTTGAATCTTTTTCTGAGTCTCTAACACGAGGGTTTGAATTTTTTTATCACTCTCCTCAAGGGATCGCTGCCACTCAGTCAATTGTGACTCCACAGTTGTGTTAGTGTATTGTGATAACTCAGTAATCTTTTCTTCAGAATTAAAAACTGATTGGTCAACTTGTTCTTCTATTTCTTGAATCTTCTGCTCGGTTTCTGTTACGAATGTTTGAACTTTTGTATCACTTTCTTCAAATACTTTCTGCCACTCTCTTAATCGGGACTCTACATTCGCACTAACATGCTGTGATAACTCAGCAATCTTTTCTTCAAAAGCAAAAGCAGACTGGTCAACCTGTTCTCCTACTTCTTGAATCTTTTTCTGAGTTTCTGTTGCAAATGTTCGAACCTTTGTATCACTTTCCTCAAGGGATCGCTGCCACTCAATTAATTGTGACTTCACAGTCGTAGCAACATATTGTGACAACTCGCTAATCTTTTCTTCAAAAGTAAAGACCGATTGGTCAGCTTGTTTCCCTATTTCTTGAATCTTTTTCTCAGTTTCTGCTGCAAATATTTGAACCTTTACATAGCTTTCTTCAAGAGATCGCTGCCACTTACTTAATTGCGACTCTACAGACACAGTAGCATCTTTCGTAACCTCAATAATCCGTTCTTCCAACGTTACGAGCGCTTCATCAGTTCTGTTTTCTAATTCCCTGATCCTCTCTTCAGACTCCACTAATAATTCTTGAGTTTTGGTATCTGCTACCTCAAGTGCTTTCTGCCACTCAGCCAGTTGTGATTCCGACGTCTGAATAAAGCGTGTCTCAACATTATGTGCTGCTGCTTCTATTTTTTTTTCAAATAATACTGTTGATTTTACCAATTGTTCATCGAGATTCTCAATCTTTTTCTCAGATTCAGTAAAAAGCAGCTGTGTTTTTGTGGTACTTTCTTCAATGGCTTGCCGCCATCCTGCAAGTCGAGACTCCACCTCATGAACAACATGTTCCTCAGCTTCATGACTTACTTGAGCAATTTTATGTTGAATAGCTAAGGCGGTTTCATCAGTACGTTTCTCTAACTCGTGTACCCGTTTCTCTGATTCTGTTAAAAGTGTCCGTGTCCTTTTATCCCCTTCTTCAATTGCCTGCTGCCACATTTCGAGCCGTGACCCTGCTTCTTCGGCAACATCACTAATTTTTTCTTCAAGAGCTTTAGTCTGAGCATCTCCTGCATTTAATGCCTGCTGCCATATTGCAAGTCGCATTTCTGCTACACGTGCTGTTTCACTAATTTTTTCTTCAAGCGCTAACGTTGATTCATCTGTGCGATTCTTAAGTTCCCATATACGGCTTTCTGATTCTGCAATTAAAGCTTGAGTACGCGCTCCTCCAGCTTCAAGTGCTTGTTGCCATTCAGCAAGCCGTGCGTCTGTTTCGCGGGCAGCACCTGCGATTTTTTCTTCAAGTATTATCGTTGATTCTTCAGTACGGTTCTCTAATTCCCAAATACGGTTTTCTGATTCCGCTAACAATGCTTGAGTTTTAGCATCTCCAGCATCTAGTGCTTCTTGCCATACTACAAGTCGCGATTCTGCATTGAGGGTGATTTGTTCTTCAGCGTCTCGTGCTGCTTGATCAATATGCTCTTTCAATTCAGCAGAAGCTTTAGCAACCTGATCGTCCAAAGCTACTAAATGTTGATCAATCGTAGCTACTTTCTCATTGAATTGAGCATTCAATGTATTTGAAGTTGTCTCCCAATCAGCTATGAGCATTCTTGCATTCGTATCTGCCTCACGTAAATTTTGCTCAATTCGTGATATACATGCATTAGTTTCCGACAAAATACGTGTTTCTGCATCTTCTGTTAGTTGTATAATTTTATCTTCAAGAGAAGCTGTATTTTCTTCGGTGCGCTTTTTTAAATTTTCTAAACGATGAGAGAGTTGAGTCGTCTCATCGTAGAGAGTTTTTTTAGTAGTTTCAAAAGCATTTTCCAAATCACTGCGGACCTGCCGAATCCTCTCTTCTCCGTCATGCAGATCTTGTTCCCACCGGGTGATACGTACACTTGATTCGGTTAAAACACGTTCTTCTGCAATACGAATTGCCTCTTCATTTTTAGACGCCCACTGTCGAACTTGCTCTCCAAGTGTGTTGATTTCAGAATCAACATGAATTTTTGTTTCTGCAAGCGCTGCTTCCAAATCGCTTTTCAACATTTGAATAACATTGTCAGTTTCAGCATTCAACATTTCCCATTTACCAAAACGCTCACCTGTTACTTCTAATATCCTTTGTTCTGCATCTCTTGACGCTTGTTCAAGGTGTTGTTCAATCACGGCGGCTGATTCTTCAGCTTTTGCTTTAAAGGTATTATAGCGCTGTTCCGCTCCTTCAAGGAAAACACGGACTTGTTCTTGAATATGTTCTGACGTTTGTTCAAAATTGTTTCTCAGTGCTTCCATTCGGGCTTGAGCATTTGAAGAAGTTTGTTCCCAATCAATTTGGTGCGCTTCAGCAATACGGTGCAATTCTGCAACTTCATTTTTTATTTCAGTGACAAAATTTTGTTGTTCTGCCTCATAGTCACTACGGTGCTGTTTCCATTCGTCCTGCAATGCTCTTGTTGAATTTTGTAACTCTTGAAGCTTCTGTTGAGCTGTTTCTTGATAGTGATCAAGTTCAGATTCTATAGCTTCATACAGCTGATGTACCCGAGATTGAGCTTGTTCTCGAAGTTTTACGACGGCGGTATCTTCTAACTTATCTGCACGTAATGCAGCATTTTCGAGAATACTTTCAACATGTCGATTAACGAATTCAATATCTTGTTCAAGTTGCGTAGCTCGTGAATCTTCAACTCTACTGAGAACAGTACGGTGATCCTCGACTCTCCGTTCCAAAGTTTCTGCCCGACTCTCGAAATCCTCAATAGCTATCTGAACCCGATTTGTTACGGTATCGGCGATTTTTTCAAGTATTTCATGATTTCTCTGTTCAAACTGCTCAGCCATACCGGTCATAACTTTTTCCAGTGAATCCAAACGGTTTCGCGAATCACCCAACCGTTTGTCAACGCCTTCAACAAAAGAAGATTGTTCCCGGATACCGTTCAAATTATTCTGAACTTTATTCGTTAAACGGATCAATTCTTCAAGAGATTTATCATACTCGTTGATTCGTTCATCGACCTTACTAATAAACGCTACTTTCTGCGCTAGTTCCGTATCAGTACTCTGAAGCTGCTTCAAAAGAGCGCCAGCTGTTTTTTGATGATCCTCCAATGCCGCGCCGTAGTCACGGATTGCTCCTTCACGCTGAGAAACAAAGAGAGCTATATCATCCTTCAACTTATTTGCATACCGGTGTACTTTATCTAACGAGCGGTTTTGTCGATCCATCTGCCGATATAAAACCAGCACAACAAGTACAATGATTAAAGTTATAAGATTACCTACGCTGAAAATGCCCATTTGAAATAAGTATAGCACATTCCGATAAAAATGCGATAGTAGAAAAGTCAATATTGACAGGTTACCGTAGAGCCTATACTGTATAAGAATCATTAAATACTTCTATATTGAGGAGAATATATGCGGTTTACCAATGGTTACTGGCTTATTCGTGACGGCATTGAAGCACATTTTGCTCAGCATGCGTACGAAGTCGAACAACAAGATAATGCGTTAATAGTTTTTGCCCCGGATCGGCTCGTGCAGAACCGGGGAGATACCCTCAACCGTCCACTCCTCACAGTGCGGTATTCAAGCCCCAGCGAGGGCATTATTAAAGTACGAATATCGCATTTTGAAGGGACGATTGCTCAAGGACCTCATTTTGATCTCTTTGAGGATCCTCATTTTAGCCCGGAAATTCTGATAACTGATTCTGAAGCGGTACTGCGTTCCGGGGAACTTTCTGTACATGTTGCGCGCGGTTCAACGTGGAACGTCTCATGGCAAGCACGAAACAGTGAATTAACAAAAAGCGAAACAAGATCAACCGGCTATATGGTAGTACGTGATAGCGGGCCTTTTATCAAGGAAGAGCTGTCCCTCGGAGTCGGCGATTGTGTATACGGTCTTGGGGAACGGTTCGGGCCTTTTGTTAAGAATGGACAAACAGTTGATATATGGCAAGCGGACGGCGGAACTGCAAGCGAACAAGCTTATAAAAATATTCCTTTTTATTTAACGAATGCAGGCTACGGTGTCTTTGTGAACAGCAGTGGTCCCGTTTCATTTGAAATAGCAAGTGAAAAAACATCCCGCGTGCAATACAGCATCCCCGGCGAAACGCTTGAATACTATATTATCTACGGACCGGATCCGAAATCCATCTTAACGAGATATACATTACTAACGGGACGGCCGGCAGTACCGCCGGAATGGACATTTGGATTATGGCTTTCCACATCGTTTACTACTTCGTACGACGAACAAACAGTGCTGAAGTTCATTGACGGTATGCGCCAACGTACTATTCCGCTCACGGTATTTCATTTTGATTGTTTTTGGATGAAAGGTTTTCATTGGACCGATCTCGTGTGGGATTCGGCTGTTTTCCCCGATCCTGCTGCACTGCTTGCACGAATAAAAGATAAAGGACTGAAGATTTCAGTATGGATTAACCCGTATATTGCTCAACGTTCAAAACTGTTTGAAGAAGGCAAGAAAAACGGCTATTTCTTAAAAAAACGCGACGGTTCGGTATGGCAAACGGATCTCTGGCAAGCAGGCATGGCTATAGTGGATTTTAGTAATCCTGAAGCTTGCACATGGTTCACGAATCACCTGGGGAAATTGCTTGATATGGGCGTTGATTGCTTCAAAACGGATTTCGGGGAACGGATCCCCACTGATGTCGTATATTATGACGGCAGCGACCCGCTGTTATATCATAACTATTACACATTTCAGTATAACAAAACGGTATTTAACTATATAGAGCGCAAGAAGGGATCTGCTTGTGTGTTTGCCCGTTCAGCAACGGTTGGGTCTCAACAGTTTCCCGTCCATTGGGGAGGAGATTGCGAATCGACCTTCGTGGCAATGGCAGAAACACTCCGCGGCGGTTTGTCGCTCGGCATATCAGGTTTTGGATTTTGGAGCCATGACATTGGGGGTTTTGAAGGGAATCCGGATCCAGCGCTTTTCAAACGGTGGCTTGCTTTCGGCTTGCTTTCGTCGCACAGCCGGCTGCATGGGAGCAATTCATACCGTGTCCCGTGGAATGTAGACGCCGAATCGGTTGAGGTATGTAAATTTTTCACCGACCTCAAAGCAACGCTGCTCCCGTATATTCTCAAGGCAGCCAACGAAGCGCATGAAAAAGGAATTCCCGTTCTTCGGGCAATGCTTTTAGAATTTTCTGAAGACCCCGCATGTTATTATCTCGATAATCAGTATATGTTTGGAGAATCGCTCTTAGTTGCGCCTGTTTTCCGTGCGGACGGTTCTGTTTCGTATTATCTTCCCACAGGCGTATGGACGAATTATTTTACCGGCGAAGCTGTTGAAGGCGGAAGCTGGCGAACCGAGACGCATACATTCTTAAGCCTCCCGTTATGGATCCGCGCCGGTGCGGATATTAAGCCGTGCATCCCTCAATCCGTTCTTCCCTAAACACAACAAGGGAGTTTAAAAACTCCCTTTAATACTCACAGTCAATCAACGGGGACAGACCCCAGAGTCCCAAGAACGGATTCCCGATCAACGGGGACAGACCCCAGAGTCCCAAGAACAGATTTCTGACCAACGGGGACAGACCCCAGAGTCCCAAGAACAGATTTCTGACCAACGGGGACAGACCCCAGAGTCCCAAGAACAGATTTCTGACAAACGGGGACAGACCCCAGAGTCACAAGAACAGATTTATGACCAACGGGGACAGACCCCAGAGTCCCAAGAACTGATTTCTGATCAACGGGGACAGACCCCAGAGTCCCAAGAACAGATTTCTGACCAACGGGGACAGACCCCAGAGTCCCAAGAACAGATTCCTGACAAACGGGGACAGACCTCGGAGTCAACAAGAACAGATTCTCGATTTCTATACGCCATATTACTTTTACGGTATGTACTACTTTTCTATTCATAATGCGTCCACATTCTCAGCACATGAACAATCCCATTATACGGATTGTTATCATCATCAAGTGCATTATCTATGTTAGGCAAAACGCGGTATACAAATCTATGTTGAATAGTTATTCTTCTGGAATAATAATCCTGTAAATCACCAGACAATTTCTCATACTGGGGTGGATTTTGGAAAGGATTTATGGAGACAATAGCAGCAATAGCACGAGCGTTTTTTGAAAGCCCCGCCTGTTTCAGTTTTTCCAAATCTTTTAAGGCTTTTCGGGATAATATGACCTTATACACCCCAATCAACCTCTTTGGCATCTCTGCCATGTTCAAGAGGTTCAGAAGCGGCGTTTTTTATTGATTCGGTCATACCGGGTATTGACTGTAAATAAAACGTCTCCTGTATACTGTTCCATTCTTCCATACTCAATACAATAACTGTCTTGTTATTATGAGAAACAATCACTGCCGGTTCGTTGAATTGTGAAACGTTGTCTATCAGATTATCCAACTCTTTTTGCGCTGTTTCAATAGTCATATATTGCATATTTTTCCTCTTGTTAAATTATATGATATTTTTAGGATTATACCTTATGTGGTTTAATCCTTAATACAGAGACAGATTCCCGATTAACAGGGACAGACCCCGGAGTCCCTAAGACTCTTTCATAACTCTCTAAAATGTTTTTAGGATTCCCTAAGACTTTTTTAGGACTCTCTAAAATGTTTTCAAGACTCTCTAAAATGTTTTTAGGACCCTCTAATACTTTTTTAGGACTCCCAAAAACATTTTCAGGACTCCCTAATACTTTTTCAGGATCCCCAAAAACTTTTTCAGGATTCCCTAAAATGTTTTCAGGATTCCTAAAAACTTTTTCAGAACTCCTAAAAATATTTTCAGGATTCCCTAAAGCTTTTTCAGGACTCCCTAAAACTTTTTCAGGACTCCCTAAAATGTTTTCAGGATTCCCTAAAGCTTTTTCAGGATTCCCTAAAACATTTTCAGGATTCCCTAATACTTTTTCAGGACTCTCTAATACTTTTTCAGGACTCCCTAATATTTTTTCAGGACTCTCTAAAATGTTTTCAAGACTCTCTAATACTTTTTTATAACTCTCTAAAATATTTTCAGGACTCCCTAAAATGTTTTCAGGATTCCCTAAAACATTTTCAGGACTCTTTTAAATGTTTTTGGATAAAATTGCTTGAGTATGGCGGGGCTTTTGTGGTAGTATGGGTGAGTTGTATTACACTGCGGAATGCAGAAGGAGGGATATATGGCGGATATTTTTCCGGATAGGGAAGCCGATTTTCTGGAATGGCTCAAAAATTTCGGCGGGGTGCTCAGTAATAATGCATCGTCGTGGGTTGTTTCAACGTCGACAGTCAGTAATTTGCTTGCCGCAATAACGGCGTATGAAACGGTATATGAGGCGGCAAAGGGCGAAAACGGGACACGGGCGCTCATTATCGAAAAGAATGAAAAGCGGAACGCGCTGAAAGCAGATGTGCGGGCTATCAAGAATAAATACCTTGATCATAATGATGCGGTGAGCGATTCTGACCGCGAGCGCTTGGGTTTGTCCCGCCGGGACCGCACGCCGACGCCGAAACCGCGTCCCACGAGCCGCCCGATACTGGAAATAGTGCCGACAAATAATCGGCAGCACACGGCAACGGCACTGAATCAGACGACCGGTAGAAAAACAAAGCCGTCGGACGCACACGGCGTGCGCTTTGTTTCGGAAATTCGGGACGAGCCGCCGGCAAATGCCGAAGATTTGCGGTATTCGGTCTTTAGACGGAAGGTCATCGAGGTCTTTGATTATCCTGAAGAAAACCGGGGAAAGAAGGTTTTTTATGCCGCTTGTTACGAAAACGCAAAGGGAGAGACCGGCCCGTGGAGCGATATTATCGAAGCGATAATACCGTAAGCTTTCGTGCTTGCGAAGGGAAGAGGTCTGTCCCCCGATTATCAGGAAGAGTCGAGTGCTGTTTTCGAAGCGGTACTACCGTAAGCAGACTTGTCTGCAAGGGTAAGAGATCTGTCCCCCAGTTATCAGGAAGGGCGAAATGCTGTTATCGAAGCGATAATACCGTAAGCTTTCATGTCTGCAAAGAGAGAAGGTCTGTCCCCCAATGAACCGGGAAAAGCGCTCTGCCGTCCCGCCGGAAAAAAGCAGTTACCTATGCGGCGGGGCGGAAACGCCTACAACACATCTTGATTTATCGTATACTTTAAGTGACCGTTTTCTTCATGCATCAAGTTCAACAAAAACATTTCTTCGATTAATGAATCGGCAGCTTCCACATTAAACAGCGCCTTTAAATGTCCGGCTAAACTTTTTTTTGTTTTGGGACGCTTTTTCGAATCAATTTTCGATAAATTTTCCTGTATTTTTTTTATAATTTCTGTATTTTCATCGTTCAAAGGACTCGTTCTTAATTCCATAAACGTCGTAATTCTCCGGATCGGTACCTTTAATTCTTTTAAATGCTTTATCAGCGGATCGTAGCCGGCATCTTTTGCATACACGATATATTCTATCGGCACGTCCGGATAAGCAGCACTGTTGTGCGTAATATACGATCCTAAAAAATAAGCTATAAAAAAATCAAGCTCGTTCTTTTTTCCCTTTGTTTCTTTTATGCGGACCCATTCAACGGCTTCCCCATACGGTTGCGTTTTTAAAATAAGATCAATCGGAATCTTTTTTTGATTTATGCCGACAAAAATGAGAACTTTTGTTTTTTCATCGATGCTATCAAGATCAACCCCTTGAACGTTTTCATAATCAACAAAAATATAATGCTCAAAAATCATATCCATGGAATGCCTTATAAAAGTTTTTTTCAATACGGGACTGTACAGCTTGGTCGGTGCGCAGCCGTCCAATTTCTGCAATTATCAGCGGCAGATCGTGCCAGCACGAAGAAGAACAGCCTCTTCGCCCTTGGTAGGGGGCATCTGTTTCACTAAGTAACCGTTCAACCGGCAATGCCGACGCAGAACGCACTGTCCATTTGTGATTCAAGAATACCGTATTCCCAAAAGAAAAGAATGCATTGATCCCTCGTTTGAGCAATGCTTCTCCGTCCGCAACAGTTCCCGCCCACGAATGGAATATTACCGCCGGAACTTTTTTTAGTGCGCGGGTATGGGGAAACAGTTTGTGGATTGCGCGGCGTGCGTGGATAATGACCGGGAGCTGTTTCTCACAGGCAACCGCAAGCTGCGCTTTAAACAGTTGTTCTTGAATTTGTTCTGTCTCACGGAAGCGGCTGTCGTATAAATCAAAACCGCATTCGCCCACTGCGTCGATTTTTTGCTCGTCAGCCAAGCGCTCAAACAGTGCAAATGCGTCCGGCATAGCGGCAGCCGGCATCTGCGGGTGTACGCCGAAGCTCAATAAAACCGGAGCTGTGCGCGGAGCTTCCTGAGCTATCTCCCAATGATAGTCGAATGCTTCGCGGTTCCATGCACTTAACACGCACGGTATTCCATAGCAAAACCATGTTGACGTATAATCCGGATTCTGTTGAACACAGTCATATAGGTGAAGGTGGGCATCAGTCATACAAATGAATCGCGATCTAAAGGGCTTCCTATCCAAACGCCTTCGCTTAAATAGTCCATTCGTTTTCCTGCAATGAGAATCTGAACCGCATGTACGGTGGGGAATTCGGTCACCGTCCACACGATCTGTTGGAGGGCGTTTATGTGTCCTTCAACACCGTACTCATTATACTGTAGCTCTTCACTGATATTAACGGTTGCAAGACCGTCACGAATGGAGGCGGACACTAACGTTGTTCCTGAAGGAATAAACGAAATCACTCCCCGGTTTATTTCTTCAGTTGTTGGACCGCGGAACAGTAAACGGAGGCTTTCGGTGAGCGGCATCGTCGAGCGGGGAACAGAGCGGTTCATTTTTACCTGACGGACTGTTTCGCTTCCGTCAAATACGCTCAGGTAGAGCGTAATATCTTGAGGCGGAGGCGTTTCCGGAATCGGCTGAACAAGCGCTTCTTCTCCCGTCGGCAACGGTTCTGTCAGGAGGAGTTCTTCAATTAAAGCAAGATTCGTGCGCGGCTGTTCCGGGAGCGATTCCCCTTCTTCGTCTGTTCCTTCTTTTTGTTGATCGTCTGCTTCAAAGGACGGTACGGCGGATAGCTGATCCTCCGGAGCAAAAGACTGAGGTTCAATTCCCTGAACACTGTTAAATACCTGCCGTATCGTATCTCTTTTAATTATAAGGTATATACTGACCGCCACTAGAAACAGTGTCCAAAAAACTACCAATCCCCGATCTACTGTTACTTTCATTGATTCTTAATTTAAAGCAGTTTAACCAAACGGTCAAGAATAAGCTGCCGGCCGTATGTGAAATGCCCGCTTTAATATATAAAAGCAGCAGACTGTGATCGCTGCTCCGACAAGCGTATCGCTTGCGAAATGAGCGCCGACAATAATACGGCTCAGCATTACCGCGACAATCCAACAGTACGCAATGACGTGCAAAAGAATATTTGCTTTTTTCGTGCGGAAGCGCGGAACAAACGTTGGGATCAACGTGATCCAGATAATCACTGCGGCGGTTGAACTGTGTCCTGAGGGAAAGCTTTTATACTCTTCACTATCCCCCATTCCCTGGGGAAGGAACCACCGTGTAAACTGACTGTCCGGGTCATCCATACTCCGCATCCGCATCCGTCCCCATGGGATTTTTATGCTGTTCACGAGTATTATCGTGAGTATTAACAGGAGTATTCCAACGGCAGCCGCGCTACGGAGCGCTGTTTTTTCGTGCTTCCTGAGATGAATCGCAAGGATCAGTGCAAGTACGGCATAGAAAAGTCCCACTGCCCCTGCTGTCTGCGGGATAGCGCTCTGCTGCCATGACCGTAGATCGCTTAAAGGTTTAAAGCCTGCTACTGCTGAAAAGCCCACCAACAGTAATCCAAAGCCAATGATCTGCACGAGGTTCAACACAGTCCCTTTTGCACGGTTCCGTGTTGTTAACAGTGCCGCCGCAGAAAAAATCCCCACTAAAAATCCCGGTGTTTCTCCAAATGCGGCAAGCATATTGCCAAAGGGATTCTTGATGTCAAAGAGTTTTTTTGAAATCGCAAGATCGCTCACGGTAAAAATAGCTAACAGGAGCAGAAAGCCTGCTGTATACCATACCGTGCTTTTTTTTAATCGAATATCCACACGTACCTCCTCAATACTGAGCGTGTATTCTTATACTACCACAGGAATACTTGATATTTAATAGGGAACAGTATAAACTTTCAAAAATTTTTTGCTATATATGCGGATATAAAGGAGATCACATTATGTTCAAGGTACTTACCATTGCCGGTTCTGATGCTTCAGGCGGAGCCGGACTCGAAGCTGATTTAAAGACATTTGAGGAATACGGCGTCTACGGTATGGCGGCAGTCACCGTTATTGCGACTATGGATCCGGATAATACGTGGGCGCACGCCGTATTTCCTACAACAGAAACAGCCCTCCGTGCTCAGCTTGAGACTGCCTTTAAAGGCGTTGGGGTCAACGCGGTAAAATCCGGTATGCTGGGAAGTTTTGATGCCGTTGCTTTAACCGCCGAGTATCTACGTACCTATTCGGTTCCTGCCTACGTCTTGGATCCGGTTATGGTCTGCAAAGGGGCAAAGGAAGCGCTCAATCCCGCATTAAACAGTGCGATTGCCGACGAACTCCTCCCCCTTGCTCAAGTAGTTACTCCGAATCTCTTTGAAGCGGAACAGCTCTCCGGTCTTGCCGACATCAGCACAATCGACCAGATGAAAGAAGCAGCGCAGATAATTTTTAAAAAGGGGGTGCAGTATGTGTTCATCAAAGGGGGAGCAAAACTTCCCCATCAAACGCGGGCTATAGACATCCTCTTTGACGGGACACAGTTTGATATTGTCGAGGACGAACTGCTCCGCAGCTCGTGGACTCATGGAGCCGGCTGCACGGTATCCGCTGCGATCACTGCCGGACTTGCCCGCGGATTGCCGGTGCGGGAAGCAGTCTTTCTTGCAAAGAAGTTTATTACTACCAGCCTTCGGGGCAGTTTTGCCCTGAATCAATGGGTTGGACCGGGAAACCCGTCCGGTTGGCGGAATGACACCCTCTTCGGCTCACGGTAGGGAGTTGACTCACGGTCTGTTCCCCTGCACTGTTGAGGGATGCTGTGGAATAAAACAACCTTAGCCTCTGAGCAGATCCGAAGCTTTGCTCAACAGTGTTCGTGCGACCTGTTGAGCGCTTCTATTTTAATCCGCCGCGGTATGAGCGACTCTGCCGCGGTGCGCTCTTTTTTTGAAACAAAGCCCGAAGCACTGTACGCTCCTTTTTTACTGCCCGACATGGAAAAAGCGGTACGCCGCTTGTATCGCGCACAAGAAGAACACGAGTTACTGCTCGTATTCGGTGATCGTGACGTTGACGGGATCAGCGCAACAGTTATCTTGAGCAGCTTTTTATTAAGCGAAGGATTCCGGATTGAATACCGTATTCCCACAGAAAATGAGCCGTACGGCTTAACGGTCGACGTCATTGACAGCTTTGCAGATAAGGGCGGTACCTTGATAGTAACGGTTGATTGCGGGATTTCTAATGTGCGCGAAATAGCTTACGCACGGGAACGGGGGATTGATGTGATCGTCACCGACCACCATAACCCACAAGAGACACTGCCGGACGCCGTTGCGCTCGTTGATCCCAAAGGCGCACAGTCCCGTTACCCCTTTCCCGACCTTGCCGGCTGCGGCGTTGCGTACAAATTGGTCAGCGCGCTCCGTTTTGCCAAATGCTCCTCATGGTATGATAAACCGCTCTGTTTTCTGAACATCGAACAAAGGCCGGATGCCTATCTTATTAACAGTGCAATCGTCAAGAATCTCGTCATTGAACAGCAGATAAGCGAGACGGTGAATCCCGCGCCCATAGAATACTCAGAACGGCTTCCGCTCCCTTCCTATCTGAGCGGTACGCCGATTTTTGTCTGGGATTCGGCAGTACAGCAGCCGCTGCTAGAAAGCATTTTTAAGGATTCCGTGCCGGTGTATGATCTCCGTCCGGAATTAACTGCGGTGCTGGACGGCACCGCCGGAAAGAGTTTAAAGGAGCTTGCGGAGGGCGGGGACTTAATAAGGACCCTCGTGCGGCTTTGGACGGAGCTTGTGCAGAAAAAAGAGCCGATAAGTTCTCCCGACGAGCTGCAAATGGTTGCCCTCGGCACGATTGCCGACATTATGCCGTTACAAGACGAAAATCGGCTTATGGTGCGGCTCGGTCTCCAAGCTATGGGGGTCCGCCCCCGAAAGGGCGTCAGCGAGTTGATTGCCCATTTAAATGAACCCGAAAGGCCGATAAAGCCTGCAACGGTATCGTGGTTTATTGCTCCCACGATCAACGCAGCCGGACGGATGGGGAAGCCGGAGTTAGCCCTTGACCTCTTTATGAATCCGGACCCGGTCAAGCGGGAACTGCTTGCACAGGCGCTGTCTGCATTGAACGAAGACCGCAAGAGGCTCGGCACCGACGCATGGGATATTGCCGAAAAACAAGCATGGACAAATCTCCCGCTGTTCAGCGGCAATCTTGCCGTTGCCTATAGCGAAGCTATTAACCGCGGGGTAACGGGGATCATTGCCAACAGACTGACCGAACATTTCAATGTACCGGCTTTGGTCGTCTCCTTTTCTCCGCAGAGTGCAATCGGATCAGTGCGGTCTGCATGCGGTTTTGACCTGCATACGCTCCTTTCCCAATGTGCCGGCTTTTTTAGCGATTGGGGCGGGCATACGTGTGCAGCGGGTTTTAGTATGGATCGGAATCAGTGGGACGATTTTTTTGAGCATCTCCAAAAGGTAGCGCAGACTATCAGTCTTGAGCGGAAAGAGAAAAGCATTAATATCGATGCCGAATTACCCCATGCCTTTTGTACGCCCGACATTTTAACGACTGTCGATAAGTTTGAGCCATACGGGGAGATGAATGGGGAACTTCAGTTTCTTATGCGGGATTTAATAGTGGAATCCCTGATCCCTATCGGCAGAGGCGTGGCAAAGCACGTCAAGCTTCAGCTCCGTGCGGGCGCGTATGTATGGCCTGCGCTCTATTGGAATGCGCTCTCAAAAGTGTCCGGACTGCGCGAAGGGGCAATCGTAGATATTGTCGGCTCCTTTTCGCGCGATTGGTATCGGGGCAACGAAACGCGGCAGATCACGATCACCGACCTCAAGCGGCACTCGCCGGTTTAGCGCACGCCTGCCGGTAGTTTGCCCGTTCGGTTTAGAGGTCTGTCCCCGTTTACTTAGAGGTCTGTCCCTGTTTAGCTGCTTACCCTAGTAAGGACATGGTGCTTGCCCTAGTAAGGACATGGTGCTTACCCTAGTAAGGACATGGTGCTTACCCTCCTAAGGACATGATGCTTGCCCTAGTAAGGACATGATGCTTGCCCTTGTAAGGACATGGTGCTTACCCTAGTAAGGACATGGTGCTTGTCCTCGTAAGGACATAGCGCTTGCCCTTGTAAGGACATGATGCTTGTCCTCGTAAGGGCATAGTGCTTGCCCTCCTAAGGACATGATGCTTGTCCTTGTAAGGACAAGGTGCTTGCCCTCGTAAGGACATGGTGCTTGCCCTTGTAAGGGAGCGTAACCCTTACGAGGGAGCAATGATTTTTAAGGTGCAAAAACGGTGAGGTCTGTCCCCGTGGGGTTTGTAATCCTCTCTTTACACAAAAAAAGAGGCGCAAATCTATGCGCCTCTTGATACTTAATGCGGGGTCTGTCCCCTTAAGAGGTCTGTCCCCGTCTGTTATTTCTTGGCAGTGATCTTAACCTCGGTGTAGCCAAGCCAGTAGTCGTCAGAACTACTTCCGTGGGCATCCCACTGTAAGGTAAACTGCCCTTGAGAAAAATCGGAAAGCGGTACAGTAAATACTTGAACCCACACTCTCCCCCAAGATTTTCCAGAAGGATCCGAATTCCAATGCTCTTTCCATGCAGTGCCGCCGCCGCTATGACCCTGTCTGACTTTAGCGTCAATGTACCCATCGTCAATTGGCTGTGCGTCAAAGCTGAAGTTGAATTCAAAGGTTGTGTATCCTGCTGCCCGCAATCTATTTATGTCAAAATTTGTATAGTTGTCAGCGCCGAGCACAGTCCAGTATTCAGTGTGCCACGCATCGTCGTCGGTAATTCTAATGTTCCTACTTTTATCCGCACTTGTACTGTCAATGTGCCAGTACGTTTGAAGCGGCTGTTCGGTGATCGTATAGGTCCGACTCATTATATCGCTCGGTTCCTTCCCATCGGTTGCTATGGCAATGGCTCTCAGCGTGGTGGTTGTTGTAAGCGTAATGGGTGTTGCGTACCGAGTGCTGTTTGCCGTGGGGTTTGTCCCGTCTGTCGTGTAGTAGATGTTTACGTTGTTGTTATTTCCGCTGGAAAGACTTACGGTTACTTTGGTCTCGTGACCTTCTGTTGCAGGTTCTGGGTTTGCTTCAGGTATAGCGGCTTTCTCTACCGGGATCTTTTCCGGCTCAACGTTTTCAGTCGGCGTCGGCAGATCAGAAGGAACAACATCCGGAAGTTCCAGCAACTCGCTGGGAATCGTTTTACCAAAACTGCCTTTTACCAGATCAGGTTCGTAGTCGATCCCCCAACCCGCTGGCGGCCGCGCACAGTAGGCAAGATAGCGTTTTTTAATGCTTTTATTTCTGTCGGTTATCACTACACCATAGACATCGGTCGTGCCGAACAACGAGAAGCGGTATAATCCTTCGGGTTCACCGTTATCCCCGATCGTAACAGACAATGAATCCGTTACTTCGTTTGCTGCAGTACGCACCACCTCATAGGTATCCGTCGTTGAGCGGGAGGTCGATTCGCCCGAACCGTATTCGCCGCCCACGCTCACATCAAAACTCGCCTTAATAGGGGCTGCATCGCCGCCAAAGCTCATCCCAGCCGTGACCCCCCAATTGTGAGACATGCTTGTAGAAAAGCTATACTCATTTGCCCTTTGAACAGATTCCATTACTGAGCTTTCGGTAACGTTTGAACTTGAATACCCTATAGTGATACTTGTCGTTCCGTCATACTCCATCGCCGGACGGTATGCGAGCGGCACACGGTTTATGTGGCCGAGCAAAAAGACATAATAATTCTGTGTATCGTCATACGCGGAATATATCAGGTTATCCATATCGACCGCGGCGCGGGAGGTGTTCCTTATATACGGCACGGTTTCGTACCGCAAGGTGACTCTGGCTGTGGACGGAGGAGGCTCAACGTTTTCTTCCGCAGGGCAACCGGTCAACATAGTTATTGCCGCCAGAAGGACGGCGGCACATCCGATTCTTTCTAAAAGACCATGATTCTTGTGCATGGTATGCTCCTTTGTATAGCCGTTATTTCGAGGTCTGTCCCCGTTCACGGCTATCGATTATGTTCCCTAAAGGGATGTACAAAATAAGATGTGGGGTCTTGTTCCCACATGGGGTCTGTCCCCTTGCTTCTTAATACGTCTTAATATTCAGCTCAATCCGGGGATTACCGCCGGTAAAGCTATCCTTCCAGTCAGAATTGTAGCTTGATAGTGTGTTGAACGGTATCTTGACGGTAATGGGCTTTGAAACCTCTACTGAAGAGAATATATCGGTACCTACTGTTGGGGCTTCGGCTTCAAACGTAATTTCCAATGATGTGCCTCCGGTACTTTTAAAAGCAAAGTCGCCGATACTTGTTAGCTTGGGGAAGCTCGCTGTTGCCAAAGCGCTACATTTTTCAAAAGCTTTGCTGCCGATTGTTTCTGCCTTTGAGAAGCTCACTGTGTTCAAAGCTATACATCCAAGGAAAGCTTCTGTGCCGATGCTTGTTACGTCTGGGAAGCTCACTGTGTTCAAAACAATACATTCTTGGAAAGCTTCGTCGCCTATACTTGTTGCTTGGGGGAAATTCGCTGTTTTCAAAGCTCTACAGTCATAGAAAGCACTTCTGCCGATGGTTGTTACTTGGGGGAAGTCCGCTTCTCCCAAAGCGCTACAGGATTGGAAAGCAAAGTCGCCGATCTCTATTGCTTCAGGGAAATTCACTGTTACCAAAGCTTTACAGGAGTCGAAAGCCTGTTCACCGATTTTTTCTACCTCGGTGAAGTTCGCTTCTCCTAAAGCGGTATACTGGAAAGCATAATCGCCGATGTATGTTGCCTCTGGTAAATACGCTGTTTCCAAATCAGTATAGTAGAAAGCAGAATCGCCGATGTATGTTACCCTGGGGAAGCTCACCGTTTTCAAAGCACCGCAGTTTTCGAAAGCTCTGTCGCTGATGCTCCTCATATTTGAGCCGGATATTTCTTTAAGAATGACGAAGTACCTAAATGCTGCCATAGAGCTGGGGCTTTCTTCAATGTCTTGTGCAGCGTTGGGTAAGATAAGGGACACGATTTTCTTTTCACCGGTGTCTTCAGTGCCGGGGTCGAACTTTATGCCCTTCATCGTGCAGTCAGAAAGGTCAAGCTCAACATACCTGTCTGCGAGATCTATGGTAAAAAGGAGATTTTTCCAACCATCGATAGAATCGTCAAGGTTAAGATCCACTTTAAAGGAAATGGGATTATACGGATTGCCTCCGCCGGAAGCAGAGGCAAGGTAATCCGCAACAGATCCAACAGTTTCATAGCCTTTCCATTTCGCATAGATCGTAAGAGGACCGGTAACGCGAGTGGTGGTGAAGTAATACGGTATGGTACAATCTTCGTCGGCATACCAGTCAACAAAGAAAGCACCAGCTCTTGTAGGAGGAGTTACCGGACGGGCTGCGGTATCGCCCTCAACTATCGTCTGTGAGGGGATTGTACTTCCCTCGTCACCGGTATCAAATGTTACCAGATACTTTGGTGCTATTGGTGTTTCTTTATCGGCAGCACAGCCGAAGAAGAGCAGCACACAGCAGAGTGTGCTTATTGCAGCAGCTAGGTTCTTACTGGGGTAGGATCGATTGGGGGGGGGGGGGGGAATTATTAACTAATTTCTTAACGGAAGGATAACTACAAGCTTTTTCTTTCATATATTCTCCTTTTTAGCTCGCGTATGCGCGAACTACACATAATGAAAACTCCGTACAGAGTTTTTTCTATAGTATACTCGATATGCGTGAAAGGCAAGAGTAATTACTAGAGGTCTGTCCCCTTGCTTGAGGTCTGCCCCCAGAAGATCTGTCCCCAAGAAACTTCCAGCGCCGTGTTTGCCTAAGCGGTTTATGCCGGCCGTATCGAGGAGCTTCATACCGATCGATCGAGGAGCTTAATACTGACCGATCGAGGAGCTTGATACCGACTGATCGAGGAGCTTGATACCGACTGATCGAGAAGCTTGATACCGACTGATCGAGGAGCTTGATACCGACCGATCGAGGAGCTTGATACCGACCGATCGAGGAGCTTGATACCGACCGATCGAGGAGCTTGACACCGACCGATCGAGGAGCTTGATACCGACCGATCGAGAAGCTTGACACCGACCGATCGAGGAGCTTGATACGATGCTGTGAAGGACTTTCACACAAGCCGGTGAAGGATCAGAGGTCTGTCCCCCTTTCGCTTAGAGGTCTGTCCCCCTTTCGCTTAGAGGTCTGTCCCCCTTTCGCTTAGAGGTCTGTCCCCCTTTCGCTTAGAGGTCTGTCCCCCTTTCGCTTAGA
>JAISSB010000043.1 GCA_031273325.1 Treponema sp. | reverse complement strand
GCCACTATATTCATAGCGGCATTCAAATCCCTTTTAGAATAGATCACAACTAATATATAGTGTCGAGCGATTTTCTTGAAATATTTTCTTGACAGGATATTCTGAAGAACAATTTTTTTCAAAAATTGGTTGCTTATATCCTCACCCTAAAGGGCGAGGCTTTACGCAACTGTTTGGTAATCACCATTCAAGTCGATGGAGCTAGGTACGATCCTCTGGCTTGTCCCAGAGCTAATTGAAGACTACTATATACTGCTACTGTTAAAACAATGTTAATCCCGCAATCTAAGATTACCTGCGTCCATAATATAGGCTTTGGCGCTGTATTGGACGGTGTCCAGTTCATGGGTAACCATAATGACGGCGGTGCCGGTTTCAGCGATGCGTTTGAAAAGCCGCATAATGTCAGCGGAGGCGGCCGTGTCCAAGTCGCCGGTCGGTTCGTCGGCAATTAAAAGCAGAGGACTGTTTACAAGGGCGCGGGCTATCGTTACCCGCTTTATTTCACCTCCGGAAAGTTCCTTTGGGTATGAAGCGGCAAGATGAGCAATGCCGGTTTCTTCCATTAACGACAAAGCCTTTGCCGCAATCCTTTCTGTTTCTTCTATTTTTTTATCCGTGTTTTTTTGCGTCCGCAAATAACCGGGAAGCATGATGTTTTCCCGCACCGTAAGATGTGACAAAAGGCTGCGGCCCTGCGGAATATAACCGATTTTGGTGTTTCTAAAATGTGAAGCCTCATGATCATTAAAAAACGCAATATCTACACCCTCAACGTTGATTGTGCCTGAAGTGGGTTTTAAGAGGCCCGCTGCCATATTAAGAAGCGTCGTCTTCCCGCTTCCCGACCGTCCGATTATGCTGATAAATTCGCCGCGCTCCACGAAAAGGTTCACGTTGTGTACCGCCGGAAAAGATGCGGCATTTCGGACATAGTTTTTTGTAAGCGAGTTTATCTCCAAAAGTTTCCGCTCTGTTAAATTATTTATCATACTTATTCCCCCTCGCGCATCGTGTACCACGTTTCAGCCTTGCTGATTTTCAGCGCGGAACGGAAAACTGCCAACGGCCCGATTATAAACGAAAGCGCAAGGCTTGCAAAAAGCACACCAAGGAGTGTTGCGGCATGGGGAAATAAATAAGGCAGATTCAACCGTTGGCCGATATACGCGGAAAAAGGAAACACAACAATCGCGGCAAGCGCGGTTCCGGCAATTCCTCCGGCAACGCTCAAAAATAACGATTCGGAAAGAACGAGTGAAATGAGTTTTTTTCTGCTCGCGCCGAGGATACGCAGAACGGCAAATTCTTTTTTTCGCTCGTTCATAATGCCGGAAAATACCGCCTGAAGAATTACTGCCGCCAAAAGCCAAAAGAACAGCGCGAAAAAAAGTATGGACGAAACAAGTTTGGTGAGTGTTTCCGCGATGCCCCCCACTATGCGGTCGGCAACAACAACTTCAACCCCCGGAAGCGCTTTCTGTATATTAAAAGCCGCAAGATCTACATTTGCCTTGGGTTCAAGCCGAACCAATACCGACGAAATAATGTCCGGACTCTCGCTATCCGTGAGCAGACGGTAACCCTTTTTATGCATCAGCTCTATGGTAAAACGCATAGTGTTCATATTCATGAAAACGGAAGTGTCAAATCCTGTCGCAGAGGGAGAAAGACGCGCCGCCACCGGGAATTCATGCCCTAAAAGTTGCACGGTATTGTTAGCGCGAGCGTTGATTGCGCTGCCTATCACAATGTCACCGTCGCCAATCTGTCCCTTGGAACTTTCGGCAATCCACGGTTGGACGGCAAAATCAGTAGCACTATCAAAACCAATTAACTGCACTTGGTAGTCGCAGCAGCCTTCAGAAAGCGAACTTAAAAAAAACTGCGGCGAAGCTGCCGCCACACCGTCTATCCGCGCAACCTCGTCGGCAACCGACTTATCAAAATAAAAATAATTCGGCTCCCCCCGCAGTAACACCGCCATCGTCTTTGCGCCGTATCCCGCCGGAACCACCAAAATATCCGCACCAAGCCGTTTGTTCATACTTTCCATTCCGGTTGTAAGACTTGTCGCCAAAATTGCGCTGCCAAACAGGATAAAGGCCAGTATCGACACAACCGCGGCAAGGTAGAGTGTCCGCTCTTTTTTGTTTTTTAGATTTTTGAGCGATAATACATAGGTCGAAAGTGGTGTTTGTTTCATTTTACCTCTCCTTTTTTGATATTTTTGAAAATAATCAGCGCGTTTATCGCGGCACCGATTATAAGTAGAATCGAAAACACAATCAGCGCAGGGCGCGTGAGCAGTCTGCATGGCATAGTATGGCCGCCGCACACACCAATCAAGACGGTCGGGTACAACAGTGCGGCAACGGCGTTAAGAATTATGGCTATTGACAGTGCTAACCGGAAGGCAGGAAGTTTTACCAAAACCGTCAAAAACCCCAGTACAGCGATTATCAGCCCCACAGCCAATTCTGCCCGTGACATCCAGTGGCAAACCATCACCGTATCGCTCATCGCGGCCATTCCGCCACCGCTCACGGCATAACGGCCCGCCCCACAAACTGGAAAGAGGCTTATCGGCCCAAACGCGATAAGCAAACCAGCGGAAAAAAACGGGATTCCCGAAAACAAGCGTCCCTTTAGTCCTTCCTTCATTGTATTACTCCTTGCAAAAACAAATTTGTGTTTCTTATTTCCTACAAAACATATCAATT
The DNA here is from genome assembly GCA_031273325.1 of Treponema sp. GTDB lineage: Bacteria > Spirochaetota > Spirochaetia > Treponematales > Breznakiellaceae > BOBG01. Next base: position 4,062 of record JAISSB010000043.1, on the reverse strand, counting down.
TTATATAAACTGAATCCTTTTGTTAATAGTCCACGTGTACCATGAGTAAAAAAATTCAAGCGCCGCGAATGGCGCTTGAGACGACAAATTTGGGGCAGAAAAAATGTCGTTTAACTTCTGGCTGTTGACAATGTTTTGCCAGCACGAATAAGCACATGTGTAGTATTTCAGGGCCACAAAGTGCGGCGGAGTTTTAGCTTGGGAATGAAGCATAGCGGAAATCTAGCAAAACCGTAGCCTTCGCCATACTAGCAGCGAAGTATAAACAGTCCTGTTATGCGAAGTGGCAATTTGTTTTTCAATATGTATCTAATACAAATTGTTTGATTTTATCATACCTTATGTTAATTTTCTCTTTATTCCATGTTTCATCATCTTTTGTCATTTCTTTTATTTCAATTTGTTGTAAAAGCTGGGTATATGTAGATCGCTTCAGCGAAAATGGTCTATTCCCTATTGATTCATTGTGTGGTGCGGACAAAAGCAAATAATTACCCAGACAATCAATATATTCATCCTCAAATTCCTCATCATATTCACAATAGCCAGCGGCAATTGGCTCGCCGTTAGTTGGTGTTTGCGGAGCAATATGTTCCAAATGCGGAGAATAAATGCTATCATATCGAATAAATTGATAACCAGGTTTTCCGGATTTCTTAAGATAATTTTCATATTTCCATAGTAAATATTTAGCAGTTTCATGATGAATATATCCTGATATAGAATTTGCAAATTCCATATTATTCCAATAACCCCACCAATTATTTTGGGTTTTCATCCATGCTATTCGTGATATAATTGAATTTAAATCTTTTTCTGAATATCCAAATTTTTGATATTCATCATTTATCCTTGAAATTAAGTCAGCTCGCGTGCCAATTAATCTATGCCGTAAGAGCAAAGAACCTAATGCAGAACATAATTTCTTTTTTTCTAATATCGATAATCCCAATGTATATGCCTTTATTACAAAAGGAATTGCTATTGCTATACCGCCGAGCATTACCAGTGAATGTATTTCAAAATTTTCACGTTCATCTCTCCCGAAAAATGTATTTAAATGCTCAAAACTTGATGCCAATGATCGAGTAAACTTCTTTATAAAATGAATAGAATTCCCCTTCGACAATTTTGTATGTATTTTTGTAATTGCATTCGACTCGTAGAGAGAATTAAAATAAACACGTAATGTGTATGTCAATACATCATCCTCATCGATATGATATTCAATTTTTGAAATATATTTATATATTTTCTCAAAACGATTTTTTATTTGTTCAAGTAGCGATTCTGTCTCCTCACCGCCGTATAAATGTACATTAAACATAAATTCGGCTTTTATGATTTCTAAATTCGAAGGTTTTTTACCGCGGTTATTTTGAAATATAAACATCTGAATAGCTTCTGATTCATTTTCAACCAAATGTATTGTACATGATGCATTTTGAACAGCGTTCAATACGTTTGTTAAATATATTTCATCTTTATTGTCAATTTGCATCTTGAAAAAATCAAAAGCATCTACAATTCGTTTTGATGATTCTGTCTCAAGTCCGTCCTTATTTATTTTATTCTGATCGATAACATAATCAAAAAATAATTGATTATCATAATCTACCGTTTCGAAGCGGTAAGTTGAATTCCTTTTAATCATATCTTCAAATATTTCCTGCTCATTCTCTGTTAATAGCCGTATTGTTTTTAACTTTGAAAATAGTACTGATAAAAAAATCACAATTGTCGTTAAACGTTGTTGACCATCAATAACTCCATATCTCTTATTTGATTTATTTTCAAAAAGAAAATGTCCAAAATAATACGGTGATTTTGTAGAACTAGTAATATATTCATTAATATCCGAAAAAAATACATTAATCTGCTTCGGAGATTTTTCTTTAGTAAATTCAGTATCCCATGAATATGCCCTTTGATATGACGGCACAAATATTCGGTTTCCACGTAGCATTTCACGTATTGTTTTTGGTGCATCCATAGTACCTTACCCCTATAATTCGAATATTATAATATTTTATCTCATTTATATTGTCAAGGCAATTTTTTTATACAAAATAGTAAAATTGCCATTTCGCATAACATTCCGGTTGTATATGAAGCATAGCGCAATGACCGAGCCGTTGCGGAATCCGAGCCGCATTCAAGCAGCGAAGCTAAACAGTCCTGTTATGCGCCGCGTTGTGCCGTATATTATTATTTCAATATTTTATGTTAATATTCAATTTTGTAAATTCTGTATTTGAAGCTATAATTTCATAAAGGGATAACTCTTTTGCCATTACGCTACGCCCTTCATAAGGATCATTTGCTTCTAAATGCTCAATGCCATAATACTTATTATTATATTTAAAAAACAATACAAGATGTTCATAATTATTGGTAATAAATATACCACCACTATTATTAGAAGGTATTTCAGACTGAAGGTATGAAACTAAGTCTTGTGTATTCGGGTTCATATCGTCACTTAAACAATATGCGTAAGGAATGAAATATACATAAAAAGGTGAATTACTATTCCAATATGTATCAATTTCATAATTATCGATAATATTTTTCGGGACATATTTACCGATGTTTTCATATATTATTCTTGCAATGTCCTCATTTACAAAACTTCCCCATCCTATAGATGTCCATGTTTGTGTATGGCCATTATAAACCGCATTTGATTGTGGTTCCCAATTAACCCATATCCCTTCAATTTTAACTGAATTCCAAGCGTGATCTTCAACTGTAAAATCAGCTCCACCAGATTTACCAAGTCTTACACGACATGGTAATCCCGCCTTATAACAGTTTTGATAAAACTGTGTAGCAAAATTACTACAGTCATAATTTACCGACCACTGCTTTTCAGCGACACTAGCTCCAACATTTTGATATGTTTCTAAGCTAATCAATTGGACTTCACTTGTACTTGTAGGTTGAGAACACGCCGTAAATATGCAGCCAGAAATAATAATTGTAAATATTACAAATATAAAATATATTTGCCTCATTTTTTTAATTCCTGAAGTCATTATACCGCAAGATTATGATTTTGTCAACATAATTTTCATAAAAAATATACATATTTAGGCACAATTTCGCCTAACGTTCCGGCTGTTTACGACATTTCACCAGAGGCGAATAAGGACTTTCTTTGTGAAGCAAAGATCAGAGCCGACAAACATGTAGCGGAAGTTTTGCGTAGGAATGAGCAGACGGAATGACCTAGCCAACCGGAACCCCAAGGGACTTTAAGTCAAGCATATACAGACCTGTTAGGCGGAAGTTGCGCGTTTTTTTAGTAACCGGCTGTATTCGTTTTTCAAAACTTTCGGGAACAAAATAGAAATATCCTATCCTGCCCACAGAAGTATCGGGACTATATTCAGTTTTTGAAAAATCAAAGGTGTTTATTGCCTGTTGTAATTTTTCTCCAACTGTATCACTTTCCTCCTCATAGTCAAACGGGCCGTGTTCAAAAACAACGTACTCCATTTCTGGAATATCAATGAGCAGCATATTTGAGGGGGTTGTTCCATTAAAATTTGAAGGTAACCTCACGCCGTATGCTTCCGCCATTTTCCCATTGTTTTCGTAAATATGGGCCATTATTTGTCCCGAATATTTTCCGATAACATTATCGTTACCGTCCAGTTTTCCTTTTATACTGTCCAGTAATCCGCAGATTGTATCACAATCCTGACCGGGTATTTTTTCCTGATTTTCCCAAAAGTCAAAATACCCATTACTTTCATAATTTTTGACGTGCAAAAATTTATGAGCCGGCATCGTGATGAAATAGACTTTTACGTCTTCCGTTGATTTAACCATTCCAATTTCTCCTATACCTAAAATGTAACGGTCAAAAGTATTGATTTTTGTACAAAGTACCACCGGCAAAGGATTTTTCCGATAACTTTTAGGGGTTATGCCATAGGCTGTTTTAAATGCGCGGGTAAAGGCTTCATGACTTCCAAACCCGTAGTTAACCGCAATGTCCAGAAAACCTGTTTTTGTGTCCCGTACCTCAATGAGCGCAAATGCAAGTCTTCTCAA
>JAISSB010000052.1 GCA_031273325.1 Treponema sp. | reverse complement strand
AACCTCTGAAGGAGGTAGTGAGAGACTTAATACGTAGTGCAGCAAATCTCCCAGCTCAAGCGGGATGCACATGAATCATGCCAACGTTGTAATTGGACAGGCTATCTCCTCTATTCTTTCGTGCGATTTTGATTCAAGGTCTGTCCCCATTCGGGTGTCTGTCCCCTTAAGTCGAAAAATCTGCGGTGAAGATCTTAGCGAGTAAGTCTGAGAACGATGTCACAATATGAACAATATTGTGAAGATAATGATATAAACCGCCGAATATCCATTCTTTTGCTTGGGTTACCAGTCCTGCTTTCACCGGATTTTGATTAATATACCGAAATACTCTCAGAAAATCCTCGCTACTTTCAATTACTCGTGCGTGAAATCTATCTCCCCATACATGCCCGGTCGTCTTATGCATCTTGTTCCATCGGATAGCGAAGACCATCTTTATCCATTTCATAATCATGGAAAGACTAACGTCTTTTTCCGGTGTTATGAGGAAATGAATATGATCATCCATAATACAGAAATTCCACAGGTTAAACGCATATTTTCGATGTGCTTCAGCGATAACCTGCATAAAAAGGATTTTAATAAGAGGGCTTTGGAGTTCTGTTAACCATCGATTTATTTCTGAATAGGTATCACCACGAGAGGTATTCCCTCTGTTCTTTCGTGCCATAATACCAAATTAACGGGGTGTATAGCTTCAGTGTGAAGGGACAGTCCTCTGAAGGATTCGGCGCAAGACCTGAAACGTCAGACCCTGAGAGACAGACCATTCAGGTTCAGGTTAATATGGAAGGCTTCTTCTTTGCGGGAAGCTTTGGGGACAGACCTCGAAGCGGCACATCGTTTCTCTTTGCAGGAAGCTCTTTGGGGACAGACCTCGAAGCGGAAGCGGCACATCATTTCTCTTTGCAGGAAGCTTTAGGGACAGACCTCGAAGCGGAAGCGGTACATCGTTTCTCTTTGCGGGGGAAGCTTTGGGGACAGACCTCGAAGCGGCACATCGTTTCTCTTGCATAAAAACCGGCTTGGATATACGATCATGCTATGGCTGATTTTGTTCACCTCCATGTCCATACTGATTTTTCATTGCTTGACGGTGCCGCTTCGATTGACGGTTTAGTTGCTAAAGCTTTAGCACTTGGAATGAAACATCTTGCAATAACCGACCATGGAAATCTTTTCGGCGTGTTAAAATTTTACACCGCATGCAAGAAAAAAGGAATTCACCCGATTATTGGGAGCGAATTTTATATATCCTCTGGGTCCCGCACCGAAAAAAATAAACATTATCATTTGATTTTGCTTGCTGCGTCTGAAACCGGTTATCGTAATTTGGTGAAACTTTCCTCGTATTCGTTTATTGACGGTTTTTACGGTAAGCCGCGTATTGATATGGATCTGTTGAAGACATACCATGAGGGATTAATTTGTTTGTCTGCTTGTTTGGCAGGAGAAATTCCTTCGTTAATTGTGAATAATAAAATAGCTGAAGCTGAACAGCGCGCAGTTGCCTTTGCAGAGCTTTTCGGCGAAGGGAATTTTTACCTTGAATTGCAAGATCACGGTATAGAAAAACAAAAACAGTCCAACCCTATTATTATTGCTATTGCAAAAAAATATGGAATTCCCCTCGTCGTCACAAACGATATTCATTATTTAGAGAAGGACGACGCAGAAGCTCAAGATATTTTGCTCTGTATTTCTACCGGGAAAAAGCAGCATGATAAAGAGCGGCTTCGTTTTGATTCTCAAGAATTTTATTTTAAGACCGCCGAAGAAATGGCGTCATTATTTCCGGAATACCCTGAAGTTGTTGAAAATACGATTAAGATTGCCGAAAAATGCCGTATGGACATTCCTCAACCGGGACCGCTTCTTCCGGAATTCAAACTCCCTGAGGGCTTTGAAACTACCGATTCTTTTTTACGGTTCCAAACGATGCAGGGAATTGAAAAGCGTTACGGTAATAATGAAGAGGCAAAACAACGCGCAGAATATGAATTAACTATTATTATTGCTATGAAATTTACCGGTTATTTTCTTATCGTTGCAGATTTTATTACATGGGCAAAAGAGCATGCTATTACGGTCGGTCCGGGGCGTGGTTCAGGAGCCGGTTCAATCGTTGCCTATGCGTTAAACATCACCGACATTGATCCGCTTCATTTTAATTTACTCTTTGAACGGTTTCTCAATCCCTACCGTGTGTCTATGCCGGATCTTGATATTGATTTTTGTTATGAACGCCGGGGCGAAGTTATTGAGTATGTGACAAAAAAATATGGAGCAGAACGAGTTGGGCAAATTATTACCTTTGGAACCCTCAAAGCACGCGCTGTTATCAAGGATGTTGCCCGCGTACTTGATATCAGTCTGAATGAATCAAATATAATAGCCAAATTAATTCCGGAAAGCCCCAAAATTACCCTGAAAGATGCACTTGAACACGAACCGAAACTGAAGGAATGGGAAACAAAGTATCCGGAACTTTTTAACATTGCTAAAAAATTAGAAGGGAAAAACCGTCATTCAAGTATTCACGCTTCAGGGATAGTTATTGGAAAGAGCAATCTTATGGAGTACGTACCGCTCTACCGTGATCAAAAAACAGCATCGTTAGCAACACAGTTTACTATGGATTTAATTGAAGACCAAGGATTAGTTAAAATGGATTTTCTTGGTTTAAAGACGTTAGATCTCATTGACAATACTGAACAGCTTATTCGTTCCCGCGGTGGAGAATTTGCTCAATTTTCAACAGCAGATATTTCTGATTCTGACCCAAAAACGTATCAACTTTTAGCTGAAGGAAAAACAGCCGGGGTATTTCAATTTGAGTCCGGCGGTATGCAAAATATTTTACGGCAAGCGCGACCAACGCATATTGAAGATTTAATTGCATTAAATGCACTGTATCGCCCAGGACCGATGGAGTATATTCCTCAATTTATTGAATCAAAATGGGACCCGCAGAAGATTAATTATCCTGATCCATGCCTTGAAGATATTTTGAAAGAAACCTATGGAGTCATCGTATATCAAGAGCAAGTTATGCAAGTTGCTCAAAAAATTGCCGGTTACAGTCTTGGAGAAGCAGATATTTTACGGCGTGCTATGGGAAAAAAGAAAGTTGAAGTAATGGTTAAAGAAAAAGAAAAATTTCTTGCAGGAGCGAAAGAGCGAGGATTTGATCCCGCTGTGGCAGACAAGATATTTGAAATTTTGATTCCTTTTGCCGGCTATGGCTTTAACAAAAGTCATGCAACGGCATATTCTATTATTGCATACCGCACAGCGTATCTTAAGGCAAATTTTCCTGTTGAATTTATTGCTGCGAATCTCACCAATGAAATTACCGGAACTGCCAACGGATTACCAGATTTCATTGCAGAAGCCCGTCGATTGAATATTAACATACTTCCTCCCGATATTAACCGTTCACAGGGAGTTTTTTCTGTTGCGGACGGAACCGTGCTCTACGGTTTGTTAGCTATTAAAGGTTTTGGGGAATCATCAGCGGAAGCAGTGGTTGCTGAACGATCTAAAGGACTGTATACCAGTTTTATAGACTTTTTGGAGCGGATTTCACTGAAAACAGTCGGGAAAAAAGGAATAGAACTGTTAATAAAAACAGGAGCTTTTGATCAATTCGGTATTAACCGTGCAACGCTCTGTGAAAATTTGGAATCTGCTTTTGAATCTGTTCAAAGGTATCAGAAAGATATTCAAGCAGGACAAGCAAGTTTATTTGGAGAGACAACAGACCATATTTCGTTCCGATTTAAAAATGTTCAAGATTGGGACTGGACGCAGAAATTACAGATTGAACATGAATTGCTTGGTTTTTATTTTTCGGGACATCCTATGGACGCATATAAAGATGTATGGGAAAAAAACGTACATATTGATGTAACAAAATTGGATAAAATTACCGAAGGCACACACACAGTAATCGGTCTTGTTAAAGAAGTTAAAAGTATTTTAACAAAAAAAGGGGCAAAAATGTCCTTTGTCACGGTAAGTGATTACCATGGAGAGGTAGAATTGACCTTTTTTCCAGAAATATGGAAAAAAGCAAGCACGACCGTGTATGGGGAGCAAATCATTGGAGTACGAGGGCATGTCGATCATTCCCAAAACCGTGACCGTCCTTCGTTTATAGTTGAAGAACTGGTAGATATTCACACGTTAACAACAGAAAATCAAAGCTTAAAAGAACCAGAACCTTTAAAGAGACAAAAGGGAGCGGATTCTGATGTGCGTGCTGCAGATCGGATAACAGTAGTACCGCACGAGCAGCCGGTTGCTCCTCATACTATCCACCTATGGCTCTATGCGGAAGCTTGTGAACAAGAGAGCAGCTTGCAGCCGCTTCGTGATTTGGTGACCGGGCTTCAACACGGATCTTGTCCATTAATTATTCATATCCCCCTTAAAAACGGAGAGCGGATACTCCGTACGTTCTCGTATATACCTGAAAGCGCTGTTGAACTGTTCAGCCGTTGCAGTGGAGTAAAACACGTTCAATATACCTAATATTCATTGTTTAAAAGAGTGTTTTATACTATACTCATGACTATGTTTCGTTTTAATATACTGGTATATATTTTTATCAGCATTGCGTCTCTTGGAGCGCTTGATGTGCCATTACGGTACATTCAAGATGATTCTTCATTACGTCGCGGTCTTTTAAATACATGGTTTAATGAAACCCCGTCAGTTGTACTAGCTAAAAAACCTCTTATTACTACTTTACCCGGCGGAGACCGTATTCAAATACGGACAGAGACCAATCAACAAGAGTTCGCCGTTGTACTTGCCCGCGAATATAATGGAAGTTATCCCGGGTGGGCGCAAGGGTCGTGGATACTAACCCGTCAAAAAAATACGGGAACTATAGAACAGATTCGAGTTTTTCTCCGGAGTGATCCGTATGTGTATGTACAGTTCCGACCGTTTAGTACGGAAAAATGTGTTATGGATGTTGTTGTGTACGATGCATACGTGATATATGCTCAACCGCTCCCTTTTTCTATGGAACGAATGCTGGTATTGCCGGTTGAAGAAGCTATTTCAATTATTGGCGCTCGATTTCCGCGTAAGTACTTTGAACCCGAACCGGGTATTTATCAAGATATGCGTACTTTTGTGCTTAATGTTCGTAAATCTCTTCCTGAATTACAGTTTGATAGTGACGGGGCTATTGATGAGTCGGGACTCTATGTATACATTGCAAATCTTGAGCCGCAACAAGGAGACGGAGGTTTAAATTGTTCAGGTTTTGCAAAATGGCTTATCGACGGTATTTTACGACCCTTGACCGGTGAACGGCTCTCTATTCCACCGTTAAAGGAACCGTTTGGTTCACGCGGTTCTTCATTTACCGAACCGTTTGAAAAAGCACGTGATCCGTTTTTCGGTCTTGATTGGACTCGTAATTTAGCTGCGACTGTATTTCGTACCATTTATGGCACAAGTCCCGCCTTATCAGACGAACTTGAGGTACGAAAATCTCCGTTCAGTCAAATCACCGTACGAAACAATGGAAAACGAGCAATCCAATCTTATCCTAATTTTTTAATGAACGCTGGTTTTAGTTTTGAAGGTATACAACCGCTCCTCTACACCTTAGCAATAGATGAACCGGGATATATGTACCTTGCTTCAGTAAACAACGACGGCGGGAGCCCTTCTATGCGGACTCATTTTCATGTAGCTGCGTTGATTCCTTATTTTGATGAACGAGGAATATTTCAAATAACTGTTTTTGAAAGCGTCGAAGAAACATCATTTAATCATTTTAAAAATCGTTATCCCGGTCACTTTGTTAATTTAGTACGAGTCCCTATTGAGGGATTCTTCGATCCCTGAATTATTTACAGAAACTCAGCTCGTTCTGCGATAACACTCCCCTAAAAAAACCGCTTTATAGTGAGGACAGACCTCGTTAAAATCTATGGTACGGAATCTGATCCGATACTGGTACGGCGTTCGATCTGATTCCAGTACGGCGTTCGATCCGATTCCAGCACGGCGTTCGATCCGATTTAGGGACAGACCTCGTTGGATTACCGGCTGTGGGATGAAATCCATTGTCAATATTTCAATCAGAGAATATAATACTCGTATGGAAGCTGAGAACATGAGAACTGTCAAAACTACACTCCCGCTCACTGAAGAACAGAAAACCTTCGTTCCCGGCACGATGAATCATGCAGCGCAAGTGTGTGCACTGTCCGTGCAGCTTATACACGAACAGCTCGCAACTTCCTACAAGTGTCTCAACAAGTTCAGCTGTGCTTCCGCAAAAGCTTTCAGTCCTGTTCTCGCAGCACTGGTGCAATCTCCGGCACAACAAGCCCTCGCTTGGGTGAAATCGTGGAACTTAAATCATACAACACCGCAATGGCAGTACCGGAAAAAAGCACAACAGCTCTCTTTGAATAAGCTTTGCCTTTCAAGACGGGGAAATTTGAAGACCTTTTACTGCAAGAAAGATTGTAACATATATATATGAATAATAAAACAAATAATATTTTTTCATTACAGGTTTCTATTATTGTCGTGCTCATAGCAGGAATTTTAGTATTTACGTTTATTTTTATGTCTATTTCTCGAGCTATTTTACCGTATATACTTTCTCAAATGGAAAAAGAATATATGAGTGAGCGGGAAAATAATGTTCAAGAACTCTTTAAAAAAGAATATGTCTATGTTGAAAATGTAGCAGGAGATATGGCAATATGGAAAAGTACTGCAGCATTTATAGAAGGAAACGAACCAGATTATATTGCCAATTATTGGTATGGAAAATCACCTGCTGAATGCTATAATATCGATTATATTCTTTTTAAAGATCGTGACGGTATACTTGTACATGGAGAATCCCGGATTCAAAATCCTGAAAGGTTACCTGAATTTTGGTATAATATGTCTCATTTTGTTGATAAACATTGCAATTCCGTCCTTAAAAATTATAAGGCAATAGAAATATCTCAAAGAACTTTTAATACTGTGGGTAAAACAGGTATTCTTTTATATCAGGAAATTCCTTATTTAGTAAGTATTATGCCGGTTGTTAATTATCTATGGGAACAGGAAGACCCTGTCGGTACTCTTGTTTTTATCACCGCATTAAACAGTGCTTATTTTCAGCAATTAACGTCATATAATGACACGCACTTTAATATTCGGACTCGTTCATTTACTGCCCATGATATAGTTACTACGTCATCAAATTTTAATGTACTATCTATTGCTATACCGCTGGAAACTATGAATGATGAACCTTTAATACTGGAAATAGAAAGTACCTATGCATGGTATGATGAAGTTCAAAAAACCCTCAATAACCTTATTACTTCGCTTATTATTGGTTATATTCTTTTTTCAGTAATAATATATTTTATTATAGCCCTTTATTTTATACAACCAATGAAATATTTAGTTAATGATATTTCTGAAATAACAGCCCATGATCGTCTTGATAAAGAAAATTATGCTGCTACCAGCGAATTTGAGACGTTAAGTACTTCAATTAATACTATGCTTGATAAATTGGAGGAAACCTCTGTTTCAATGACGCTGTTTCAAAAGGTACTCAATGAATTAGGTGCGGGCTTGATAGTTATTGATATTAATACTCACGATGTACTTTTTTTTAATGAATATTTAAAGAAAGATCTCCATTTAGAACCACAAGATATTGGCCGTAAATGTTGGGAAGTTCTTCAGCATATAGACAGTGAATGTACGTCTTGCTACGCTGCTCAATTATTAAAACAGGATATAAATAGCGGAGAGAAATGTATCAATGAATTAAAAAGTCCCATTTCAAACCGTTATTATAAAGTAACTACTGCATTAATTAATTGGGATTCACATAATGCATTTATTCAGCACATAGTTGATATTAATGATCTTAAAATCGCCGAGTCAACAGTAAAAAAACGTCTCCAACAGCAGGAATTGCTCTCTGCAATATTTCAAAGTTTTCTTTCAAAAGAAGTCAGCTTCCCTATCAATGATGTGCTTCTTATGACCGGTATGTTTATGAATGTGAGTACTATATCTATTGCTGAATTGGATGTAGAAAAACAACAACTGCATTTTATACATGAATGGCTAAATCCAAGAGAATATAACAGTAAATCTGTACTCAATAAGCCTTTTTACCATGGTCCAGGTGACGGTATTTATGAGAATATTGTAACAAAAGGGGCGCCGTATATCATCTGTAATGATATACAACAATCGATTCAATTTACCTCTTTTTTTACTGTGCTTAATGTACAAGCGTTTATTGCCGTTCCAATTTTTATTTATAAATCGTTATGGGGATATATATTTATTGGTGATTGTACCGGTCAAAGATATTGGGATATGAGTGATATACAATTGCTCCGCCTCATTGCTACTTCCATTGCTAGTTATATTATTCAATGTAAAACCGAAGAACAAATACTTCAAATGTCTTCTATTGTTAACAGTTCTCCTCAATATATTGGGTGTATTGAAATACCGGAATGTACTTATCAATATCTTAATCCGGGAGCATTAAGTATTAGCGGATATTCTAAAGAAGAATTAATGATATACGGTCAAAGTATTTTATTTAGTAAAGAAACAAATAATTATTTTCTTGAACGGATACAAAATCTTAAAGAAGGACGTTTACAGATAGATTTACCATTAAGAAAAAAAAATGGAGAGGAACGTTTTTTTTCTTTTGCTGTTTTTATAATGGATAAAAATAAAAATATATTTGGTATTATTGGTAACGACGTTACAGAAAAACAAAAATTAGAGCAAGAACTTATTGCTGCAAAAGAAGTAGCAGAAGAATCAAGTCGTACGAAGAGTAGTTTTTTGTCACGTATGAGTCATGAAATGCGTACGCCGATGAATGCTATTATTGGTATGACAACAATTGCACAAAATTCTCATGATATGGCAAGAATGGAATACTGTTTAACCCGAGTCAACGAAGCTTCTGTTCATTTATTAGGTGTTATTAATGATATTTTAGACATGTCAAAAATTGAGTCTGGTAGATTTGAACTGTCTTATACGCAATTTGATTTTGAAAAAATGCTTATTCGTATAACAAATATTATGAACTTTCGTGTTGATGAAAAACATCAGAATATTATCGTTAATTTAGACAGTGCAATACCAAAAATAATTATTTCTGATGAACAACGCCTTGCACAAGTAATTACGAACCTTATTAGTAATGCCATTAAATTTACTCCGGAAAAAGGTACTATAACTGTTTCTGCGATAAATAAAGAAATAAAAGAAACCGAAGAAAATATTGTATATACTATTAAATTTTCAGTTACTGATACCGGTATTGGTATTACTAAAGAACAACAGCAAAGATTATTTTCTTCATTTCAGCAAGCAGACGGTAGTATTACACGAAAATACGGAGGAACCGGGTTAGGATTAGCAATTTCAAAAAATATCATTGAAATGATGGGAGGAGAAATTTGGATTGAGTCGGAAAAAGGAGAAGGAGCAACATTTGTTTTTGAAATTCCGGTAGAAGCTGGAATAGAAAGGCAAGAAAAAAAACATAATCCGGTGTGGTCAGAACTTCGTATTCTTGTAGTTGATGATTCTGAAGATATTCTTGAATATTTTAGATACTTTGCTGCTTCGATGGGTATTGTTTGTGAAACAGCATCTGACGGAGATGAAGCATATAATCTTATAGAAACTACAGTAAATCTTACTAAAATCCCTTTTGATATTATCTTTGTTGATTGGCGTATGCCCGTTATGAACGGTATTGAATTTACTCGGAAAATAAAAAGAAAATATGGAAATAATGCGGTCATTATTATGATTTCTGCTGTTGAATGGGAAACATTAAAAGAAGAAGCGCAAGATGCAGGTGTTGACGGATTTGTATCAAAGCCTCTCTTTTCTTCAACATTGGTTGATTGTATCAATAGTCACCTCGCCACAGGTGAACCCATTATTGAATCTAATAATAATAATGAAGAAAATATTAATGGCATTTTTGAAAATAAACATGTATTGCTTGTTGAAGATGTTGAAATTAACCGTGAAATCGTATCAGCTTTATTGGAAGAGACGGGAGTTGATTTAGATTATGCAGAAAATGGGAAAGAATCAATTGAAAAATTCGAAGAACATCCCTCGTATTATGATGTTATTTTAATGGATATTTCTATGCCGGAAATGGATGGGTTTGAAGCAACAACACGAATCAGAGCACTCCCGATATCGGAAGCACGTACTGTGCCTATTATTGCAATGACTGCAAATGTTTTTCGTGAAGATATTGAAAAATGTTTATCTTCTGGTATGAATGATCACATTGGTAAACCCATTAATATAGATGAACTTATAGAAAAATTGAAAATATATATTAATTATGCCGCTAAACATTAATAAAATAACCGATCAAGCCACTATGCTTGAAAATCGAATCCGAAAAAGGTTTCACCATTTGAAAAAATGGGCACAGAGAATTAATATCGATGCATTTCGCATATATGACCGTGATATTCCTGAAATTCCGCTGGTACTTGATTGGTATAACGGCTTTATTGCCGGATCGTTCTATGAACGCCCATACGAAGTTCCTGAATTAGAAGAGTTATTGTGGTTAAATACTATGAAACATGCAATTAGCCATATACTAGAAATTGATGCGGAGCATATTTATATAAGGAAAAGACAACGAATACACCAGTATCAACGGTTACCCGGTAATGAGCGATGGGTTAATGTACATGAAAATGATTTAATATTTCATATTAATGTTTCAAATTATGTAGATACAGGGCTTTTTTTAGATCGTCGTGCTTTGCGTTTTTTAATTCGTAACGAAGTGTACGGTAAAAAAGTTCTTAATCTTTTCTGTTATACCGCTGCATTTTCAGTAGCCGCTGCGCGTGGAGGAGCTGAATCAATTGATTCAGTTGATCTATCAAACACATACCTTGAGTGGGCGTACCATAACTTTAATCTTAATGCTATTCCTGTCTATCGGGTTAATAGTTTAACATTCTTAAAAAATAAATATCAGCTTATCCGTGCCGAAGTACGGCATTTTCTCAATGAAGCACAACGGCATAACATTCGTTGGGATTATATTATTTTAGATGCTCCGACATTTTCCAATTCAAAAAGAATGCAGATTCCTCTTGATATTTCACGGGATTATCCGCAATTAATACACAGTTGTTTATCACTATTGAACAGTAATGGTACGCTATGGTTCAGTACTAATACTCACCGATTTCATTGTGACGAAACACTTTTTCCCGGATTTATGATACAAAACTACAGTGAAAAACTACGGATGGAAGATTTTTGTAAAAAATTACCGTATTGTTTTAAAATTCAGAAAGTGGGCGTTGACAGCCCACAGAAAAAGTAATAGTTATTTCTTTAAGTTATAAAAGGCGTTCTTTCCCGCATATTCAGCAATACCTTCCAATTCTTCTTCAATTCGCATCAGCTGATTATACTTACAAATACGGTCGGTACGACTCATAGAACCCGTTTTAATCTGTCCGGTTTCTAATGCAACAACAAGATCGGCAATGAAACTGTCTTCGGTTTCTCCAGAGCGGTGGGAAACAACCGCAGTGTATCCGGCACGTTTTGCCATTTCAACCGCTTCGTAGGTTTCAGTCACGGTACCAATTTGATTAACTTTAATCAGAATAGCGTTGCATGAACCTTCCTTGATGCCCCGTGCAAGACGTTTTGTATTGGTAACAAAGAAATCGTCGCCGACAATTTGAATTTTGGAGCCAAGTGCTTTGGTCAATTTCGCATAACCTTTCCAATCGTCTTGATCAAGCGGATCTTCAATGGAAATAATGGGGTATTTATTTACCCAAGTAGAAAATAAATCAATCAATTGGTCGGCAGTGAACAACTCACCCGGATTGGATTTCCAGAATTTGTATCCTTTTTTACCGCCTTCTTCAAAAAGCTCTGATGAAGCACAATCCATTGCAATACCGAATTCTTCTTTATCCGCTTTGTACCCTGCTTTTTCAATGGCTCGTACTATGAACTGCAGTGCTTCTTCATTACCAATATCCGGTGCAAAACCGCCCTCGTCACCAACTGCCGTATTTTTTCCAGCATCTTTGAGGAGACTTTTAAGATTATGGAAAACCTCTGCTGTCCACCGTACGGCTTCGCGTAGTGACGGAGCGCCGACCGGCATAACCATAAATTCTTGGAAGTCTATCTTATTGTCAGAATGTTTTCCCCCATTGATGATATTCGCCATCGGCACCGGCAACAAATTTGAGTGAAATGTTCCTAAATATTTGTACAACGGCAGATCAAGATACAGTGCTGCAGCCCGTGCAACAGCCATAGAGACTCCTAGGATTGCATTCGCTCCTAACTTTTCTTTGTTTTCGGTACCGTCCAATTCAATCATATTACGGTCAATATCAACCTGATTAAACACATTCGTTTGTTCAATTTCCGGGGCGATTTTGTCATTGATATTTGCAACAGCTTTTTGTACGCCTTTTCCCAGATAGCGGTTTTTGTCACCGTCACGCAGCTCAACTGCTTCATACTCACCCGTTGAAGCGCCGGACGGAACCGATGCACGCCCTAACGTTCCATCTTCTAAAATAACATCAACTTCGACAGTGGGATTACCCCGCGAATCCAAAATTTCACGCGCTTGAATACTTTCAATACAAACACAGCTCATATATATTTCTCCCTATTAAGCTAATAGTATAATCTATAGACGATTATTTGGACAAGCCTTAATTAATAGTTCCGGCTTGATGCCATTTTTTTATTCGGTCATACGCAGCATTGATTCGTGCTGATTTTTCGGTTGCTTTCTGCATATTCTCTGCATGCCCTGCATGACGGTCGGGGTGGTGAACTTTGAGAAGATATCGGTATGCAGCTTTGCATTCTTCAGCGGAAGCATCTGGTAAAAGTCCAAGTTCTGCAAAATCTTTTAAAAGATCAGGAGGACAAGACGGTGTATCTGATTGATCTGCTGAGTTGTAAAACTGTTCTGTGCGGTGTTGAGCCTTACTGTTAAGGAACTCTTCTAATTCTGCTTCCGCTTCACTGATGTCAGGGTCCTTAAACGATGTACTGTAATCTTCTTCAAGATAACCTCTAATTACCCGTCCAATACGATCAAGAGTACGGTGATCAAAAATTGCCATATCATTAAGTGTACTATATATTTTGTAGTAATGGAAGCTTAGGTATTGAAAATTCTTTAAAAAAGTTCTTGACAGAGTTTTATATTTCACGTATACTTATTCTTACGATGTGGGGGCGTAGCGAAGTTGGTTTATCGCGCTGGCCTGTCAAGCCGGAGATCACGGGTTCAAGCCCCGCCGCTCCCGTCAGCACCCGTTTATTATAACGGGTGTTTTATTATACGGGTAATAGCGCAGTTGGTAGCGCGCTTGGTTCGGGACCAAGAGGTCCCCGGTTCAAATCCGGGTTGCCCGATTCTTTATGGAAAAATGAAAACCCACGGCTCGTCCTATGGGACGAAATTCCTTGTCACTGATTCAATCCAGAAATCCTAGAATACATTTCAGAACTCGTAGCAACCATTCTGGAAGTCTTAGAATGTATTCTACAAGTTTTAGAATACATTCCAGAAGTCTTGGAATACATTCCAGAAGTCTTGGAATACATTCCAGAAGTCTTGGAATACATTCCAGAAGTCTTGGAATACATTCCAGAAGTCTTGGAATACATTCCAGAAGTTCTGGAATACATTCCAGAAGTCTTGGAATACATTCCAGAAGTTCTGGAATACATTCCAGAAGATGTAGAGACTATGCTGTGGGTCATCGTTACTGAAAAGGAAAGCCCACTGCCTGTGGGATGAAATCCCGGTAAATAGTTCAATCATTTGTACTATACTCCTATGGAAGCTAGCTGAAAGGCTTAAGTACGAACTATCAACGTGAACCTTCCCCGGAGAACAAGAAACTCTAGTAGACACAGGAGCGCAAGCATAGAAGCTGTTTAGTGATTGTGCACACGAACAGATCGCAACGTCCTACAAATATCTCGACAAGTTCTGCTATGCTTCCGCTAAAAGCTCAGTCCAAATCTCCCCACCGCACTGGTGCGGTCTCGGCACAACAAGCGCTCGCTTGGGCGAAATCGTGGAATTCCACTCATACAACACGCAATGGAAGTACGGAAAAAGCACAACAGCTCTCCTTGAATAAGCTCTGTCTCTCAAGGTGAGGAAGAGACCTTCTCATCTGTGAGGAAGAATACGGGTCTTATATGACATCTCACAGTGGTTTTTAAACCGGTATCACGTGCATACAATGATGTTCAAGCAGGACAATTAAAAAAAATACCATAGCAAACGGAACGTGTTTTAGCTGTGTGTGCAATACCGGGTTCAATCCCACAGAATCACTTAGCTAAGAAAATTATTGAAATAGATAGATGATTTTATACAACCACCTTCTCAGACAGAACGAACTTCTCGTCAAAAGTTTGTAAGACAGTGAAAGGAAGAAATTCAACTCGTGGCTTTCAAACTGGTCATTCTCACAATTTGAACAGCAAGCAATTAACATACACTCAGAGGTCTGTCCCCAATTTGCTTAGAGGTCTGTCCCTATTTGCTCAGAGGTCTATCCCCTTTAGCTTAGAGGTCTGTCCCCTTTAGCTCAGAGGTCTGTCCTCGTTTAGCTCAGAGGTCTGTCCTCGTTTAGCTCAGAGGTCTGTCCTCGTTTAGCTCAGGGGTCTGTCCCCTTTAGCTCAGGGGTCTGTCCCCTTTAGCTTAGAGGTCTATCCCCTTTAGCTCAGGGGACTGTCCGTTTAGCTTAGAGGTCTGTCCTCGTTTAGCTCAGAGGTCTATCTCCGTTGACTTGCAGATGTGCATACTGCAAAAAATATCCGCGATAAGTATGCCGGTCTAAGCAATCGGACCGGCATTCCGTTATTGGAGAAGTGAAAACCACCGTTCTAGCCGTGTAGCTGCCTCTGGCTTTGTCCAAAGCTAATTGAAAGTATATTAAAAACTGTCTATCTATTTTAAAAATTCAAAAATTAACATTAACCCCAATCTGTATATTAAATCCAGGCTGTGGAAAATCGTACAGTGAAAAATAACGAATATTAAATATATTATTCAGCTTGAAAACCATGGTTATATATTTTGTAATATCTTGAATATAATTAACATTAACTAAAAAATAAGGTTCAAGTTTTAAAATATTTGTCGTTTCACTAAAACGGCTGCTTTCAAAATGTCCATAGATATTAAAGGAATGATTGCTACCGGTTAATGCAATAGAAACATTAAAAGTATGATCAGGCATATACGGCATCCGAATAGAATCACTAAAATCTAATGAATCACTTAAGAGATAACTTAATAAATAATCGTAAGAAAATGTAGTAACTACTGTATTAAATGCTTTCAATGGAGATTGAAATGTTTTTTTTAGTTTTAAGCTAGCACCAAAAAGAGCAGCTTCACCAATATTCCGGGGTTTCCATGCTCCACTTAAATGTGACCAGAGAATTGCTTGAGAAATTCCTGTTGCAAATAATAAACCACTGACAGAAAACTGTGATTCCTGATACTCAATTCCAAAATCTGTTCCCCAACCGTCTTCGCTTTTAAGATCAGGGTTACCGTAGAATCCTGCTTCATTCCAATACAAATCTTCAAAAGAAGGAACATTAAATATTCTATATACTGTTGCTTTTAATGACGAAGCAGCGTTAATATTCCAAACTATGCCAAACTTTGGCACGGGGATAAATTCTTTAGAGCGAAAGATTGCATTAAGTTCCGGAAAAAATGCCGTAGTATCACTGAATCGATATTCAGCACCAACAGTAATATTTCCATTATGACCGGATTTATCACCGATTTCCTGTGATTTAATGTGTGTATAATGATAATACATGTCGGTAGATGCAGTAACACTGTTGGCAGCAAACCACTTTAACTGCCCTTTCAAACTAAATTCTGAACTGTTATGGTGTGAAATGTCAGTATAATTAAACTGGTTAATAGTATAGTTGAATATCATATTTGCACTGATAGTATCACGAATAAACCGGGGGGCTTCAAGTGATACAGTGTTAATATTCATTAAGGTTGTTTGAAACCCTCCACCCCTGTTAGCAGGAATATTGGTTTGAGCAGTAGAAACATGACTCGAAGCTTTAACCGTTGAGTATTGAGGAGAATCATAGACAAATGATAATCCTGCTCCAAATGCAGACCGCTCTCTATTGGTAGAACGCCGCATGGTACCGGTAAAATCCTCAAAAAGGAGGTGATGAGCGGTGCGGGAAGCATCTATATACCCGTTGAAAGAAACCTGTGAAAAGCCAACACCACCGTGCATCTGCAACCGTTGCGAATCAAACAAGTCCTGCCACTGCGGGCGTTGCTTAATTCCGTTATTATCGACGAATGTACCAGGAATCATAGAACCGTTAGAAAATTTCACACTCCCTTCAAAACTTTTTTTGGAGCGTCTCACAGTATTAATAGATACGACTCCTCCCATTGCTCCGGAAATCTGTCCATTCCCGCCCTCTGCAACTTCAATCGATTCAATACTGTCAACTGCGAGCGATTGGAGATCATACTCCCCGGAAAGCGGCAGAGCGATACTCACACCGTCAACTACAACAGCAATGCGTCCGGAACCTAATCCACGCATACTTACCGTGTCTCCGTCGGGAGTATGAAACAGGGAAAGCCCAAAAGCTTGTTCTAAAAGTTCTGCTACCGTAGCAGCATTGATTTGTTCTATAGTTTCCCGGTTAATGGTTCTTGAGAATGAACTTTTTACTGGGGCAGAGGCAGTAACAGTGATTCCTTCTCCTTCAAACACAGTGTCGTCGGTAAAAACATTCGCACTGCAGAATAGCAAGAGAAGCGCATAATAATACTGTTTCAAATTCAAAATTGAATGATGACTACGAGTGTAAAAATACCAATATATATAACGCTCAATAGTGCGAGCCGTGCAAAGAAGATTATTTTTTTTATTCTCATTCATATACTCCTCATAAGCCAGCTTGTCTTAAGACAAGCTGTATGGGTTATTTATCCTTTTTAATTTTATAACTGCGGCCTGAAGAAGAAGCATCATAAAAACCGTGCATAACATCAAGTACATGGTAAGCTAATTTTCCAGAAGCAAGATGAGGACGCCCTTCGTTAATCGCTTCAGCCATATCGGTAATTCCAAGTCCGCGGCAATCACATGCATGTTCAGACAAAAGAGGAAATTCCGACCATGATTCATTATTAATTCTCTTAAGGAGGACCGGTCCGCCAAAAGTATTTGGATCAGGCACTTGAAGTGTCCCCTCAGTTCCGTAAATATCAATCCATGGCAATTGAGAAGGAACACGAATTTCAAAACTGGTAATTATTGTTGCAACAACGCCGCTTGCAAAGTCCAAAGTGCCTGCGACGTGTGTTGGAACTTCCACGTCAATAACCGTCCCTTTCAGGGGCTCACTCCCAATGGTACGAGTTTTTACCGGCATGATAGCCGATCCGGAAACACGGGTAACGCGGCCCAAAAGATGAATAAGAGCTGTCAAATAGTATGGACCAACATCAAAAAGCGGACCAGCTCCTGTTTTATAGAAAAAAGCTGGATTCGGGTGCCAATTTTCAGGTCCCGCATTCATCATAAACGCTACCGCTGCTAAAGGCTTACCGATCCACCCGTCGTTGATAATTTTGCGGCTTGTTTGAATACCAGCTCCCAGGAATGTATCCGGCGCACAACCAACGCGTACTTTATTGTCTGCTGCCGTTTGCAGCAGTTCTGCAGCTTGGTCACGGCTAATACATAACGGTTTTTCGTTGTATACATGTTTTCCCGCCCGTATTGCATCAAGGGCAATTTGATAATGTCCTTGGGGAGGCGTTAAATTGAGCACAATATCCACATCCGGACTTGCAATAAGTGCCGCCGCATCGGGAAATACCGGTACTTTATAGAGCGCCCCAGCTTCTTCGGCTGATTCTCGATGTTGGTCGGCAACTGCCGTTACTTGTACCTGTTTACTAAACCTGCCCGTCAAATTTTTCAGATAAATGCCGCTGATTTTACCTGTTCCTATAATGCCGATTCCACGTCTTGCCATATTCAGCTCCTTGTCTTGTGTATAATTTCGGGTGCTAACAGAGCAACAGCCGAACTTGAACCAATTCTATCACAACCTGCATGTAAAAACGCCTCAAGCGCTTCACGAGTTTTAATGCCGCCTGCCGCTTTTATTTTAAGGTGCGGTCCGCAATGTTCCTTAAAGAGCGCAATATCCTCTAACGTTGCTCCTGCACTCCCAAATCCTGTTGAAGTTTTAATATAGTGCGCGCCCGCTTCCTTTACAATAGTACACAGTTGTATTTTTTCAGCTTGAGTCAACGAACATGTTTCTACAATAACTTTAAGAATACCAGAGCCAATATTCTGCTTCAGTGCAGCAATTTCCTCAGCAACCGATTCAAATTGAGCATTTTTAACATCACATTGATTGATAACCATATCGATTTCTTGCGCCCCGTCACGAAGGACTTGATCCATTTCAATCACTTTGACAGCAGTACTGTGGTACCCAAGCGGAAACCCAACCACCGTGCCTATAACAAGACTTTTACCGTAATATTCAGAGACAAGCCGCACATATATTGGAGGAATACACACAGACGCTGTATGGTATTGAATAGATTCTTCACATAACCGTTTAATTTCTTCCCACGAAGCCGAAGCCTTCAAACATGTATAATCTACATGCCTGAGTATTCCTTCAGCCGTCATACCAGAAACTCCGTACTAATGCCGGAATAATCATTGTCGATCTTTAATTCGTCCAGAATCTGAGAGATTTGTCCGCGGTGGTGAGTACCATGGAGGAGCAGTGACTCTACGAGATAAGAAAGAGGTACCGTCGCAGGATTTCCCTTGAACCAAGGAACTGCTCTTTTTAAATCTTCGTCAGACAGCGATTCAATCAAAGTTACCAGTGCGTTATCGGCAACGAGTATAGCTTCACCAAGCTGTTTCCACTGTTCAGCCGTGCCGGTCTCTTGGGGAATACTGAGATTTTCGAGTATGTTAAG
The DNA here is from genome assembly GCA_031273325.1 of Treponema sp. Lineage (GTDB taxonomy): Bacteria > Spirochaetota > Spirochaetia > Treponematales > Breznakiellaceae > BOBG01. The sequence continues at coordinate 3,350 of JAISSB010000052.1, read as the reverse complement.
TGCCGCTGAAGCTTTCTCATGAGAAGCAAGCGGTTCTTTAAACAATGTTTGAAAAAACTTTAAGGCACTAACAATGTGAACAACAAGACCGGAAAGACTGTGATAATACGAACCGCGTTCTTTTTCCCGTTCCTCAACAGAAAGCTTAGCTAGAATATCTACAACCGTTTGATTAGCTGCTCGTCCCTGTTTCGCAAAGATAACCAATGTTTTATCCATATTAAAATCCTCCTCTTTTCTATCTTTTGCTATTTCGATTAAAGATAGCATATAATCATGCACCATTTTCCGCAAGCATTCCAGTACTTTTGTAGTGAACAGGCTGCTGAAGGAGGAAGAATATTCTCTCGAACAACTTCAGCAGTGTGAAGGCTGCGGCCAATCCGCAGCTTCATATTCTCATTAATTTAACACAAGTCTCAGGACAAAAATGACAAAAAGCACCCATGTCGGGAGAGAAATATCGCGGAACTTACCGGTCCACATTTTCAAAACGACGAAGGACAGCAGACCAAAAACGATACCTTCTGCAATACTGTACGAAAACGGCATCATAACAATGGTAAAAAATGCCGGAATACCTTCGCTGGGATCTGAAAAATTAATCGTTCCTGCAGAACGTATCATAAGGGCGCCGACAAGAATAAGTGCAGGAGCTGTCGCAGCGCTTGGAATTAAAAGGAATAAGGGAGAAAAGAAGAGCGCCAAAAAGAATCCGGCGGCCGTTATAATAGAAGTTAAGCCGGTGCGTCCGCCGACTGCAACGCCGGACGTACTTTCAACATAACTGGTAACAGTGGACGTTCCAAGCATTGCCCCTACCACAGTACCAACTGCGTCCGCTAAGAAAGCCTCTTTGGCATGGGGAATTTTGCCGTCTTCTTTAATGAGTTTTCCTTCAGTGGTAACACCGACTAAGGTTCCAACAGTATCAAAAATATCAACAAACAAAAAGGTAAAAAGCACGGTAAGAAACTTTAGAGAAAGGAGTTCAGAAAAATCAAACTGCCAAAAAAGCGGGGGATCCGGTACGCTAAACGCGCTAAAGTTATCGGGTACAACAGTGACGCCGAACGGTATTCCAATAATCGTTGTTATAAAAATTCCTAACAGAATAGAACCGGGTACTTTACTTGCAAAGAAGATCACCATAAGCAGCAATCCAAGGAGTGCAACCAAGGGAGCGCCTGTTTTAATATCTCCCAAGCCTACCAGGGTAGATTCATTTGCTATGATAATACCGGCATTTTTAAAACCAATGAGAGCGATAAAAATACCAATACCAACGGCAATAGATTTTCTCAATGAGGGGGGCAAAGCTTTAATAATTAATTCACGGACATTAAACAGAGAAAGAATAATGAAAATAATTCCTTCTATAAATACGGCGGTAAGGGCTGTTTGCCATGAATAGCCCATACCGAAGACGACTGTGTACGTAAAAAAAGCGTTTAATCCCATTCCGGGTGCAAGTGCAATCGGCAAATTTGCTAAAAACCCCATAATAAGGGTTGCAACGATTGAAGCTACGGCTGTTGCGGTAAAAATACCGCCTTTTGCCATACCCGGAATTTCTCCGAGCATAGCAGGATTAACTGCTAAAATATACGTCATGGTGAGAAAGGTGGTGATTCCAGCAACAACTTCACGTTTTACCGTTGTTTGATGCTTTTTCAGTTGAAACAGATGCTCCATACTAATTCCTCCGCAATACTAAATTTGTGCAAAGCTCGAAGCTTTTACGCAATACATAAATTAAAAATTCCGCGTTTCATCGTTCGGCCGTTTAAGATTCTCTTGGGTAGTATTAATGCTTTTGGTATTCTTTGGGGGTTTTGCTCATCATATTCATAGTTCATATACACTGTTTTCACTGTTTTCACTGTGAGCGCCATTATGTCAGTAGCATGAAATTAAATGTTCACAAGAGTCAAGCGCCGACTTTAGAAACGGGGGATTTAGAAACGGGGACAGACCTCTGAATTAAAAGCTTATTTCTTCCCTTTTTTTCTGTTGCAGTCTTTGCAGAGCATTTGCAGATTATCCGTGAGTGTTTTTCCGCCTTCCGTCCACGGCCTTATATGGTCGCCTTCCATATCTGCTATTTCAAAATGTTCGTTACAAACAGGGCATATTCCTTTTTGCTTTTCATAAGCTGTTCTTTTTTGACTTTCCGTAAAGCCCTTAATGTTTAAATATTTTTCGTCTTTTATAAGCAGATAATAGTAAATACCTGATTTTTTGGTAACATCATCGTCCATCATAAGAACACTGATTTGTTTTTCCAGTTCAGCCGAATCATAGCTGTTCTTGCCGAATTGATTGTAAAGTATTCCCCATTCAATCCCCTTCATTTCTTTTCTATAAGTTGGGAAAATTACTTTTACCCAATCAAAAACGCCTTCTTCATGATTATCAATGTATCCTTTAACAAGGTCTTTGACTAAAATTTCATGGAGTTCAATTTTCATACGGCAGCCTCTTTGTGTATTGGTTTCCCTTCTTCCGGTATTTTTTCCAGACAAAATTCGTATATGGTTTTTGCTTTTTCAATACTGAGTTTTGCGGTTGTTTCGTCAGTTTCAAGTTCATTTGGGTAACGGCTTATAACGCTGTATTTGTTTAGAGCCACACAAAAAGAGATAATAGTATTAAACGAGTCATCAATATCAATACACAATTGGCACAGCATACGCAGATTGTGTATTTTAGGAGGTTCAATATCTTTAAATACAAGATAGCCTTTTAACGCTGTTTCCGCGCATTGTTGACAAAGATAGGACGATATATCAATTTGTTTTGGGCACAGATCCTCAAACGAATGTTTTGCAACAATTAGATTGTTATACGAATGTTGAAACCACTCTTTTACCAAATTAATGTCGCTCATGTAATAACACCCCTTCCCGGACAATTTTCCGTTCCATTGTCGGTTGTGTACTTATGTACTCAAAACTGCTTTTATAATTTGCCAGTATATCAGTCGGCTTGCGAACATTTGTTTTGAATAAAGACATCTCTATCATATCCATCGCGTCAAGCGGATTAATGGCCGAGTCGTCTTTTAATATCACATAAAAGTCATAATCGCTGTCTTTGTGTGGTGTGCCGTAAGCATACGAACCGAACAGGTATACTTTTTCCGGGTCAACAGTTTTTACGATAGTGTCTTTGATTGCAAGTATTTCGTCATTTATGGGGGGGGCATAGGATGCTCCTTTCATACATTACCTCTTTTCGCGCTTTATTGGTTTGAGATTGCGGATAAGAATACGGCCATACTTCAATTTACCATTTATGTATGGTCCATCTTTGCCATTGGTTGATACAATTCCGGCCATTCCTCTTAT
>JAISSB010000029.1 GCA_031273325.1 Treponema sp. | reverse complement strand
GCGGAAACTCAAACGGATAGCTGATAATGAAAAAAGGGAAAAGCGGTATATGACAGACTTCAACCTTGCATAACAAACGCTGCACATACCAATGTACAGACGTATGTACTTGAGGACTTAAGGGAATACGAACACAGAAAAACAAAGGGAAACAATGCAACTCGTGGCTTTCAAACTGGTCATGTGCACAGTTTGAACAACAATTGAAATACAAATGTGAGATGTACACCATTAATGTGGTGAATATAAACCCGCATTACACATCCCAGAAGTGTAATGTTTGCGGAATTATTGATAAAAAATCCCGTAATAAGTCTCGGTATGTCTGTAAACATTGTGGACACAGGGATCATGCAGATGTGAATGCTGCAAAGAATATCCGAGACAAGTATACCCGGTCAAAGCAATCGGGACAGGCTTGCCCGTCGATTGGAGAAGCGATAAGCACCGTTCAGCCGTGTAGCTAGGGACAAGCCACTGGGCTTGTCCCAGGGGGAGTTGAATGCATCACTGAGCTGCGAATACCTTCGTACAGATGTATGTGCTTGAGGACTTGAGGGAATCAGAACACGGAAAAACAAAGGAAAGAAGTTTAACATGCGGCTTTCGAACTGGTCCACAGTTTGAACAGCATAAACCCTCGATACCCATGATAAAGGCTCCCGTAATACGTCTCGGTATGTTGTAAACAGTGCGGACACAGCAGATATACATACTGCAAAAAATATACGCGATAAATATGCCGGTCACCGCAATGACCGGCATTCCGTGATTGGAGAAGCGATAAGCACGCTCCAGCCGGGTAACTAGGTACAATCCTCTGGGCTTGTCCAGAGCTATATTGAAGAAAGTGTTGATTCTAAGGACGTTAAGTCTGAGCGGTAAGAGATAATCTGTGATATAAGTCCGTATTGAACTGCTTCTTCTGCATTCATCCAGTAATCACGGTCGGTATCTTTTTCTACTTGTTCGACAGTGAGTCCGCATTGTTCGGCAATAATATGGTTAATTCTGCTTCGAATCTTTTCTATTTCTCGTACATGAATTTCAATATCCGTTGCAACCCCTCGGATTCCCCCTGAAAGGGGTTGGTGAATGAGGTAATGACTGTTTGGAAGACCAATTCGGCGCTCACGCGGGACAGCAAGTTGAATGAGCGCCGCAGCGCTTGCAACTAAACCCATACCGATAGCTAAAACAGGAGCTTGAATAAAGCGTATTATGTCAAAAATTGCAAAACCGGCGTCGGTATCTCCGCCGGGAGAATCAATAAAAAGACGAATCGGCTCGGTACCCATGTCTTCGAGGAGCAACAGTTGGCGAACTGTTTTATCGGCTAAACTTTCATTGATTTCCCCTGAAAGTATTACGGTTCGTGTTTTAAGAAACTTAAACGGTAAAAGGTCATTTTGTTCAGTTTGCTGTACGGGACTGTCGTCCCCATTAAGAAAAGATTTTTGAATCATATAATTATATTATATTGTAAAGTCCTAAGATTAGTCAAGAAATTTAAGGTTGAAAAGAAATAAAATAGTATATATAATAATACTATATGGAGATATTCTAAAAGCTATGAAAAAGATTATTCTTGCAATTGATGATCAGCCTGATATGCTTAATCTTATCGGTTCTGTTTTGGAAGATAGCGAATATGAAGTTCGTATAGCAAAAACAATCTCACGAGCGCTTTCAATTTTAAGTAGCACTACAAAAATTGATCTTATATTATTAGATATTATGATGCCAGATATAACTGGTATTGAGTTTTTCCAGTATTTAAAAACATTAAATTTTAGTAAACATATACCGGTTATTTTGCTCACATCAGAGTCAGGACAAGAAACGATCAGTAAAGCACTTGAGCTTGGAGTGCAAAGTTTTATTACTAAACCGTTCGACCCTGCGGTATTACACATAAAAATAAAAGAAGCTCTTGGACAAATACCAGCAGATTTTTAATATATTTAGAAAAACTAGAAAAATTAGAAAAATTAGGAAGTTGTAATGAGGCATTTATTTATTATTAATCCTATTTCTTTTTTGAAAGAAGCAAAATTAAATTTTTTTATTAAAAGAATAAAAAAATATTTTGATAGTTCTGGTGCATCATATCATATGCATATTTCTCGCTTTCCAAGAGATGAAATTTATGCTATACGTTCTTATATGCAAAATATTACGGGAAAAGAAACCGTTCGGGTATATGCAGTCGGCGGGGACGGCACAGCATTTTCTTGTTTAAATGGTCTGGTAGGATTACCCAACACAGAGCTTGCACTCTTACCGTATGGGGCTTCAAACGATAATGTACGGAATTTTGGCGAAGGATTATTTGAAGAATTTAGAAATATTGAATATCAAGTAAAAAGTTCTACTATTCCCGTAGATATTATTAAATGCGGAACTAATTATGCATTAAATTTTTGTATAGTCGGTATAGAAGCTGTAGCAGCAAAAATGGTTATAGATGTGTACCGAGACGTCAAAATAAAATATCCAATAGTACAAAAACTTTTACCTATTTTTTTTACATGGAGTTGTATTTTATCGTCCTTTGACCGTTCTATTATGAATCAACAGTATACTATTATTGCAGATGAAAAAGATATAAGTGGACAGTATGCGAATATTTATATTGCAAACGGCGCATGCCGCGGGGGTAATAAAACTCCTATTATAGCTGCTGTTCCTAACGATGGAATACTTGATATGTTGCTTGTACAACCGCATATTCCATTAAAAGTAGTACAAACAATTATTCCGTATATGAAAGGGAGATATGATAAATATCCTGATATGTATTCATTGTATCAAGTTAAACATGTTTTTATTAAATCAAATAATCCTTTATGGATTAATATTGACGGAGAATCATTTTTTGATTCTGAGATTGATATTAAAATAATTCCTAATGCTGTAAAACTTGTAGCAGTTAATAACCGAATTTTTCCATTAAGGAAAACATATAATGAATAAGATTGTCCATATGTTCAATGAAAATGAAGTATCAAATGCACGGTTTTATAAAATTGCTAACACGCTTGTTATTATTATAGATATAGTATTTGCCATTGTTCGTATTATTAATGCATTGTATGTTAATCAAATTCAATCAGCTGTTATTGCATTTGTAGCATGTTTTATTCTTTTTATTTTACTAGTAATTATCAATAAATTTCCTCATATTTTTGAAGCAGCATTTCTTGTTCCGTTTATATCTTATATAGTATATATTATTGCTGCTTTTACAATGCACAGTTGGATATATTTTTTTAGTGTATGTTTTGTAGTAATTTGTGTAGGTGCGATTTATTTCAATCCAAAATATTTTATGTTACTGTTATCAATAATTACTATTATAAATATAATTCTTATTTTATATAGATTGCCCTTATCATACTATGATGATAAGCCTCTCCTATCAGAACTTATGGTCCATGAAACTATTTTAATAGTAAGTTCAATTGTATTGTATGCTATTGTAAAATTTTTGGCAGATAAAAACAAAAAATCGTCACAAGCTGAAAATATTTTTTCTATTCAAATGGCAGCTACTCCAAACATGGTAGTATTTGTAGATAATTTAAATTGTATTAGTTATTTGAGTAAAACTCTCGGTAATTTTGCACATATCCGCAATACGGAATTATGTGTAGGATTACCGCTTATGGATATTTTTGGAGATATGGATATAAAATTAATGATTTGTGAAATATTAATCACTAAAGGATTTATTAATTGCACTAAAGAGGTACAAATTGATGGTAAAACATACTATTTTCAAATAATCTCTGATGAATTAACAGAAAAATCGCAAGGTAGATTTATTGAAATTATTAATATAACAACAATTATACAAGCAAAGATGGAAGCGGAATTTGCTAATCGAGCAAAAAGTATTTTTTTAGCAAATATGAGTCATGAAATTAGGACACCAGCAAATGTTATTATAGGTATGAGTGATCTTATGCGTATCGATAATCTCGATAGTGTTCAACAAGAATATTTCGAGAATATAAAAAAAATGGCAAAAAGTCTTCTTCAGATCATTAATGATATTCTTGATTTCTCAAAAATAGAATCAGGAAAATTCGAATTGATGCCGGTTCATTATAATATCAGGTCACTATTTGACAGTATTATCTCAATGTGTAGATTTATTATACTGGATAAAAAAATAGAATTGCATGTTAACTTTGATGACAGTATACCGATGATTATTTTTGGTGACGAGCTTCGCGTTCGTCAAATCATAATTAATGTGATTAATAATGCAATTAAATATACAAAACAAGGATTTATCAGTTGCATAATGAATAAAGGTACGAGGAACGGAGAATATACACCAAATGGAAATGATTTTCTTATTATGCAAATTGCAGATACGGGAATTGGCATAAAATCAGAAGATATTCCGCTATTATTTGAGGCATTCCAACGGTTTGATATCTCTAAAAATAGGAAAATAACCGGTACGGGGTTGGGGCTTGCTATCGTTAAACAATTATTAACATTAATGGGAGGAACGATAGACGTAACAAGCACGTATGGAAAAGGTTCAACATTTACTGTATATATACCGCTTATTGAAGGTGATATATCTCAAATAAAAGATAATAATTCATCAGATGAACCTCATGTTATTGCAACGAAACATGTAGATATATTAGTTGTGGACGATGTTAAAGCTAATTTAACGGTAGCACTTGGATTTTTAGAAAGTCATAATATTTATGCAGATACAGCACATAGTGGTATGGAAGCCATTCAAAAAGTGCAACAAAAACATTATGATTTAATATTTATGGATCATATGATGCCGGATATGGACGGTATTGAAGCTACAAAATGTATTCGTTCATTAAATAATAAATGGTTAAAAGAAATACCAATTATTGCTTTGACGGCAAATGCAGTACAGGGAAATTCAAATTTGTTTTTAGAAATAGGTATGCAAGGTTGGATATATAAACCGATAAATCGATCAATTCTTAATATGATATTAAGAAAATGGCTTCCTAAAGAAAAAATTAATATAGAAACGGTAGTAATTAAAGAACCTTTTAGTAATTTTATAGAGGAACTTAAAAAAATACCTGAACTGAATGTAACGAAAGGGCTAGAATATTGTAGTAATAAAGAAGAAACCTATAGATCTGTATTAAAGCAATTATGTGAAACAAAGGAAAAGCGGTTAAGAATGCTTTTTGAAGCTATGCACAAAAATGATTGGTACACGTATCAAGTACAAATTCATTCATTCAAAGGACTTTGTGCAACGATAGGAATGCAGCAACTTGCAGATGCAGCAAAAGAATTAGAAGATGCAGCAAAAGAAAATAATGGTACGCTTTGTCAGACAAAGACAGTGCTTTTTGATAAAAAAATAAGAGAATTTTGTAATATGTTAGAAGAAACAACACTCTTCAAGCAGGAAAAAACATTAGTAGATATACAGATACTAAAAGAATATTTACAAACATTAATTATTGCTTGTGAAAAAAGCACGGTAAATGAAGTACAGAAATGCGTAGAAAAATTAGAAAGCATAACGGTCAATGAGAAGCTTGACACTGAGTTACGCAAAATTTGTGCCTTATGTCTTGATATTGAATATGATGAAGCATCAATACGTTGTGCAAAATTGCTAGAGAAAATTCGATAATTTTAAAGTTAAAGAAAGAACCTGAAAGCCTTAAGATTTTTATTGACAGAAATAGGAAAATATTATAATATGATGTTGTGAACATTTCTATACGTGAACAGATTCGTTTTTTTTGTCTAACGGTTCTTGTTGTCGGTGTTAATGTATGTATTGACCGTATAACGAAATATTATGCCGTACACCTTCTCAAAGGACATCCTCCCATTGTCTTATTAAAAGGATTAATAAGACTTGAATATGCAGAAAACAGTGGCGCGTTTTTAAGTTTAGGTGCCCAATGGAATACTGTTATTAAATACGGTATTTTACTGGTAATACCAATAGGGCTTTGCATTTTTGGTTTTATATATCTTATTTTTAAAGAAAAAAGATTAAAGTATATTATTATTATTGGAACGATAGTCGGCGGAGGAATTGGTAATTTGATTGATCGGTTATGGAATAATTTTTATGTCATTGATTTTCTAAACTTTGGCATAGGAACATTAAGAACCGGTATTTTAAATATAGCTGATATTTCAGTAACTTTTGGTGCTGTTGCATTTTTAATATTTTGTCAAGAGAAAAAACATAACCGTCGTACATAATTTTTTTAGTCATACCGGTTTTTCACTGAAAATGGTCGTTCCCGCCCCGCCGTGTGAAGATCATGCACACCGTACTGAAAAGCAAAAAACATGGGAAAGTTATATGGATGTATGAAGCGGCCGTTTTGAAAAATCACACGACCGTTTTGTTAAAATCAAGCGACTGTTTTAGAAAGTCAAATGACCATTTTGTTAAAATGAAACGACCATTTTGAAAAATCAAACAACCATTTTATTAAAACGGCACGGAGTCTATCTCCAAAGAACAGAGGTCTGTCCCTGAATCAACGGGGGTTGTCCCTAAATTAAACGGAGTCTGTCCCCAGATCAACAGAGGTCTGTCCTTCTCAAAGAGGAATAGACATCTGAAGGGAAAGTCTTTAAGGGGGACAGACCTTTGACTTTAAAAAGCTACCCACCTATTTTGAAAAATCAAACGACCGTTTTAGAAAATCAAGCGACTGTTTTGTTAAAATGAAACGATCGTTTTAGAAAATCAAGCGACCATTTTACAAAATCAAACGACCGTTTTACAAAATCAAGCGACCGTTTTGTTAAAATGAAACGACCATTTTATTAAAATAAAACGACCATTTTGTTAAAATGAAACGACCGTTTTGTTAAAATGAAACGGCTGTTTTATAAAACCAAACGGCTGTTTTACAAAATGAAGCGACCATTTTACAAAATGAAACGACCGTTTTACAAAACCAAACGACCATTTTGTTAAAATCAAACGACCGTTTTATTAAAATCAAGCGACCGTTTTGTTAAAATCAAACGACCGTTTTGAAAAATCAAACGACCGTTTTGTTAAAATGAAACGACCGTTTTATAAAATCAAACGACCGTTTTGTTAAAATGAAACGACTGTTTTATTAAAATCAAACGACTGTTTTAGAAAACTAAGCGGCTGTTTTATAAAATCAAACGACCGTTTTGTTAAAATCAAACGACCGTTTTATTAAATTCAAACGACCGTTTTATTAAAAAAAAACGACCTTTTTATAAAAAAAAAACTACAGTTTTATTAAAATCAAACGACCTTTTTATTAAAATCAAACGACCGTTTTATAAAATCAAACGACCGTTTTAGAAAATCAAACGACCGTTTTATTAAAATGAAACGACCGTTTTAGAAAATGAAACGACCGTTTTAGAAAATGAAACGACCGTTTTTTAAGGTGGCACGGGGTCTGTCCCCAAAAGACAAGAGGTCTGTCCCCGAATCATAGAGGGTCTGTCCCTGAATGACAGAGATTTGTCTCAAAAGACAAGGGGTTTGTCCCCAGAGATGCTGAAACTATATTGTTAAGAGTAAAAATTTGTCGTATTCTCATTGTGGGCTTCTCGTTGTGAGAAGCCTTTTTTTATGTATTGGGACAGACCTCGTTCGAGAGTTACTTATGAGCGGGGAGATTAAGATACCAATCGTTTTCTTTTTTCTCAAAAGCAGTTAACGGTACGGATAGTTGCCTGCCGTCTTCGTCAGCCATAAGCGCCGTGCCGGTTATTACATTAATATCAACTATTTTCCACATTCTCCCGACATGACGGATGTAACTTGATTCAGGGGGAATATTTTTTTGGTATTCCGCATAAAAATTATGTTCATACGCAAGACAACAGAGAAGCCGCCCGCAAGGACCGGAAATTTTCATAGAATTAAGAGAAAGATTTTGATCTTTTGCCATCTTTATTGACACCGGCTTTAATCTATCAGAAATAGCATGACAACAATAGCCGCGCCCGCATACGCCCATCCCTTCAACAATCCGTGCTTCGTCCCGTATACCGATCTGCCGTAATTCAACACGGCTCTTAAAAATATTCACCAAATCTTTTACCAATTCGCGAAAGTCAATGCGGGTGTCAGACACGAAAAAGAAAAGAATCTTCGGTTCGTTTAAAAGATAATGAACTGTTACAAGCTTCATATTGAGGTTATAATATTCAATTTTCTCTTTAGCAATAAGAAATGCTTCTTTTTCTAAAGCTTGATTAATCTCAAAACGGTTTAAATCTTCTGCCGTTGCCATTCGTTCTATGCACACTATATCTACACAATCTTCGTTGCAATGCACAATTCCTAAAACCTGTGCAAGGTCTTGTCCATACCGTGTAGGAATAATGACATAATCTTTGCTTGATAAAGGGGTATTTTGATATACTGCATAAAAACTTTCTTTGGAATACAGTAAACGAATCTGATATACGGTTGCACCGGGCATAATGCCTATATCAGAAGTAATAATAACACTTTCCTGTGCTATCAGATTATCTTCTATTAATTCTTCATCAACAAAATCGTCATTCATAGCTTTTCCTGTTTTACTGAAGCATATCGACAAGTAATCCTTTGATTTCTTCAAGTTTTGCTAATAATTGTACTTGATTTGTTTGTCCCGCTAAAATACCCGCTGCCAGCTGTTCTAACTTTTGATCAACAATTTGAACAACAGTATACCGCTTGCGCCGCGCAAGATTTGCTCCACTTACCGAGCGCTCGGTACGGTAAGCTTTCTTGACAACATAATGCAAGAAATCCCGCACAGCTTTTTTATACTGAATAATTTCTTCGACAAAGGGACGATTTTTTAATGCATCTCCGCTACTGTGTATTTCATCTAACAGTTCTTGTATTGCTTGTTCAGAAAAGGGAATATCGCTCAGATTTTTTACTGAGTCTGCTTGGTCAAATAACCGAAAAAAAGCGGACTTTTTTTGTAATTCTGCCTTTTTTACACTGTTATTATGCCGCGGTGAAAGTGAAGCAGCCGTGAGAGAAGCAAAAGATTCTATAGATGGCATTATGAATTTCCGGAAAGAGCAAAACGAATCTTTTCCCGATCTTGATATTCAGCAATGGCTTGATCCCACTGTTCACTATTTTGGCACACAACAATGCGACCGTCGATCAGGCATCCATCATCTGCTTGAATTCTCATAGTAATAATATCACCAAGTACCAATCCTGTAGCAAGCACAGTAATTCGTTCACTTGCAAGGATATTCCCCTGTACCACACCACTGACCGTTACTGCTGTGCCGCGAATATCCCCTTTGAGACGGGAATTAGAACCAATGATAACTCCACCTTTTGAATTAATATTTCCTTGAATACTACCGTCAACTCGGGTAAAGCCTGCAGATTCGATATTACCAGCAACTTTTGAACCGGGACCAACCATACTATTTAGAACAAAATCACCCCGTTTAGCCATAAAAAACCCCTAACGGCGCGTCAAATTAGTTTTAATACTGAGATATTTTATTGGGTCTACAACATCTGAACCAATGTGTACTTCGTAATGAAGGTGCGGTCCCGTTGAAAGCCCAGTATTACCAATATATCCAATGGTTTGTCCTTGCTGCACACGGTCTCCGACTTTCACAGTCATCGAAAGCATATGAGCATACCGGGTATAAAAACCGTATTTATGTTTAATAATAACATTATGCCCAAAACCTCCCGCGTCAAAATCAACAGTAACAACCTGTCCATCTGCTGTTGCAACAATAGGATCTCCCTGACGGTATGTTGAAAGATCAATACCTTTATGAATATAATAGAGTCCAGTAAATGGGTGAATTTGCTGACCAAAAGAAAAAGAAATATGGGCAGCAGCTCCTTTAATGATAGGCCAAATGCTGGGGATTTCTGTTAATAATGCACTTTGAGAATCTAATATAGTCCCAATTTCTTGTATTGATTCAATGGATCGCTGAAGAAAATCACCAAGGCGGCGCATTTCATTTACTTCTGGCAGTTGATTTTCGGGAACTTCACGCACATCAAAAAAAGAAGAAAAATCTCCACTTATGGGAGTATTTTCTCTCGAATGTACATTTGGACCAACGATTGCAAAAGTACTCGACAGAGCCGTTTCAAATTCTTTAGCTTCTTTTAAAAAGAGAGATACTTCGTCTCGGAGCTGATCAAGGCTTGCTTGAGTATCGCTTAACTTGCTGTCCCGTTCTGAAAAATGTCTATCATCAACACGTGAAAAAGATGCATACCATAAAAGAACTCCGATAAGACCTATGAAAGAAAATACGAAGCACAGTATCGAAAAGATGTTTATGTGTACATTATAGACTTTCTTCTCTGAATGAGGAACAAGGACGATTGTCCACCGTTGGGTTAAACTGTTAATAACTGATTTTAAAGCAGATGCTAGTGTATTGAAAACCACCGGTGGAATATCTTTTAACTTTTTGTATTCATAGGTGTCAGCCACAATCAACCTCGTTACGCAAGTGTACTACAAAAGTATGTACCTGTCAAGATAACTTCTTTTTCAAATATACAAATATTTTGATGCAAGATGTTTCGGTAATCATATACTGTTATTGACAAATTATGCGGTGAACTTTACACTACTTCTATGCTAGAAACTAGTTTCTTCACTGATACTGATTTTACTCGATATCGGACACTAGTATATAATGAAAGTGGTATTCATTTTACAACGACAAATCGTTCTATATTAGAAAGTCGAATTAAAGAACAATTAAGAGAAAAACATATCGGCTCGGTACAAGATTATTATACCCTTATCACTAATGATAAAGCCGAACTGCAAAATTTTCTTGACTCTATTACAACGAATTTGACAAGATTTTTCCGTAATCAAGCACATTTTGATATGTTGCAAGATTATGTTGTACCGGAATTAATGAAATTTAAGAAAGATAATCATACCATTAAAATTTGGAGTGCTGGCTGTTCAACGGGAGAAGAACCGTATACCATTGCTATGGTACTTCAAAATATTTTACCGTTACCGTGGCACTTTGAAATTATTGCAAGTGATTTGAGTCTTAAATGTCTTATGGTTGGAAAAGAAGGTTTCTATTCGGATAATCAAGTTGAGGGTATTCCGTCAAACTATCTTACGAAATATTTTGATCATGTTGCAGGTGGTTATAAAATCCACAAAGACTTAGTTTCTAAAGTCCGTTTTGATTATCATAATCTCAAACATGACCCAGGATTTCGCAATTTTGATGTTGTGTTTTGTCGGAATGTCATTATTTATTTTGATGAAGTTGCACAAGTTGAAGTAATTAACCGTTTTTGGCAAGCTATGTCACTAAAATCATTTTTATTTATAGGTCATAGTGAATCGCTTTTTGGTATGGATACACAATTTGAATTTGTAAAGACAAAATGGGGTACACTGTACCAAAAATCAGTATAGGAGATTTTGTGGCTGACGAAATTTCAGTTCTCGTGGTAGATGATTCTGCACTTATGCGTGGTTTAATAAGTAGAATGATTGAAGCTACGCCTGGGCTTACAGTTGCGGAACGAGCATTAGATGGAAAATTTGCACTAGATAAGATTCCACGGGTAAAGCCAGATATTATTGTATTGGATCTTGAAATGCCGCGTATGGATGGCATTCAGTTTCTTAGAGAACGAAAACGGTTAGGGATTGATATTCCTGTTGTGGTACTTTCAGCAATTGCTGATAAAAGTGCCAAAATAACAATGGAAGCTTTGGCGCTTGGCGCTTGTGATTTCATTCATAAACCAACCGGTTCGATAGATAATGAATTAAATAGTATTAAAGATTCGTTAGTTAGTATGTTGCTGGGTTACGGTGGCAAATATAGACGTTCTCAAGGTAAGCAAGTCCTTCCCGTAGATTATACGAAGTCTCAGACTGTCGTTGCCAAGAATTACCCAATTCCAGGGTATGTGCCGCCACCAATACCAAAACCGCTTTTTAAAGAGCCTACCGTTCTTGAAAAAAAAATTATTCCTCTCCGGAATCCCGCTCGTACCGAAATTATTGCTATTGGTATATCAACAGGTGGGCCAGATTCTCTACGATTAGTATTTTCACAGCTCGATAAAGATTTAACGGTACCGATAGTTGTTGTTCAGCACATGCCGCCCGGTTTCACCCTTGAATTTGCCCGGAGTCTCGATCGCATTTGTCCTCTTGAAGTAAAAGAAGCAGAAGAGGGTGATTTAATTAAATCTGGGCGAATACTTATTGCTCAGGGAAATAAACATCTCGAAGTAGACAAGCGGTCGCTGGCTACTACAGTTCATCTTTCTGATGCCCCTCAAGTAAGCGGGCATCGCCCTTCGGCAGATGTACTTTTTGAATCAGTTGCAAAAACGTACGGTAACAGAGCATTAGGTGTTATTATGACTGGTATGGGACGTGATGGCGCCCAAAATTTGGGACTTATTTACCGTGAAGGAGGCATCACGATTGGACAAGACGAAGCCTCGTCAATTGTGTACGGTATGCCCCGCGTAGCTTTTGAATTGGGACATGTTATGGAGCAGGTTCCGTTAGATCGAATGGCAGCTCGTATTTGTGCTCTTGCCAAAGAGAATAGATAACCCGATTCATCCCCGCCAAATCCTTAAAACATTGAACGTGTGTATAGCCCATAGACAGTAATCGTTCCTGAATAAAAGTTATTTGGTCGGGTGATGCCTCAAGTAAAAGAGAAGCTTGTGCATTAAGGTGTTTATGAGCCTCTTCAATAAAGCGATTAATGATCATTAAACCGTTCTCTCCGCCGTCAATGGCGCACCGTGGTTCATGTAAAACCTCAGGAGACAGTGTTAAAAGTGCATGAGAATCAATATACGGTAAGTTTGCAACAATGCAATCAAAACGGCGATCAATATGTTCAAATAAATCACTTTCGATATAGTTAACAGGTACATCGAGGGATTTTGCATTCAAACGTGCAATATTCAACGCAGAGGAAGAAATATCGGCTGCGTATACGTGCGCCAACGGTCGTTCTTTTTTTAACGTAATAGCAATTGCACCGGAACCTGTCCCCATATCAAGTACTGTATTGTCACTGTTAATGTGCAGAAGAGCAGATTCGACAAGCAGCTCGGTTTCCGGACGAGGTACTAACACTTCCGGACTAACAATAAAATCATAGCCATAAAACTCCTTTTTTCCTACTAAGTATGCAACACAAATTCCTGAATTGCGCCGCTTTAACAAGTTGATGTACGCCTGATACTGAGCTATTTCAAGAGATTCGTTGTACATACTTATGAGTTTTGATGTATTAACTCCAAAGACATACGCTAAAAGGAGTCGCGAATCAAGAGAAGAATTTTCTTTACTTGAAAGAAAGTTTTTCCCGTAAATTAAAGCTTGTTGTACATTCATAAAGGTGTTGCATGGAGTAATTCTTCACGTGCTGATAATTTTAGGGCATCAAACAATTCTATGACATTTCCTTGCATAATAATATCAAGTTTATAGAGTGTTAAATTAATACGGTGATCAGTAAGTCTGTTTTGAGGAAAATTATAAGTACGGATTCGTTCTGAACGGTCACCTGTTCCCACTTGAT
Organism: Treponema sp.; assembly: GCA_031273325.1. Classification (GTDB taxonomy): domain Bacteria; phylum Spirochaetota; class Spirochaetia; order Treponematales; family Breznakiellaceae; genus BOBG01. The sequence continues at coordinate 6,417 of JAISSB010000029.1, read as the reverse complement.
TTCTCCGTGCTTGTGCACGTTCTTGATCTGCTTTTGTTTTTTCCATTTCATAAACACGCGCTCTTAAAATTCTCATCGCTTTTGCTTTATTTTTAATTTGACTTTTTTCATCTTGGCAGTGTACAACAATACCTGAAGAGATGTGCGTAATTCGTACCGCAGAATCTGTTGTATTAACACACTGTCCGCCTGGACCTCCTGCCCGCATAACGTCAATTCTTAAATCTTCCGGTTTAATATTAATTTCTGTTTCGTCGGCTTCAGGTAACACTGCAACCGTTACTGCAGAAGTATGAATTCTCCCAGAAGCTTCTGTAACCGGTACTCGTTGAACTCTGTGAACCCCCGATTCATAACGGAGGTTTTCGTATACCTTTTCTCCACTAATAGAAAAAATAATCTCCTTAATGCCCCCCAACTCCGTCTCATTGAGGCTCATAATATCAAATTTCCAATTCTTTGATTCGGCAAAACGTGAATACATACGAAATAAATCTGAAACAAACAGTGCAGCTTCTTCCCCGCCGGTACCTGCCCGTATTTCCATAATGATGTTTTTATCGTCTAACGGGTCTTTCGGAATTAATAACACTTTAAGACGGTCTTCCATCTTATGGAGACGAAATTCCAGTCCATGCATCTCTTCACGGATAAGCTCGCGCATGTCAGACTCTCTCTCTTCTTGAAAGAGAGTCTTTATTTCACTCAACTGTGAAGATACTGTCTCAGTCTCAAGGTATACACTAATAATATCACTTATTTGTGCGTACTCTCGCATAATAATACGGTACTGAGTCTGATCCTTAACCAACTCGGGATTTTGAACCAGACTAGAAAGTTCCGTATATCGCTGCAAGAACGACTGCAGACGTTCATTCACAAGACAAACTCAAAATGTTACAGTGGTGTATAAGTTATACTTTCATTCCACATACCTTCACGTGTTTCACCACGGATGGTAGGAATGTCTAAAATCATACCGGGGAGAATCAAATCAGGATTATCAGGGTTAGGTAACTTATTTCTATTTGCATTGTAAAGAACCGTCCACCGCATTGGATCTCCATAAACCCATGGCCAACTAGCGATATTCCACAGACAATCACGAGTTGTATACCACGACCGAACTGTATATTGCGCTGGAAGTACTCCGCCACTTGAAGACGGAGGAGTTGTAGTCGGGTATCCAACAGGATATTCTACACCCGATCCGGGTTCTGTGCCGGTTCCGGGTTCTGAACTCGTACCTGTTTCAGATTCCGCACCTGTTCCGGACTCACTGCTACCACTCGGAACTTCAGCAATAACGACCGGCGGTTCTGCTGGTTTTGGCAACGTCAAACCGGCTATAATTATTCCTACACGATCTGCGTCATTTTTAGCGTCCTCCCACTGTTCTCCAAGACGTTCCTCAAGTGCTTTTGCATACAGATCGTAAGCTTCTTTATACGGTTCTGGATATGCTTGTTCGCCTCCAAGACTCGTTGCCCATACCAATCGTTCTCGAGCAGCAGCTATAGCTTCGTTACTTGCTTTAATTGCAAGTTGTGTTGCTACAAAACTGTCTGAGAGAAAAGCGTAACGTTTTGCTTCGTTTGATAACTCTTCTGAAGCATCATAGTCACCTTCTTCAAATTTTTCTTGCGCTTGAGCGTACAGTTCTTCACTGTGGAGATAAAATTCGTTGTTACGAACATCAGTCACAACCACTGCCGGAGCGTCAAGGGGAATGTGACTTGTATCGAAAAGACTTGCCTCCACCGGATTTTCTGCATCTGGCTCCGAGAATCCAAAACCAACCCAGAGGAGTAATACTGTTATTAATGCTATATTACGTTTCATTTAACAATTGCCGTGAGGCATCTGCCTAAAAACGGCATCCCTCCTGTTAATGATATTACCCGCGCTCAAGTGTATGAGTCTCGGGAACGATCCATTTATTTTTGTTATTCTATAGGTACATACAAAAAGAGTCAACTATTAATTAATAGTGCTCCAATCTTTCAGTAACTGTGCATTGTCCGGAAATTCTTCTAACGCCCCTTTCAGAAATATACTGGCAGTTTCTTTATTACCTGAATTCCATAACCGTGCAAAAGTATTATGGAGCTCTGAGACCCGATTGGCTCTGTATGTTCGAAGCATAGTATTAAGTTGAGAAGTACTGCCGTATAGGGCGATTGTGGATTCAAGATACTGCATTGCTTCTTTTGTTCCTTTTTCTTTTGCATATATCTCCGCTATTTTAGCAATAGCGAATGAACGCATTTCGGTCGCACGCGACGTGGATATTAAAGCCTGACTGTACGTATTGTTCACTGTGACAAGAAAATTTTCTGCCTCGCGAACCGTTCGTATCGATTTACTCTGTACAACTAATTCACTATCTGTGAGCTGTGCATTAAGCTCGGCATATTTATCTCCAGTTAAAAAATCCGCATTTGCATTGAGCGTCTGCCGTGCCTGAGAAAATTGTTTCCGTTGAACCAATCTATTGACCCAATTATTAACTGTTGCATAATTAAATTCTTCCCACCACGGATCAGGATAGTCACTTTGTACTTGTTGTGACCACTGTAATGCTTCTGCTTCATACCCACTGTTACTAAGAAAAGCACCGTAATTACGGAGTCTATCGGTTAATGTTTTTATTGGATCGGGGAAAATAGCGTTGGAAGACGGAACGGGATTACTTCTGTTCGATAGCAACGCTGCACGGTTCGCCGCAAGAGTTATCGAACTTTCAAGATCTTTTCGTTTTTCTATGTCAGACATTCGGTTGGTTATAATAAGAGAAATTAATTCAAGTTGGCTGATATTTGTCCGGTCGCGGTAATTATGAGCAGGCGTATATACAAAACCGGTTTGTCCAAACGCCGTTTGAAATTCTTTTTTATTACCGGGGTCAAAACCGAATTTATTTGTTGTTTCCACATCAACACGTTCCGGCTGCGATTTAGTGCCAACATTTACTGATACAAATGCATGATCGTGAGTCATAATTCCCTGAACTTCCATATCAGCGGCACGAGCAAAAATCATGTAAAATACGGCGGAAGAAACACAATTAAAGGTTCCATTTTGTACGAGTGTGTCAATACGCGTTTGTCCGGAACTATATTTTTTAAGAAATTTACTGTGAATGACCGTGAGTATATATTCTCCGCGTTCTCTTAAATTTACCGGTAACGCGGGATCGGAACGGACTGCTTTAACCATATCAAAAATTCTTTGCTCTAAGAGCGCCTGTTGACTAGCAGAAATACCGGAAGCGTGCAGACTCAAGCGTGTAATATCCTGCCACATTAATTGATCTTGTTGTCCTAACGAGGCGTATTGATATGCCCATGATTCTGCTTCTATCTGCGGAAAAGCTGTTTCCGCCGAAAACGAAAGTGCCGCCGAAGTAAAGAAAAACACAACAAAATAACGTCCCATATTATGAATATATCCTTTAGCCTTTCACTACGGCAAGCGGTTTTAGTTTAACTAGCGGTTGTACCAGATCTGATTCTGCCTCAAGTACTTCTTCAATATCTTTGTATGCTTCCGGTGCTTCGCTCAGATCGAGGATTTTTTTGCCATGGTGATCTTTTGTCCGTGACAGTTTCCACCGATCAAACACGATCCCTTCCATAGTTTTATCACACATTTCAAGGCTTAACGTTCTGCATGCTTCCGCTCTTCCCATTTTTCGTCCGGCACCGTGCGAGCATGATTCAAAAGACTCGGTATTTCCCAGTCCGGAAACGATATACGAAGCTGTCCCCATACTCCCAGGGATAATTCCTTTTTCACCGGCTCGGGCGCTTGTCGCCCCTTTCCGGTGTATCCACAGAGGGACACCTTTATACTGTTCCACTGCTGCATAATTGTGGTGAATATTTACTTCCAACGCATAGTCAACGGTTGGAAAATATTTCTCAATAATAGTTTTTACGCATTCCATCATTATTCGACGGTTCTCCCACGCATACGCAAGTGCAAACTGCATATCTCGGATATACTGTTGACCGAGCGGATGTTGAGCAGGCAGATATGCAAGATTATTGTCCGGCAGCTCGATATGAAGCTCTGCATTTAATTGCTGTGCTAACGCATGATAACAGTTTGCAATACGGTATCCCATATTCCGCGATCCTGAATGGAGCATAATCCATACCGCACCGTCACTGCTTTCTTGTAATTCAATAAAATGATTGCCGCCGCCGAGGGTCCCTAAGTTATAGCGGTCCAAATCACGGTGTTTGTTTTCACTAAACCAGAGCGGTTCCGTGTCAACTGTCTCACGCCACGCATCAAAGCCTTCCCACGGGATCTGCTGATCGCGGCAATGAGCTTCACCGACCGGAATTTCTTTTTTTATTTCTTCAATAATGGTACGCCGGATACTTTTGTCTTTCAGTCTTTCTGCTTCAACGGTTGTCTTAATTGCCCCCATACCGCAGCCGATATCAACGCCGACGGCATAGGGAATAAGCGCATCTTCGCAGGCGATAACGCCGCCGATCGGCATACCGTAGCCGACATGTGCGTCCGGCATAAGAGCTATATGCTCGCGGGTAACCGGGTGATTTGCCAAGTTTTGCGCTTGCTTCAAAGCTTCGTCTTCAAGCGTACGGCACCACGATTTAATTATTAAGCGAGTATTTTGAGCATATTCCCACTGAATCATATATCTTCCTTTATCTTCTTTTGTTGTTGCAACGGCTTTTTTTTAAGACTTCCACACAAAGCTACATTATGGATTCCCTTTTTTTTGTAACCGAGTTAAAGCTTCTAAACCAAAGAGCGAATCGATTTTTAATTCTTCGGTAATTTCGTGCGGAACAAGGATCATGGAGTTACCGTCTTTTAATCCTTCGCTGAGAATAGACAGTGCCTTTAATTTAAGCGCCGGCGCATTTTTTGCATAAATATCCGCTGCAATTTCTAATTTTTTCGCAACATCAATCTCCGCTTCTGCCAAAAGAATACGCGCTTTCTTTTCGCGTTCTGCTTTTGCAAGCCGTGCTAACGATTCTTTGAGGATATGAGGGATTTTGAGATCAGTAATTTCAACATACTGCACAGTAATGCCCCACTCTGTCGTTTGCCGTTCAACTTCCGCTTGAATTTGCTGTTCAATCTGCCCGCTGTTCTCTAAAAAACGTGAAAGATCGTTACTGCTAATTGCATTCCGAAGGGCGGCTTTTGTGGCGAGTGCGACTGCTTCTTGATAATTTTCAACTTCAAGTGCAGCTTTTTGAGGATCCCACACGAGCCAAAACGCAAAACCGTTCGCGTTGAGTGAAACAGAATCTTTGGTCAGCGTATCTTGTGCAGAAAAATCACTGATCTGAATACGGATATCAATAATCTGAGCGATACGCTCTACAATAGGAATCAATAAAAAGATTCCCGGTCCGCGCACTGTCTGAAATTTACCCAGCCGCAGCACAATGGCCCGCTGCCATTCGTCAACTTTCCGTATACTGGGAATAATTAATACTGCAACAGCTAGAACTGCTGAAATAATGCTTACAATATCCCATTCCTCATTAAGCCCCATAACGGTGCCTGGTATGCAGGATATTAAAATCAGTACTTTAATAAATGTCCAATCAATGTATTTAAAGGCGCGAATATGCTTGACATGCTTTGTCATACAACCTCCTCATAGTTCGCTATTAATGCACATACTTCTTCTTTTTTAACTCCAAGATTTCTTAATTCCTGCATAAACAGTTTGATAGTATCGTGTACTTTTTCAAGCCGCTCACTGTCGTCCGCCTGTGGTTTTTTGTCTGCTATATACGTGCCGCTCCCCACTTGGGTTGCAAGAATACCGCAGATTTCTAATTCATTGTACGCTTTAGCTATAGTGTTAGGATTAATTTTCAATGCAACCGATAACGAGCGAATAGTCGGCAGTCGGTCGCCCGGCTGAGCTTGTCCGGATAAAATAATATACTTTATCTGTTGAATAAGTTGCCGGTAAATCGGCACCCCATTTGTCTTATCTAATACAAAAGTATTTTCAGAGATTGATCTATTCATCTCATACAATTATACCGTGAATACGGTGCACATTCAATAACAAAGGGGACAGACCTCAAATCAGAAAGGCGGATTTCTGACAAACGGGGACAGACCTCTGAACCGGCAGATATTTTTTAAATAGGGACAGATTATTGAATCAGAATAAGCTATACACCCTGTTAACGTGATATGGCAAGAAAAGAAAGAGGGAATACCGCTTACGGTCACACCTGTCATGTTACATCAGAGATAAATAGATGGTTAATGGAACTCGAAAATCCCCTTATTAAAGATCTTATTATACAGATTATCGCTGAAGCACATCAAAAGTATGACTTTAAGCTATGGAACTTCTGTATTATGGACAATCATATTCATTTTCTTATAACACCGGGA
>JAISSB010000034.1 GCA_031273325.1 Treponema sp. | reverse complement strand
GGGAGGTCTGGACTGAGCGTTTTTGCGAGAGTATAGCCAAACTTGTGGAGATGGGTATAGGAAGTTGAGTGGTGTTCGTTTGCAAGCTGTACAAACAGTGCAAACACCGGTGCTGCGTGCTTCATCGTGTCGAGAACGAAGGTTTTCTGTTCTTCAGAGAGCGGGAGGGTAGTTTTTATTGTTCTCACGTGAAAGGCAGCTTCCATATATGAGTATTCTATTCCATAATTGAAATGTTTACAAGGAATTTCATCCCACAGGACGAGCCGGTGGGTTTTCTTTTTTCCATAAAGTTTCACGAACGATAACCAGTAAAGCATCGTCAGGAAGAAGCTGTTTAGAAATAATTTTTGTCCAGTCTATATTGTTTTCTTCAAGAAATTTATAAAAATCGTGCTTTTTGAAGCAACGAGCTACTAATGTATTATTAAAATATACTTCTGAACCGGATTTTTGATCAGATTTTCTTATTGTATAGCCTTTTATACCCTGTAAAAGGTCTATAAAATCGACTTTTTTCTCAAAATTTAGCCCAGTTAGGGTATTAGCCCCGCCTTTTCCCTTCTCAATCATGCGTTTATTATAAATTTTCTGTCAAATGCCTTCAAGGCATTGCACATAACGTTCCGGCTGTTGACGAACTGTCGAGGTCTGTCCCCTCAATGTATGGAAAAATGAAAACCCACTGCCTGTGGGATGAACCGTCGTCATGCACCACCATTCCACTTGAAAAGTACGTCAAATAAAACCATACTTAATAATAATGGAAGCGGGTCAGTTTGACCTAAGCCCTGCCCTTGTGGGCAGGTAGTTCAGTATATGGGTGTTGGAACAGCCAATGCCTTTGAATAAGGGAGCAATAGTATGGAAAAGAAACAAAAATTGTTTGTCAGTTTTACCGTTACCGCAATAGCGGTAATTATCACAATGGCTGGATGTGTAGGATTAAAAGGAACTGAAAGTCCTACATTTGTTGGGACATGGGAAAGAGCTAATTTAGAATATCCACACACGCTCACCTTTACTTCAAACATCCTTAAGGCCAGCAATCAAACGTCTTTTTGGAATCTTACATTCATATCTGGTGATGCATATACGATATCAGATAGCGATGATCCCAGTTTTAAAGGAACGATATATCTCAAGATCGTTAATGATACCCTGGAGATTGTTGATGCTTATGATTTTCCAAATGCCAATGAATGGGTCGGTGGTGAGGACGACTGGACTGGTACTTGGAAAAGAAAATAAAAAAGCACATCAATAATTTCGATTTCTTCTCCCCACTATCAATTTTTGTGGTGGGGATATTGTCAATAGATTAAAAAAAGAAGGATTCATGAGAATAGTAGATATTATCGCATTGACAGTGAGCATTACCGCGGCTGTCGGTTCTGCACTGATCGTGTATACAGTGCCGCATACCACAGTTCAAGCTGTCATTAAAGGTTCTGATCGTACATGGATTTTTCCGGTCGACGCAGAAGAAACCGTGCATATTCCGGGTCCTTTGGGGGATACTATCATAACTATTGAACAGGGAAACGTGCGCGTTTTATCGTCTCCCTGTACCAATCAACTCTGTGTCAGTGCCGGGGCAATTAACCGTCACGGCGAATGGGTTGCTTGTTTGCCCAATTATGTTTTTGTATCTATAGAAGGAAAAGATGCCGCATATGTCGACAGTACAACATGGTAATTCGCCGCCTGCCGTTGCATTATTTGGCGCATTTTGTTTATTTCTTTCAACAGTTGAGTATTTAATTCCGAAACCTATTCCCTTTATGCGACTCGGATTAGCAAATGTACCGCTTATGTTAGCAACAACTATTTTTCCTTTCAAAACATTTTTAATCCTCGTTTTAATGAAAATATTCGGTCAAGCACTGGTAAGCGGCACGTTATTTTCGTACATTTTTCTCTTTTCAATGGCAGGAACAACCGTTTCAGCGCTTGCAATGTACAGTATTCACCGGGTTGTCCCGTCACGGTATATAAGTTTTATAGGCATTGGTATTATTGGTGCTTGTTTTTCTAATGGTGTACAATTAATCCTTGCACGGTTTATTATTTTTGGAGAAAGCGCTCGATATATAACGCCTCCATTTCTCATTATGGGCAGTATTACCGGCTTAAGTTTAGGAATTTTTTGCGAACATTTCAAAAATAAATCTCAATGGTATCAAGCTCAATTAACAAAAAAATCTTTTTCCGGCGAATACTGTTCTATCACACCGTCACCAAAAATATTAACAAAATCAATATGTTCAAGCCGTGATATTTGTATTGCTGGTCTTATTGCTTTGCCGGCGTTCCTCTTTAATCAACATGATATATCGCGGGTTATTCAATGCATACTGTTTATGCTCTATGTATTACTCACCGGAAAAAAAATTAATATCGTTATGACTGTTATTGTTATTGGAACGATTATCGGCTTTAATCTTCTCGTTCCGTTTGGAAAAGTATTAATAGCATTTGGGACATTAAAAATAACTGAGGGCGCACTGTGGGCAGGAATCCGCCGTGCAGTAACGTTAGAAGGTCTTATTATGCTCTCAAAAGCAAGTATCCGGCATGACCTTCAGTTTCCCGGCACCTTCGGCATGTTAATAAGTGAATCGTTTCGGCTTTTTGCCCTCATTCCAGAACAAAAAAATACTCTTAATCCGAAATATATCATACGCGATCTTGATTCTCTTCTTCTTACCTTAAGCGCTTCGCCGGTAGATACCGTAAAGCAGCAGCAGCGATCAACACCGCTTGGAATAATGTTCTTAGCGGTAGCAGTTTCTCTCGTGTGGTTAATGTTTTTTGTTCCATTTTTTGCTTAACTCCATGTTGACGGCAATCAAATTATTGATTATAGTAGAGATACAATAGTTGAATGATTGTTCAATTGTTATTTTGATATGGAGTATGTATGAAACAGAACGAACGACAGATGGATGTTTGTGATTGTGACGTTATCAACGAGGAAGTTGTTGAACGGGTTCGCCGTATTATGCCGGACAGTAAGGATTTTTACGATCTTGTTAACCTGTACAAAATGTTTTCGGACAGTACCCGTATTCATATTTTGTGGGCGTTGTCTCGGGAAGATATGTGTGTCTGTGACTTAGCAGTACTTCTTGGTATGACAAAATCGGCAATTTCTCACCACCTCAAATCTTTGCGCCTTACAAACCTCGTTAAATATCAAAAACAAGGTAAAATGGTGTACTATTCTCTTGCAGACGACCATGTTAAGGACATTTTTGAAAAAGGTTTTGAGCATATTCATGAATAACTAACTACCAGTAAACAAGTACATGCTGTTTGTGGAGGTTTCTTTATATCAAGAGTTGAATAAGTGAACAACTATTATAAAGGAGTAACGTATGACTAAAATGTATACTTTAAAAGGTTTAGATTGTGCAAACTGTGCTGCTAACATTGAACGTTCTATACGAGCATTGAAAGGGATTTCAGACGCGGACGTAAATTTCATAACTACCACATTGAAAGTGGAAACCTATGAAAACTACGCCGGAAATATCACAAAGCATATTGAAAAAACTGTTCATAAATACGAACCAAACATTGTTATAACGGATTATGCACCAGGTACTCAGCAAGACAAGCGTATAGAAAATACAAACAAAGTACAAATCATAAGATTTCTCATTGGAATGTTTATTTTTGGTGTTGGAATGTTTATGAGACAGATATTTAAAGAGCAGTATTCGTTATCCCTGCTTATTTTTATCGTGAGTTATCTTATTCTTGGTGGAGATGTCCTTTTCAATGCCGTTAAAAATCTTGTGCGTACGAAGGTACTTGATGAAAATTTCCTTATGTCTATTGCTACTGTTGGAGCATTTATTATTGGAGAATATCCTGAAGCGGTGGCAGTTATGGCGTTCTATCAAGTCGGTGAGTATTTTCAGGATATGGCAGTACGGCGGTCGAAAAAGTCTATCACGGAGCTTATGGACATACGGCCGGATTTTGCTCATCTGAAACAAGGCGGAGAGCTTCTTAAAGTTGCCCCTGAAACAGTACAGTGCGGTGATATTATTGTCGTGAAGCCCGGTGAGAAAATTCCGCTTGATGGTATTGTTCGTGAAGGCGAAGCTATGCTGGACCGAAAAGCGCTGACCGGGGAATCGCTTCCCACCAGCGTCACGGTATCTGACACCGTGCTTTCCGGCTGTATCAATCAAAATGGTGTGTTGACGATTGAAGTAACGAAGACGTTTAGCGAATCCACCGTGAGCAAGATTATTAATCTCATAGAACATGCCAGTGGTAAAAAAGCTCGAACGGAACATTTTATTACCGCATTTTCACGGTATTACACGCCCATTGTTGTCGGACTAGCGGTGATTATTGCACTCATTCCTCCGATTTTTATGGGAGAACTGTGGAGTACGTGGATCAATAGAAGTTTAATTTTTCTGGTAATTTCTTGCCCGTGCGCGCTTGTTATATCTATTCCGCTCAGTTTCTTCGGCGGTATTGGAAGCGCATCCAAGAAAGGCATTTTGGTAAAAGGGAGCAACTATCTTGAAGCTCTCAATGCCCTTGATATCGTTGTGTTTGACAAAACAGGAACGCTTACAAAAGGAGCGTTCAACGTTACCGATATTCAAACTGCCAACGGCTTTAGCACAGACGAACTGTTGAGCTATGCAGCGCATGCCGAAATTTTTTCTAATCATCCGATTGCACTGTCCATTTTGAAAGCTTACGATAAAGACATTGATACTGATAAATGTACTGCGTACAAAGAAATTCCCGGACACGGTGTGAGCGTCACGGTAGACGGCACTGTTATTACGGCAGGAAACCGTGCGCTCATGGATTCACTAGCTATTCCGTACACCGAATCGCAAGCTGTCGGCACAACGCTGTACGTTGCGGTTGATAAGGTTTTTGCCGGCTGCATCGTCATAGCGGACGAGCTAAAGGGCGACAGTTATGAGGCTATCCAAGCTTTGAAAGCACACGGTATCCGAAAAACGGTTATGTTAACGGGCGACGATCCGCGCATTGCCGAGTCAATAGCACACGAACTCAACATTGACGAAGTATACGGCGGACTTTTACCGGATCAAAAAGTAGAAAAAGTTGAATTTCTCATTAACCAAAAGCGTCCGCAAGGAAAATTAGCCTTCGTCGGCGACGGTATCAATGACGCTCCGGTACTTGCGCGGGCTGATGTGGGAATTGCTATGGGTGCGCTTGGTTCAGACGCGGCGATTGAAGCTGCTGACATTGTGCTTATGACCGACGAACCGTCCAAATTATCTCAAGCTATAGCTGTTGCCCACAAAACCAAACGTATTATTGTGCAGAATATCGTCGTTATTTTGACTATCAAAGGGATATTTTTGCTGCTGGGCGCGTTGGGAATTGCCACGATGTGGCACGCGGTGTTTGCTGACGTGGGAGTAAGCCTGCTTGCTATTCTCAACACAACGAGGATTATACGGGAATAGTACAAAGGTCGCTCCCTTGAGGTCTGTTCGTTGAGGTCTGTCCCCATAAACAACATCGGAGCTTTGCAGCTCCGATTATCCACCTTTCATTCTTTTTTCTTGATCTTCATTTCAATCACCGCTTTTAACTTTTTCGCCTCTCTCTTTACAACCATCGTACATACCCCAAACGCCTTTCTCGCTTTTCTCGTCTTTCTCGTCTCGTCCGCGACAAACATTTCAATCGTCTCAATCGACTTTCTCGCTTCGTTCACCACAATCGCCTTTCTTGCCTCGTCCGCTTCAAACACATCAATCGTCTCAATCGCAACAATCGCCTTTCTTACTTCGTCCGCAACAAACGTTTCAATCATATCAATGATCTCTTTCAATTTTTTCGTCTCTGGTTCTACAAACGCCACAAACACTCCAAACGCTGCAAATGCCATAGACGCTTCTTCCACGACAATCGCTTTTTTCACCTTTCTCACCTCGTCCACTACAGTCTTCTCAAATGTTTCAAGCGCTTCAAACGCAAATTCATCGATAATATTAGCCATAATAATCTCCCTTAACAAGCACTATGTCCGCGCAATACGCGGTTTTTATTTTTTATTGAGGTCTGTCCCCGTGGGGTCAGACATCTATAGAGAGAATAATGGAAAATATTAAAATGGATTTGATTTCAATTGCCTTTGAAAACGTATGTCAGACCAAAGGGGACAGACCCCGTTCAAAAGGTCTCTAAGTCATAATGTGATCTGCTTGTTGCCGTTGCTGAAGAACTGCTCAAAAAAGAACCGTTGGGTGAAAAGAATTCAAAGATGTGCTGCTCAACAACGATGCCAAAAAAGACAGTTAAGCTTGAACAAAAGGGGACAGCCCCCCTTTGAAGTCTGTCCCCTTGAGGTTATTCGACAGTCCTTGTTGAGGTCTGTCCCCCCTATCAAGTGCTGCCTATAAAAGTTCTTTTATTGCCGTAATTGTAATCGTTCTTTTCCCGACGCAATATTCTGCCGCTCCCATGTTACTCCATAATAGCATAAAGGTGCAGGCTGCGTTTTCTAAGGAATCTATGGGCACGGTAATTGAATATGAACCGTCACCCCAGCTCGTACCGCGGCTGGCATTTTTGAGTCCCAACTGGCTGTTCTTGCCCGGTGTTGCTATTCGAAGCCTCAAGTCGCCACCCCAAATACTTTCCGCCTTAAACCGGTAACTAACGTCTATTCTGACCTTGTTATATCCGAAAGACTTGAGAGCATTGACTGAAAAATTCGGATAAATCGTCTCGTCCCTTGACCCGACATCATCTAAATCGTTGGTTCTTGTTTCGGTGTAATAGGTAACAGGTTCAACAACGGGATTTTCAACGGGTTTTGTGCCGTTCTTTGCAGCCTCTTCAATAATTTTGGTTGGATCCGCAGTAAAATCGACATTGAGTTTTTTGTCGTTGCTAATTACCAAGCCGCTTCTCGCGGTTGGGTTTGTTGCGGAATACTCGAGTGCAATAACAGGAGTACTGCCTATTCCATGGTATTCGTCTATTCCCACCACTGTTTTCGTTGCCGGATCTACGGAAACGGCAACATAGTGATCAACAAAAGAAAAGGCGCCAAAAATGTAATACCCTTCAGGCCGGGCATCAAAGTCGTAAGTATAAGACTGGGTAAATGATCGGCTTGTTTTGACCGACGTGGTGGTTTGGTAACCTTCCAGTTTTTTGATGCCCGATTCAATTGAAGTGCCTAGCTCCACTTCATTCTTTACCTTTGCCGTCAACTTACCCACATCGAATCCAACTTCGGCTCCAGCCGACACCTTTAGCGTAGCGCCCACACTCACGCTTGTTTCCACAGAGTTTATAATTGTGTTCGATATTTCCGTCTCATTCGTGTTGGTCAGGCCAAATGTTGCTGCAGAACCATTAATCCCGTCATGGTAATACACGGCGTCGTGAGCTATTAACTGACTCGGAATAGAGCCAGTTTTGAAGACTCCCACGGCATACTTTGTGTCCGGATCCATGAATGCAAACAATAAAGGTGGATTCTCCTCAGGCTGCGGCACTTGGGTAGATAGAAAAGCCCGTGCCGCGACAGTAGACAGCACACCGTCACCGCCTCCGCTGTTATCGCACCCGATCACCGTCATTCCCAATACCAGCGATACGCCGAGCATTGCCGTTAAAAAATTCATTCTCCTCATAATACCAAAATAATTTATGTAAATGAAATAAAAATCTGTTACGCAAACCCGCCGCACGGATGCGCGACGGGAGCAAAGTATGGTGTGTTACCAGTTTCCATCGGAAAACGTCATCACCAAAAGCGGTGCACTAACTGAAACATTAATCTTGGATCCATTTCTGGCACTCGACCAGTCAAAATAGAAGCCTCCGTCGTTAAAAGTAACCTTAACACCGAAAATGCGACCATCTCCTTCCTTGTTGGTAAAACCAGACACTCTATATACATTGGACATTTCTCCTGAGCCGAGTTGTACCGTTTCCGTTGCCAGCACAGGGGCATCTTTATTGGATCCGTCGATAAACTCAATCTTGGTTATAGCGCCGCCGCCAAATCCGTTGTAATAGCTCACCTTAAACTCAAAGCTGCCTTCACTGTCCAGGTCGCACCCGATCACCGTCATTCCAAATGCCAGCGATACGCCGAGCATTGCCGTTAAAAATTTTTTAGTCATACAATCCTCCATAAAATATTTCTGTCCGCCATGCGGACACGTTAATGACAAAAGCAGGCAGCAAGGTTTGTCCCCCTTGGGTAATCCATACCCGTGCCGTATTCAGTTGTCCTTCCCTGCTGCCGGGAAGCCAATGCATACTGTTTGCCATACATGTACCTCCTTTATTGTTTTTTATAGAATGCCTGTACAGGCATAAAACGCAGAGTAAAAATGTGGGTATATAAGAAAGAAAAGATTGAAAGTTATTAAAGGGAATTAAAGTCTGGGGGGGGGGGGGTAATTATTAACAATAAAACCATTTTCAGTACCATCATTACCCTCCTTATTTAAAAGCGTTTAAGTGTTTGCTGTACAAGATCGCAAACTTAAAAATCACTATACGCCTCCTATTCTAGTGAGTCAAGCTCTTTTAAAAATGTTAAAAATGCGTCGCTGCAGCTAATTCGACTCGCTCGCAGCTAATTGTGACTTAGTTCTAGTTAACTGGGAGTCAGTTCTAGTTAACTGGGAGTCAGTTCTAGTTAACTGGAAGTCAGTTCTAGTTAACTGGGAGTCAGTTCTAGTTAACTGGAAGTCAGTTCTAATTAACTGGGAGTCAGTTCTAGTTAACTGGAAGTCAATTCTAGTTAACTGGGAGTCAGTTCTAGTTAACTGAGAGTCG
>JAISSB010000033.1 GCA_031273325.1 Treponema sp. | reverse complement strand
CCCGGAGGTCTGTCCCGACCGATCGAGGAGCTTAATACCGACCGATCAAGGAGCTTGATACCGACCGATCAAGGAGCTTGATACCGACCGATCAAGGAGCTTGATACCGACCGATCGAGAAGCTTGATACCGACCGATCGAGAAGCTTGATACCGATCAATCGAGAAGCTTGATACCGATCAATCGAGAAGCTTGATACCGACCTATCGAGGAGCTTGATACCGACCTATCGAGGAGTTTGATACGAGCGATCAAAGGACTTTGAGCCGAAGCTATCAAGGACTTTGAGACGAGCCTGTGAAGGACTTTCACACGATGCTGTGAAGGACTTTCACACGATGCTGTGAAGGACTTTCACACGATGCTGTGAAGGACTTTCACACGAGCCTGTGAAGGAGTTTGATACGAGCCGGTGAAGGACTTTCACACGATGCGGTGAAGGACTTTCACACGAGCCTGTGAAGGACTCTCACACGATGCGGTGAAGAGGTTTGAAGGAATCTGTCTGTTTTATTTAGAAGTCTGTCCCCATACTAGTTTCGGTTCCAATGAGTAACCGGAAAGGTTATTTAACCAAGCCGGAAAAACCCATAAAAGCCATTGATAATAAAGAGGCGGTGACAAATAAAATGGGGGTTCCTTTGAGAAAAGAAGGGATAGGACTTGTCCGTATGTGCCGGCGGATTCCAGCTAATAATAACAGTGAAAGCAAAAACCCCAGCGCAACGCCGACGGCATAAACGATTGCTTCGATAAAACTGTAGCCTTTGGAAATAACATCGAAAGTAACGGCTAAGATAGCGCAATTTGTGGTGATAAGCGCTAAATAAATCCCCATTGAACCGTACAGTGCCGGGGTTTTCTTTTTAAGGTAGAATTCAACAAGCTGCACTAACGCAGCAATAACCAAAATAAACACTAAAATTTGTAAGAATTCAAGCCCGCGAGGTTCTAAAATAAAACGGTACAGCGGATACGTTACTGCTGTTGCAAGCACGGTAACAAAGGTAACCGCAAAACCCATACCAATAGCCTTATCTTCGTCGGTACTCATACCAATAAAGGGACAAAGCGCTAAAAATCGCATAAGTATCACATTATCAATTAAAAAAGCTGTAATAAATATCTTAAACAAATGCATAAATCCCATACCCTCAAATCTGTAGTGACTTTATCGTACCTGCTTTTCAGTATCAGTGCAAGTAATACGTGCAACGCCGCTCGAGTAGGCGGCTTTTGCGACCGCTGCGGCAACAGCCGGTACCACACGCGGGTCAAAAGCGGCGGGAAGAATATAGTCTGCATGCAACTCGTGATCCCTGACGAGATTAGCAAGTGCATACGAGGCGGCGACTTTCATTTCCTCGTTAATAGCACGGGCGCGGACATCAAAAGCTCCGCGGAAGATGCCGGGAAAGGCAAGTACATTGTTAATTTGGTTGAAGAAATCGCTCCGTCCTGTGCCGACAACTTCAGCACCTGCTGCTAAAGCTTCCTGCGGCATTATTTCCGGAACCGGGTTCGCCATAGCAAAAACAATCGCCCTGCGCGCCATTGACTGTACCATTGCTTTGCTTACAATATTCGGAGCCGATACGCCGATAAAAACATCTGCTCCGCGCAATACGTCAGCAAGACAGCCTTTGTACAAATGTTTATTAGTAATTTTTGCCAGTTGTTCTGTTTCTGTATTAAGATCGTTCCGGCCTTCGTATATAACGCCTCCAATATCACACAGTATGACATCTTTAAGCCCCTCTGCTATAAGGAGTTTTACGATAGCGGTGCCGGCTGCTCCCGCCCCGCTGAGTACCACACGGACAGTATCGAGCGTCTTCCCCACGACTTTAAGCGCATTAATCAACGCCGCATGTACCACGACTGCCGTTCCATGCTGATCGTCATGAAATATAGGAATATCACAGCACGCTTTGAGCGCCCGTTCAATTGCAAAACAGCGCGGAGCAGCAATGTCTTCAAGGTTAATACCGCCGAAACTGCCCGCTAATAACGCAACGGTATGCACAATATCGTCAACGTTCTTTGAGCGGATACAGAGCGGAACCGCATTAACCTGACCGAGGGCTTTAAATAACACGCACTTTCCCTCCATAACGGGCATTCCTGCTTCCGGACCAATATCTCCTAATCCTAATACCGCACTTCCGTCAGTAACAACAGCAACCGTGTTCCACCGCCCGGTCAACTCATAACTCTTTTCCGGATCCCGTTGAATCTCACTGCATGCTGACGCAACACCGGGGGTGTAGACCAGCGATAAATCCGTTTTATTTGTTACCGTCATTTTGGGAACTGTGTCTAATTTTCCCCGCCATTCATAATGTTTTTTCAATGATTCTTGATCATACTGTGCCATAGTTATAAAATTCCTTTGCCATGTGCAGTATTGTAGTTGTTTAAAGGTTTTATGGTAAGCATAGAGATCTGTCCCCCGTTCACAGGAATCTGAGTATTGAGGTCTGTCCCCAGCTCACAGAAATCCTCACATAGAGGTCTGTCCCTAGTTCACAGAAATCTAAACATAGAGGTCTGTCCCAGCTCACAGGAATCTCACATAGAGGTCTGTCCCCAGTCCAAGAAATCTGATAGAATACAGTACATTTTTAAACTGAGGAGCTGCGATTTCTTTGTCGCACATTTTTAATGAATATATTACTAACAAATGATGATGGAATTGATAGTCAAGGGTTGATTGAGCTTGCGGAAGCGCTCCGAAAGCAGAGAAACGATAGAGTTATCATCGTTGCCCCCCATACCAATCGGTCGGCAATCTCCCATGCGGTAAGTATTTTTCACGAACCGATAAAGCTGAAGCAGCGTGGAGAAGATCTCTGGTCGTGTTCGGGTACTCCTGCCGACTGTGTCTTTACGACAGCAATGGGGATACTGCCCGTTAAACCTGATCTGGTCATTTCCGGTATAAACCACGGTCCAAACCTTGGAACAGACATTCTTTATTCGGGGACTGCGGCGGCAGCACGGCAGGCTGCGCTGTTCAATATGCCCGGCATTGCCCTTTCTCTTGCCGGACAAAAACCTTTCTTGTGGGAACCGTGTATTAAATTTACGGTCGATCATATTGACGATTTTTTTAAACATTGGAAAAAAGACTGCTTTGTAAACGTTAATATTCCCAATCTTCCTGAAGGTCCGCACGGTATAACTTTGACTATGCCTGCACACAGTTCGTACAAGGATACATTTACTATACTGGACGCTCCGGACGGTACGCAGTATTGCTTTGTTAAAGCAAGTCCTTTGAGAATAGTACCGGAAGAGGTAAATACTGATTGGGAAGCACTCGATCACAACATGTGTTCAGTATCCTGTGTCTATGTATACCCGGTGGCAGCACCATGAAAAACGAAAACAAAAAAATCTTGACAAAGTTAAACAAGTATGGTATAATGATTAATATGAGCGTAAAAAAAGTGAGCGAAAGTTTGCTATAAGTTAAGTGTTCTAAAAGTCTTATGTGGTTAAGAGGACCGCAGCCAGTTACCAGCTTCAAAAGTTTCTGACTACGGTAGCAACACACGCAGTGCATTGATAATAATATAAATAAATATAATTATACTGTCAATGCAGTGAGTGGTGTCCTCTTTTTATAATCCGAGCTTTTGCTTGGATATATTTATTATGAGGAGGACTCTCTATCATGAAAAAGAGTCTTTATCTTGGATTTGTCACGCTTGCAGTGGCAATGAGTTTGGTGCTGACCGGATGCCCGGAAAAAGAACCGGATCCGGAACCTGCAGGCCCGTCCGCAAAGGTAAGCAATGTCACTATTGCAGGGAAAATTGAACCAGCTGATACTACTCCCTTTGCTCCTGTTGGAAAATTGACTGGTGACACGGAATTTACCATTACGCTTGATGGCGATACGTTTATTGAAACAGACGAAGAAAACCATTTGGCACTTAAAGAGAGAGCTAATATTAAATCTTGGTTCGCTGGTGTTCCCGGTGGTTTAACTGTTAAAGTGTTAGAGGACGTTAAAGCTGGTGCGACCAAAGTGACAGGCGTGTTTGCCGGTGCCCCGACAGTAGGGTTTGCAAAACCGTTTGAAATCACAATTCCGGGTGACGCTTTGACGAGCGGTAAGAATCTGACAGTAACAGAAAACACCAAAGCTACATTTGCAATTGCAAAAGCAACAGTCAATGCTGCTGTAGAAATTCCAAGTACTGCTGGAGCTGATGCGAGTAGTTTCGGCACAGTGGGACCTGCCACGATTGTCATTAAACTTGTTGGTACAGCACTTGCTGAGGCTATTGATGCGGACGGCGTAGATGCTAGCACATGGTTTAAAGCTGCTTCAACTATTTCCTCTAGCATAAAATTCACAGCCAAGAAGGCTTCTAAAGGTGCTACACAAATCAGTATTGACGTAAGTGGTTCACCAACTGGTACAGCTGGAGCTACTGATGTGCTTGCTGCTGACTTAGCATTCACTAGCATCACAATTCCGGGAGACCTTTTGACCACCGAAGAAGCCCTTAAAGTCAATGATT
The DNA here is from genome assembly GCA_031273325.1 of Treponema sp. GTDB lineage: Bacteria > Spirochaetota > Spirochaetia > Treponematales > Breznakiellaceae > BOBG01. The sequence goes on along the minus strand of JAISSB010000033.1, from coordinate 14,327 downwards.
TCTCGAAAGCTATTATTAAAAAACCTTGATGTTAAAAAACCTTAAATAGTATTTTTGTTAACTAACGAAGGCTGAAAATCTAAAGGCGGGACGTATGTCCCGCCTTTTTTTCTGCGACACGAGGGACTCGAACCCCCTACCTGCTGCTTAGAAGGCAGCTGCTCTGTCCAGATGAGCTAGTATCGCTCTTCCGTATATTAAAATCCTTTTGCTATCAGTACGTCAACGGTACTAAAATGAACCCCTGCCTCGTGCATCGTTTGAAACGCACAATCAATTGAACCTTTGGGATAATCAACGCCCTTTGTCGCATCTTCAAGAACTATCGTATTAAACTTAAGCCGTATTCCATCAAGAGCGCTAAAAAGCACACAGTAATCTGTTGCAAGTCCCCCAAGAATAACGGTATCAATGGAACAACCGGATTGCTTTAAAAAACTTTCCAACCGAGTTGCAGTTTCCTGATCATTTTCAAAGAATGCCGAATACGAATCGATAGTCTTTCTAAAACCTTTCCGGAATATACCTGAAATAGGAGATTGATTCAACCGTGCATGTAAAAAAGCACCGTAACTTCCCTGAACGCAATGTTCCGGCCAGGGACCTCCGGACGCCTTAAACGAGCTGTGACCAAGCGGGTGCCAATCCTGCGTTGCAACAACAAGTCCACCGTGTGCGGAAAAAACAGTTGATAAGCGATTCAACGGTTCAATAACCTCGTTTCCTTTATCAATTGCCAGTGAACCGCCAGGACAAAAATCATTCTGTACATCAATAAGTATCAATGCCGATCGGTTAATATCTATCATTGAACTATGTGCGGCACAACCCATACAAGATGGAGCCGCGTGCCCCCTTGGTTAAGCTTTCTTATGACAAGAAGTGCAGCACACTAAGCTGCTAAACCGTAGCTTGTTGCTTTCTTACCCATGCAATCACTTAATATCGTGTTATACTAGCATAATTCTTGTCTTTTTGACAATAGTGGTGCTATGATCTTCCCATGTATACCACTGTTATCCCCCATACTTTAACCGGAACGGTAGCTGTTCCTGCTTCAAAGTCTCATACTATCCGCCGGTTACTGTGCGCCCTTATGACTGAAGGACGATCAACCCTTGTTGATCCGCTTGACTCGCTCGATACTCGTTCCTGCATACACATGTGCAGAGCGCTTGGAGCTTCGGTTACGGTGTGTCCGGACCGTATCATAGTCGAAGGAGTGGGACACCCCATTGATAATACGCACGCTCAAGCTATTGATGTTGGAAATTCCGGCACAACACTGTTTCTTGGATTAGCTGTTGCAAGTTTAGCTTCGTTTCCGGTAACGTTTACCGGAGACTCCCAAATTCACCGCAGGAGCGCACAACATGTACTCGATGCGTTACAGGGGCTTGGAGTGAAGGTTTCGTCTTCAAACGGATATGTACCGATCACGGTGCAGGGGCCGTGGCACGGCGGACGCGTGTCCATTGAATGTCCGACAAGCCAGTACCTGTCTGCACTGCTGCTTGCAGCTCCCTGTGCTTCGGCAGTTACAGAAATTGAAGTCCCCTTGCTCAATGAAAAACCGTACGTTGCAATGACCTGCAACTATCTCAATAACCAAAACATTCCCTATGAACATACGGAGGATTGGTCATTTTTCCGTATTCCGGGCGGTGCTTCGTATAAAGCGATCAACGGCCGCGTTCCTGCCGACTTTTCTTCGGCGGCGTTTCCGGCGGGAGCTGCTGCGCTCGGCGGAGAACCTTTAACCCTTGAAGGCTTAGATTATGCCGATGTACAGGGGGATAAGATACTGTTTCAATGGCTCGAACAGATGGGCTGTACTGTGCAATGGAACGGACAAAAGGTAACGGTGTCGCGGCATGGCACATTGCGGGGGGGAACGTTTGATTTGAATGCAGTGCCGGACCTCGTACCGATTATGGCGGTGTTGTGTGCGTATGCTGAAGGGGAAAGTTTTCTCACGAATGTACGCCATGCCCGCCTCAAAGAAACAGACCGCATTGCAAGCATGGCAGCTATACTGACCAGTTTAGGAGCCGACTGTGAAGAATTATCAGACGGTCTCCATATTCACGGGGGAAAAACTTTGCACGGGAGAACTGTTGACGGGTGCGGCGATCACCGCATCGTTATGGCAGTGGCAATAGCCGCATTGAAGGCTACTGAAGCAATCACGATCACAGGAAGTGAAGCTGCGTCAGTAACCTATCCGGGGTTTTGGGAGATGCTAGTTGTTTAGTACAGAATCCCGTTCGACAAGCGTAACGGTGAGTTGTATCGGCTTTCCGTCTCGGATAACTTTGACAAGCACCCGTTCTCCCGGTTTGTTATCCTCTAAAGCTGAGTAGAGATCGGCAAGGGTGCTTATTTTCATGCCGTCGATGTCGGTAATAATATCTCCGCCTATATAAAATGTGCTTGAACCGTAACGGACTGCTTCAGTTCCCTGCTTTAATCCTGCTCGTTCAGCAGCACCGTTGCGCCGGGTACGGGACACCAGTAACCCGCTATTCACCGGTAATTTTGCATAACTAACGAGCGAAGGGAACAGTTGAATAACTGTTGCATCGATCCACCCGCGGCGTACTTGTCCGAACTCAATCAACTCGGCTACGACACGTTTTAACGTATTAGCCGGAATGGCAAAACCAATGCCGATGGAACCTCCTGACGGTGAATAGATCATCGTATTCATACCAATCATACGCCCTTGAGTGTCAAGGAGCGGACCGCCGGAATTGCCCGGATTGATACTTGCATCCGTTTGAATCATATCACGGATAATCCGTTGGTTTGAGGTTCGGATCGGCCGCCCAAGCCCGGAAATAATGCCGACTGTTAAGGTTCGTTCAAAAGCAAAGGGGTTTCCGATTGCAAGCACTTTTTGTCCGACTTTAATGTTATCTGAACTTCCAAAAGGAATGGTGTGGATAGTTAAGCTTGACGGCGGGCTGAACTTCAACACTGCAACGTCATTTTCCGGATCAACGCCGACCACTGTTCCTTCAAATTGACTGCCGTCAGCTAGATTGATAAATATCTTGTTTGCATTTTCAATCACATGATTATTCGTAAGTACATAGCCGCGTTTATCAATGATAGAACCGGACCCAGAACCGCCGTCCCGCAGTACCGGTTCTAAAAACCAGTTTATCGCGAGTGTTTCAGTCGTAATGTTAACAACAGCTTCATTGTATTGATCGTATACGTTAATGTTATTCCGCTCGTCTTCTGTATATGAAACAATATCAGCAACCGGAATAAATAGGTCCGGCTTCAGGGTGTCAGATTGGGACGATAGTTCCTGCGGCGCAGTTCCCCCGCCTTTAACAATGGCCCCTATAAAGAAAATGACACCGATTATACCAACACTTAACAAGCAATACAGAAAAAGTTGTCTCCGGGTATAGAGTTTCATACTCCCTCCAATAGTTCAACTTTAACAAAACATGTAAAAAAAAGAAAGACTCAGCCCCATACTGCTCCGCCTTCAAACGGCTCTTCGTCTGCGGGAAGTTCTTCAGGTTCCGGTGTGCGCTGTTCTTGAACGGTACGGAACACTTCGATAAACGGTTCGATATTATGAGTCATCTTCGGTATTGAAAGGAGGTACATATCGTCTTTAATTCCCACGGTGAACACTCCTTCAAAGGGAGGGGTGCCGTCGGTGAAGTCAACATTGATGCGGTGTTTTGAGCCGGTTACCGAAAAGCGCTCCCGGTCGCCGCGGAAAAATTCCACGCCTTTTCCCCCGTCAATGGACACGGTAATCATATCCGACGCCCTGATAGCAGGCTCCTCAAGATTCCGATTATCAACAAGCACTGTGTGTCCTCTGTACGTGACAAAAAGGAAACAGCCTAATCCAATCCACAGGACAGCCAACGCCCCCCGAATGATCCCTTGTTTGTGCATATATGCTCCTTTTCTTGATAGTATACCCAAAACTGAGCTATGGGTACAGACTCTTAAAAGGGACAGCTCTTAAGGGGGACAGACCTGATAAGGGGACAGACCTTGATAAGGGGACAGACCTCTGGGGGGACAGACCTCTAATAAGGACAGACTTTGATATGGGAACAGACCTCTTAGGGACAGACCCCGAAACTTTCTCTGTGCCATAGTGGAGGTCACCCTTCCCTTACGAGGGCAAGCACCATGTCCTTACTAGGGTAAGCACCATGTCCTAGTAAGGGTAAGCACCATGTTCTAGTAAGGACAAGCACCATGTCCTTACTAGGGCAAGCACCATGTCCTTACTAGGGTAAGCGCCATGTCCTTACTAGGGTAAGCGCCATGTCCTTACTAGGGTAAGCACCATGTCCTTACGAGGACAAGCACCATGTCCTTACGAGGGCAAGCACCATGTCCTTACGGACAGATCCCAAGCCGAAACGGGGACAGACCTGACAATAGGGACAGACCTCGGCTTGCCAGCCGCCGGCGCTAGCACTTCTAGCGCCTGTTTGGAAGTTCCAGCACCCTGTTTGGCGCTTCCAGAGGTATCTTGAGAGGGTGCGGAAATTGAAAAATCTATGCGGTGTTGTGCCGGCCGTGCAGGAATCAAGAATGTTTAAATTTTTTATTGGTAAAACAAATTAAAAACAGTATAGTTTAACATGTAAGGACGCTTAAATTTTTTGAGGAGATCTATGTTAATGTATAAGGAAATATCCCCCCCCCCCCCCAAGCTGAATAACCCGCCGCTCTCTTCTCAATCGCTTAGAAAAAACTGCACCAGTTCTCAGCGGACATTATCCCGCATAGCAACCGCCGTTGCAGTGCTGTTTTGTGCCGTCGGCTTTGCGGCATGCACCGCACCGGATATTGATATTGGGGCATCTTATCCGTCTACCCTTTCAATTGTGAACTGTCCGGGGGGCGACCCGATCACCAACATAGTCATTGTAGACGATCCGATAGGACAACATGGTATGGCATACGGTGAACACGACATCTATGCGCGGGGGATCAATTCCGTGACCTTGATAGATGATACGACGGACATTGATTTTCCCTTCAACAAGAGCGGACGGTTCATGGTGACGGCAAAACAAAGTGACATTCAGTATTATTGGCTGGGAGTGAAGTTCACGGACGGCGGAGCAGTTGTTGATTGGAATGGAAAAACTAAGCACTAATGAAAGCGTCAGCGCAATAAACAGAACATATTCTGTTATTTTTTTAGGAGGTTAATATGCTAAAGAAAGGTTTTTTGGTACTGCTTTGTGTAGCAGTGGTAGGATTTATGGGGTGCAAAGACGACGAAGAGACATCAACACCAGAGCAAGGGATTCTGACAATCAGCGGAACCGCACCGACGGGTTTTACCGCTGTAAATGCATTCGTTATTGAAGGCGGTATAAACGCGATTGTTGGTAATGTTGAAACGTATTTGGATACAGATATAGCGAAGAATACAGGGAGTTTATTACTAGCTTACGCAGAAACATTATCTAATGAAGGACAACCTACAGCAAGTACTCCAGAAAAATTAGGAGCTTTACAAGGTGGAATACAAACTGCGCTTACACCTTTATTGACTGTGATTGGTACGGTTAGCAATGGAAAAGCTGAATTATATTCCGGAAATGATCCGTACACAGCAGATACGACCGGTGCGGCCGTTGGATTGCTTGGCGACGGTAGTACTTATTATGGTTTTGGAGGCGTCGATTTCACAAACGGAAATGCAACGGTAACGTGGGGTGAGCAAACTACTCCCAATTCTCCAGGATCAACAACCGTTGATACAAATTCTTTGAAAACATGGCTTGGCACTAACGCCACACCGAATAAGTATGTTAAATTTGATGATATTATTGCCTACATCATTCAAGTAAAGTTACAAGCATACTCTGCTGCTAATCAATCCTGAACCAACCCATAACCTTAACACATCGACAGTAATTGAAGCCGGCTCGTCCGGCTTTTTTTGTTTGTGCTATACTACAAGAGGAGGTATAGATGCTTGGTGCGGAGATTGTCGCTGATCGGCTGATTGCCCACGGGGTTGACACCGTGTTCGGCTACCCGGGTGCGGCAATCCTCTCTGTTTATGAAGCCTTATGGTGGCGGAAAGAAAAAATCCGCCATATCTTGGTCTCTCACGAACAACACGCTGCCCATGCGGCAGACGGCTACGCCCGTTCCCGCGGCACGGTCGGCGTGTGCCTTGCAACCTCCGGTCCGGGCGCAACGAATTTGTTGACCGGCATAGCAACCGCCGCACTCGACTCGTCACCCGTGCTTGCAATTACCGCCAACGTTGCAACAACAGCATTGGGAAAAGACAGCTTCCAAGAAATTGATATTGTCGGATTGACGATGCCGATTGTAAAACACAGTTGGCTGGTAAAAACCGTGGACGAACTTGCTTTTGTTATTGAAGAAGCGTTCATCGTTGCTCAAGCAAGACGCCCCGGACCGGTGCTTATTGATATTCCCTACGATGTGCTGGAAAGCGAAGGGACAATGACAAACAATCTCGAAACAGCCCGAATAAAACGGCTCCGCACCAACAGCAGTGTTGAACGCGTGCGCGGTATTGAAGAAGCACAAGCATTAATAGTTAAAGCTGCCCGCCCCCTTATCTATGCAGGCGGCGGCATAATCCGCGCCCAAGCTCAAGCAGAATTATTGAGCCTTGCCGAACATCTCGATGCGCCGGTAGCTCTTTCCCTTATGGGAACTGCTGCCTTTCCCCGCAGTCACCGGCTCTGCCTCGGTACGATTGGGTTAATGGCTCAACCGTCACCGCAGGAAGCATTTTTGCGGGAAGCAGACCTGATCATTGCACTGGGAACACGGTTTTCGGACAGAACGCTTCGGCATAATCCCTTTAATAAAAATAATAAAACAGCAAAAATACTCCACTGCGACAGTGACGACGCAGAAATTAATAAGAATATCCGCGCCGATCTTTCACTCGTTGCAGACCTAAAAACAATCATTCCCCTGCTGACGCAGCAGATTCCCCCGCGGGCTGCACAACACGTGCCGGCGCCGTTTCCTGAAGAGCCGGACAATGTTCCCCGCACGGTGATAACACAGTGCGCACAGAAGATCGGCAATAACGCTATCGTAGTAACCGATGTCGGACAGCACCAATTGTGGACGATTCAGTATTATCCTTTTGACGGCAACACGCAGTGCGTGACTTCGGGAGGATTGGGAACGATGGGCTTTGGTCTTGGGGCAGCAATCGGGGCACAATGCGCCAACCCGCACCGCCCGGTCGTCCTGTTCACCGGAGACGGTTCGTTCCGTATGAATTGCGCCGAATTGGCAACCGTCGCAGCGTATCAGATTCCCATATTGATCATCGTGTTTAATAATCATGCGCTTGGCTTGGTAAAGACATGGCAAGACATCCGCTATGAGGGAAGGTACTCTGAAACGATACTCAAGCGTCCGCCGGACTTTGTCAAACTTTCCGCAGCATATCAGATTCCGGGGTTCCGTGCCGACACGGAAAGCGCATATATACGCGCGCTTGATGCAGCGATGCCGCTACTCAATAATCACACGGCAGTGTTGATTGAAGTACTTGTAGAGAGCTAATGGGGACAGACCTCTTAGGGACAGACCTCTTAGGGACAGACCTCTTAGGGACAGACCTAACGGGGACAGACCTTTGGGGACAGACCTCTTAGGCAGACCTCATTGGGGACAGACCTCTGGGGACAGACTTCTGGGGACAGACCTCTTAGGGACAGACCTCATCGAGGACAGACCTCATCGAGGACAGACCTCATTGGGACAGACTTCTTGGGACAGACTTCTTGGGACAGACCTCTTGGGACAGACCTCTTGGGACAGACCTAACGGGGACAGACTTTTTGGGACAGACCTCTTGGGACAGACTTCTTGGGACAGACCTCTGAGGGACAGACCTCTGAGGCAGACCTCATTGGGGACAGACCTCTGGGGAGACAGACCTCATTGGGGACAGACCTTCACGGCGCAGCGCTACGGCAGATCATTGACTCGAACCCTATTAAATGTTCACAATAGTTTGTATGGCAGTATATCGAACCGAACGACTTGCTCATGTTATTCAAGAATGCATTGCTTCTCTTATCATTGAGCAAAAGATCAAAGATCCCCGGGTTAATTCGTTTCTTTCTGTTACCCGAGTGTCTGTATCGCGCGACTTGGCGTGGGCTGATGTTCATATTTCAACGTTTCGTCCGGAAGAGAGCTTGACGGTAGCGGTCGAAGGACTGCAGCATGCAGCGGGGTTTATTCAATCGCAACTTGCGGTGCGGCTCCACATACGCCGAACACCAAGACTGCGGTTCCATGCTGATAAAGGTATCCGTGAAGAATTTGAATTAGCTCAAAAAATTGATCTGCTCGTACAGAATACACCGGACTCTTCACTGTCTCCATGAAAAATATGAGAAACATGAAAAATCGGAAGGTTTTTTCCGACGCTTTGGTCTATTCCATGCCGGTATTCCTTGGATATCTCGCAATAGGTATTGCGTTTGGACTGTTATTAGTGGACGCAGATTATCCGTGGTGGCTTGCTTTAATCATGAGTATCTGTATGTACGCAGGCGCAGGGCAATATATTGCCGTCGGATTATTTGCAGCCGGCGTCGGCTTGGTTGAATCTATGCTTGTGCAACTTGCCGTCAATGCACGGCATATTGTGTACGGATTATCCCTCTCTACCAAGCTGAGTATATGCGGAAAGCTTAAATATTATGTTATTTTTGCCCTTACTGATGAAACCTTTGCCCTGTTATCGACCTTAGCTGAAGACGACAGCTATGAACAGAGAGGATTATTTATCTTTTATGTGGCGCTGTTAGATCAGTGCTATTGGGTTTTAGGTACTGCTATTGGAGCGCTTATCGGCTCGCTCCTCCCCTTTAATATGGAAGGAGTAGGCTTTGCATTAACCGCATTGTTTATAACATTAACGATTGAGCAAATACTGCATGTCAAAAAGCCGAAGATATTTATTATTTCAGCATGCATTGCAACTGCAGCAGTTTCTGTATTATCGTCAGGGGCAGCTCTTTTAGCTTCGTTAATGCTTTCACTCGGTATCGTTGCATTGATAGATAAAAGAGGAAACAAGAATGATGTGGGATTCAAACAGTAACGATCTGATCGTTGAAAGCGATAATCTTCTCTTTCTTAAAACATTGCCCGACAACAGTATCCCTTTGATATATATCGATCCGCCGTTTAATACCCATAAAACGCAAAGCAGACAGATAACTAAAATGAAAAAATCTGATTCCGGCACGCACATCGGCTTCAAAGGGGAAAAATACGAAGTAATAAAAATGATGTGTTATCAGTACAATGATATATTTGAAGATTTTTGGGAGTTCTTAGAACCGCGGATACAGGAAGCATGGCGTATTTTATCAGACGAGGGAACGTTATACCTTCATTTAGATTATCATGAAGCACACTATGCGAAAGTTTTTTTAGATGCCCTCTTCGGACCTGAATGTTTTTTGAATGAGATCATTTGGGCCTATGATTATGGAGCAAAATCAAAGAGAAAATGGCCGGCTAAACACGATACTATTTTGGTATACGTCAAAGATTTAACAAAATATTATTTTAATAGCGACGCGGTTGACCGGGAACCGTATATGGCGCCAGGACTGGTAACGGTAGAAAAAGCATCAAAGGGAAAATTACCAACCGATGTGTGGTGGTATACGATTGTTTCTCCGACGGGGACAGAGAAAACCGGCTATCCAACGCAAAAACCCTTAGGTATTCTCAGGAGAATTATCCAAGCAAGCAGTAAACAGTACGATTGGGTGCTTGATTTTTTTGCAGGTTCCGGCACAACCGGCATTGCAGCGTATATGTTGGAACGAAAATTTATTCTGGTAGATAATAATCCTCAAGCAATAACGGTTATGAAACAACGGTTTGACGCGCTCAACGTATATCCGCACATTACTGACAGTACTGCCTATGCACTTCATTAATAAAGTATGATAGATCGCTTTGTTCTGCACACAATCATAAAAATATATACGACTCCGAAACTTCGCACGGCTGCTAGACGGCTGACCCGCACCGTTTTTTCCCGCTTTTTCGGCGCACAGTATAAAGCGCAACTATTTCCAAAACGGATACCGGTCTTTTCTGTTGATCACCAGCTTGATGATTATATTCCCTTTGTGCCGCAGTATGTATCGACCTATTTAAATTTTATGGCTTTTTGGATTCGTCCGCTGGGAATCCTCTTAAAAAAATATCCAAGCTATGCCCGTGAATACGGGAGCGACCTTATTCATTCGGTAGAAAGATTATATCTCTACGCTTCGGATATGTATCAGCACGCTTTTTCCACGACAAGCCGTCCCCGATACTTGAAGAGTTGGTCATTTATCCTTATTCATGCAACTGATCCGCACTTATGCTGCGTTCCAAGCCTGCACGTCATGCTTGCACTGCACACGTACATAAAAATAGGAAGGCTGTTCCGTTCATTAAATATTGAACATGCCTTTGGTACGACATTAAGAACCGAAGCTATACATATTACCGAAGCGGTGCTGCATGTAAAGCAGCACAGTGTTAATTGTATTGCAGCCGCACTGTATACGATGCACTGTTTTGATCCGCTCCTCTTTAATCATGCAGAAATAAACGGGTTTATTGATGATCTATTTGCTGAAGACGCATATATTCTTCCAAAGAACAAACAGATAATACAGGATCATATTCATAGATTGTACAAAGCATTTTGTGATTCCGGAGCAACAAGCAGCTCATGGAAACAGCCGTTATTAAATTTTCTCTTTACTCAACCACGAGTCCGGTAGGTTTTATATGAAATTCAAGAGTATATTTTTTTTATTCTGTGGGATGTTTTTGTCGTGCAGTTTTTTTGAACCGAATGTTATCGTTATATGGACCGATCAGCCGGAGTTTGTTTTATATGCCCGTCTGTTCAATGAGAATCAAGACCGCTATTATGCGGAAGTTCAGTATGTTGAATCGCTCGCACAACAGCTTAATAATACTAAAGAGTATCCGGATATTGCCGTTGGATATTGGCTGAAAAACACGGTAACCCGCAATCTTTTCCGTCAATTAAACAATAATACAGAAGATTTTTATACGCATTTACTGGAATTAGGCAAGGTTGAAGAAAAGCAGTATCTGTTGCCGGTATCGTTTAATATTCCTGCGCTTGTGTTTTCGCAGAAGAATGCTGCGCGTATATCTAACTATTGGACGATACCGCTCGAGGAAATACAGGAATTAGCCCGTGAATACACGGTGCTCAGGGGGGGAGTCTACACACAAATAGGCTTTTCTCCCGATTGGGACGATGCGTTTCTTTCGGCAATTATCAGGCTGTTCGGCATTGATTTCCGCGAGGGAACGCCCCTTGAGTGGAACAAAGAAGCGTTTGAAGAAGCGATGATTTTTCTGCATACATGGGTTCATCAAACGATAACAAACGCACAGGCAGCAGACGATTTTTTATTTAAGTACTTTGCAGAACCGCCTGCAACGAGAATTAATTCAGGACATATTTTATTTACCGCTATGGACAGTGCGACGTTTTTTAAGCTGCGTCAAGAAAGCCGTGCGGCGCTTGATTTCCACTGGATTACGGATAATGATTCGATTCCCGTCATTGAAGAAACAGTCTACTACGGTATTTGTAAAAAAGGGCGCGCTCCCTCTGCGTCTCAAGCATTTACCGAGTGGTTTTTCAATACGGACACGCAAAGAATGCTCATTGAAGAAAACGAAAATCTCAACATTCACGACACGCATTTTGGTATTTCCAATGGTTTTTCCGGTATGCGGACGGTGAGCGAACAGGTGTTTCCGCTTTTTTACCCTGAACTATTGGCTCACATTCCTCCTGAAGAATTTCTTTCCCCGCCGAATGTGCTGCCGCCTTTATGGACGCAGATCAAAAAAAACGTGATACTTCCCTATATTCGTGAGCGCATCAAAACTCCGGATCAGGCAGACGAGCGTTCTCTGGAACGGAGAATTAACGACTGGTACCGCCTCAACGCCCGCTAAGACACACTGCGGCTGCGAAAAAACCGCTTTATTTTGGACAGACCATCAACGTTATTATTAAAAGGTAGCTATTCGTACGGGGACAGACCTCTAAACGTTAGGGGCAGACCCTCAACATTTTTAAAAGGTACCTATTCACGGTTAAGAACCAAGCGGGCAGTATGGGGACAGACCTCTTTAACTTTGGGGACAGACCCTCAACATTATTTAAAAGGTAGCTATTTATATTTAAGAACTAAGCGGGCAATATGGAGATAGACTTCTTAACTTTAAAAGGCGGGACGTTCATCTTTTAAAACCACACGACCGTTTTAGAAAATGAAACGACCGTTTTAGAAAATGAAACGACCGTTTTAGAAAATGAAACGACCGTTTTAGAAAATGAAACGACCGTTTTGAAAAACCAAACGACCATTTTGAAAAACCAAACGACCATTTTAGAAAATCAAACGACCGTTTTGTTAAAATGAAACGACCATTTTAGAAAACCAAACGACCATTTTAGAAAATCAAACGACCATTTTGTTAAAATGAAACGACCATTTTAGAAAATCAAACGACCATTTTGTTAAAATCAAACGACCGTTTTATTAAAATCAAACGACCGTTTTACAAAATCAAACGACCGTTTTATTAAAATCAAACGACCGTTTTACAAAATCAAACGACCGTTTTATTAAAATCAAACGACCGTTTTACAAAATCAAACGACCGTTTTGTTAAAATCAAACGACCGTTTTGTTAAAACCAAACGACCATTTTAGAAAATCAAACGACCATTTTAGAAAATCAAACGACCATTTTGTTAAAATCAAACGACCGTTTTATTAAAATCAAACGACCGTTTTAGAAAATCAAACGACCGTTTTATTAAAATCAAACGACCGTTTTAGAAAATCAAACGACCGTTTTGTTAAAATCAAACGACCGTTTTAGAAAATCAAACGACCGTTTTGTTAAAATCAAACGACCGTTTTGTTAAAACCAAACGACCGTTTTGTTAAAACCAAACGACCGTTTTGTTAAAACCAAACGACCGTTTTGTTAAAACCAAACGACCATTTTACAAAATCAAACGACCGTTTTAGAAAACCAAACGACCATTTTAGAAAATGAAACGACCATTTTAGAAAATCAAACGACCATTTTAGAAAATCAAACGACCGTTTTATTAAAATCAAACGACCATTTTAGAAAATCAAACGACCATTTTATTAAAATCAAACGACCGTTTTACAAAATTAAGCGACCATTTTACAAAATCACACGGGTCTGTTCCTGAATCAATAGAGGTCTGTCCCCCAATCAACAGAGGGTCTTTCTCGAATCAACAGAGATCTGTCCCCCAATCAACAGAGGGTCTTTCTCGAATCAACAGAGATCTGTCCCTAGAGAACAGAGGTCTATCCCTAGATCAAATGAGCAGTACGGGGACAGACTCTCAACATATTTAAAAGGTAGCTATTTATATTTAAGAACCAAGCGGGCAGTATGGAGACAGACCTCTTAACTTTAAAAGACGGGACGTTCATCTTTTAAAACCACACGACCATTTTACTAAAACGGCACGAGGTCTGTTCCTGAATCGATAGAGGTCTGTCCCCAATCAATAGGAGTCTGTCCCGGAATTAACAGGAGTCTGTCCCAGAATCAACCGGGGTCTGTCCCTGAATCAACGGAGGTCTGTCCCCAATCAACAGGAATCTGTCCCCAGATGACAAAGGTCTGTCCCCAGAGAACAGGAGTCTACCCCCAAATCAACAGAGGTCTGTCCCTGATAACACAGGATTTGTCCTCAAGAGAAAAAAAGTTAAAAATAATATTGACGAAACAGGAATTACACGGTATAGTATGTTGTATACAGAGAGCAGAAATGCTCTGTGTTTTTTTACGTGTCTTTTAAAGGGGGCCGTAGTCAGAATAATTTTGAACAGTTAGCTGACTACGGGCTTTGTACACGTAGTACGTTGATAAAACATAGTGTAAAAATCCCTATATAGTCAATGTATTACGTGTTCTCCTCTTTACATAGAATTCAACACTTAGTGTTGGATAGTATTTTTTGAGGAGGACTCTATGAAAAAGAGTCTTTATTTTGGAATTGTCACCCTTTTTGTGGCAATGACTGTAGTGTTCACCGCCTGCAAAGATGATGAAGACGAGCCGGCCGGGGAAACCTTCACCGATGTTAAGGCAAACTACAGTCTTGCAACTGATACTGAATCAGCAAAAGTCAACAAGACTTTACAGATTGATTCTGCCAAGAAGAGCAA
>JAISSB010000030.1 GCA_031273325.1 Treponema sp. | reverse complement strand
TTGCTCTTCTTGGCAGAATCAATCTGTAAAGTCTTGTTGACTTTTGCTGATTCAGTATCAGTTGCAAGACTGTAGTTTGCCTTAACATCGGTGAAGGTTTCCCCGGCCGGCTCGTCTTCGTCATCTTTGCAGGCGGTGAACACTAACTCATTGCCACAAAAAGGGTGACAATTCCAAAATAAAGACTCTTTTTCATAGAGTCCTCCTCATAAAATACTATCCAACACTAAGTGTTGAATTCTATGTAAAGAGGAGAACACGTAATACATTGACTGTTTTGGTATTTTTATACTATGTTTATCAATGTACTACGTGTACGAAAACCCGTAGTCAGTCTAACCGTTCAAATTATCCTGGCTACGGTCCTCTTTAAAAGACACATAAAAAAACTAGAGCATTTCTGCTCTCTGTATACAACATACTATACCGTATAATCTCCGTTTCGTCAATATTATTTTTAACTTTTTTTCTCTTAAGGAAAAATCCCGTGTTATCGAAGACAGACCTCTGTTGATTTGAGACAGACCTCGTGCCGTTTTAGTAAAATGGTCGTGTGGTTTTAAAAGATGAACGTCCCGCCTTTTAAAGTTAAGAGGTCTGTCTCCATACTGCCCGCTTGGTTCTTAAATATGAATAGCTACCTTATTAAATAATATTGAGGTCTGTCCCCGTACTGCTCATTTGATCTAGGGATAGACCTCTGTTCTCTAGGGACAGACCTCTGTTGATTCGAGAAAGACCCTCTGATGATTCGGGGACAGACCTCTGTTGATTCGGGACAAACCTCTGTTGATCTGGGGACAGACCTCTGTTGATTCGAGAAAGACCCTCTGTTGATTGGGGGACAGACCTCTATTGATTCAGGAATAGACCCGTTTGATTTTCTAAAATGGTCGTTTGGTTTTCTAAAATGGTCGTTTGATTTTAACAAAACGGTCGTTTGATTTTTCAAAACGGTCGCTTGATTTTCTAAAATGGTCGTTTCATTTTCTAAAACGGTCGTTTGATTTTCTAAAATGGTCGTGTGATTTTCTAAAACGGTCGTTTCATTTTAACAAAATGGACGTTTGATTTTAACAAAATGGTCGCTTGATTTTCTAAAACGGTCGTTTCATTTTGTAAAATGGTCGCTTGATTTTCTAAAACGGTCGTTTCATTTTAACAAAATGGTCGCTTAATTTTCTAAAACGGTCGTTTGATTTTGTAAAACGATCGTTTGATTTTCTAAAACGGTCGTTTCATTTTAACAAAATGGTCGCTTGATTTTCTAAAACGGTCGTTTGATTTTGTAAAACGGTCGTTTCATTTTCTAAAATGGTCGTTTGATTTTAACAAAACGGTCGTTTGATTTTGTAAAACGGTCGTTTGATTTTAACAAAACGGTCGTTTGATTTTGTAAAACGGTCGTTTGATTTTTCAAAACGGTCGCTTGATTTTCTAAAATGATCGTTTGATTTTGTAAAACGGTCGTTTGATTTTTCAAAACGGTCGTTTGATTTTTCAAAACGGTCGTTTGATTTTGTAAAACGGTCGTTTGATTTTCCAAAACGGTCGTTTCATTTTGTAAAACGGTCGTTTGATTTTGTAAAACGGTCGTTTCATTTTAACAAAACGGTCGTTTCATTTTGTAAAATGGTCGTTTGATTTTCTAAAACGGTCGTTTGATTTTCTAAAACGGTCGTTTGATTTTAACAAAACGGTCGTTTGGTTTTCTAAAATGGTCGTTTGATTTTAACAAAACGGTCGTTTGATTTTGTAAAATGGTCGTTTGATTTTAACAAAACGGTCGTTTGATTTTAACAAAATGGTCGTTTGGTTTTCTAAAACGGTCGTTTGATTTTAATAAAACGGTCGTTTGATTTTAATAAAACGGTCGTTTGATTTTAACAAAATGGTCGTTTGATTTTAATAAAACGGTCGTTTGATTTTAATAAAACGGTCGTTTGATTTTAATAAAACGGTCGTTTGATTTTTCAAAATGGTCGTTTGATTTTAACAAAATGGTCGTTTAATTTTGTAAAATGGTCGTTTGATTTTTCAAACAGAGACAGACCTCTGAATAAAACGGATAGATTTCTGATCAACGGGGACAGACCTTTGAATTAAACGAATAGATTTCTGACTAACAGAGACAGACCTCTGAATTAAACAGATAGATTTCTGACCAACAGGGACAGACTTCTGAATTAAATAGATAGATTATTAAGCGTAGTTAAACTATGTTCTCATATTTGGAATTTATTGACTTCTGAAACAAGCTCATTGATATCATCTTTATTTGTTCCACTCACGTCATTAACCCGGTGTACCGCAATATTGATCTGCTCTGCACCAATAGCCATCTCGCTCATACCGTGAGAAATTTCTTCTGTTATAGCTTCTACATGTTTGCTTGTTTCAATTGCTTCTTGACTTTTGAAAAGCATCTCGTCGGAACTTTCCTTAACCCGTTCAGTAATTTCATTAAGCTGTTCTATGGATTCAAGAATCTGTTTACTGCCTTGTCCCTGTTCTTCCATAGAATTACGGATACTCTCTTCCTGTTCTAAAACAATCTTCACTTCCGAATCAATAGCTTCAAACTTTTTCAACACCGATTCAGTCGATTCGGTAATTTTATCAATGGAATTCTTTATTTTATTGAGCACGTCAGAGACCGTTTGAGATTGTTCTCCAGAGGATTCCGCTAATTTTCTTATCTCGTCCGCTACAATAGCAAAGCCTTTGCCATACTCTCCTGCATGTGCTGCTTCAATCGCAGCATTCATAGAGAGAAGATTTGTCTGACTAGCAATATTCTCCATAACCTCGTTGATCTCAAGGAGCCCTTCGGACTCACGGGCAATTTCCTGTATATCCATAGCCACTTCCGCAAGTCCTATCCGTCCCACTTTCGAAGCTTCAGCAAGATTCTGTACGTTATCAGTATTTTTAATTAATGTTTGAGTAACTGATTGAATATTAGCAAGCATTTCTTCAACTGACGAAGAGGACTGAGAAACACGTTCTGCCTGTAAATCTATCTCTTTGTCCAAAACATTGATACTGTCAGTAATCTTTTCCATAGCAGTTCCTGCTTCCACAACGCCGCTACTCTGGTTGATCACCTGACTTTTCATACTCTGTATGTTTGACGTTATTTCATTTATTGCAGCGGCAGTCTCTGTCATATTGGCAGAAAGTTCTGAACCTATTCCGGAAAGAGACACAGTTTTATGTTTAATGACAGTAATAAGATTCCGTATTTTATCTAATGTTGCATTGAAAGATCTGGTCATATCTCCAATTTCATCATTACTTTGAAAGTGGAGCCGTTTGGTTAAATTACCCGTTCCAACCTCGCCCAATACGAGAAGCATGTGTTTTAAAGGATTGCTGATGGATCGGGAGATAAAGAAAGCACCGACAGACATAATGAACAGCATAAGTACTGCTATAATGATAGATAATAAAAGTATGCGGATAACGGGAGCAATAATAGTATCTGAAGGAATTCCAATCATTAACGACCATGGATTATCACTTTTTCCGCACGTGAATGGAATAGAAATAAAGGACATTTCTTCGTTAAGAACCGGAACATGATTAGTAAAGGAATATTGCTCTCCATCATGGACAGAGAGAATGAAATACGGAAGGTAAGGGCCAGCAATATCTGTTTCAGTATCCACCATAGCTTCACCGATCCGGGTCGGGTCAAAATGACCAACTACTGTACCGTTATTACTAAATACTGCAGCAACACTATTTTCGTAAGGGCTTATCTTTTGTACCTGTTCTTGTATAACGGCTATGTCAAGGTCAATACCGACGACACCGACAAGGCGCCCATACTTATCATTAATCGGTACAGCCACACTGGTTATTAATATCTTTTTCCTGTTAACCGTGTAGTAATACGGTTCGAGCATAGTTTCTTTCCCGGTTCGCCGAGGAATAAGGTAATAATCCCCAATTCCAGGAGTATCATAGTTTACTAATGGTTCTAAATTTAATAGACCGTTTGTCTGACTCCAATAAGGAATAAAGCGTCCGGAGGCATCGGTCCCTGCAGTGTTAACAAATTGCTCGTCTAAACCGTCAAGCGCATTCGGCTCCCAAATAGTCCAGACCGCAAGCATTTCCGGATTATCTCTACATACAGCTTCTAACATAATGTTAAAGACAGAACGCCGTTCCTCGACAGTAATTTGTTCATAATCTCCCATTATTTGTGCCAAAGTTCTGGAAGTATCTAAGTATATTTCCAGCCATATTGTAATATCTTTAGCGCCGCTTTGAGCAATGCTCGTTATTTCATTGGTTATAAAGTTTGATGTTTGAACGTAAGAAAGGCGTAATATAATCCCTACCAAAATACTTATACCAAGGATATTTAAACCTACAATAGTAATGACAAGCCGTTTGCCGATACGCATAGTTATTCTCCGAAATTTGAATTAGAAAAAATATCAAAAAGAGTATTATTATGATACATACACTAAAAACTTTCGCCTCTGTAGGCGAGAAAAAACAGTGCTTTGCCTATGCACAATGTAACTGTTTTCTCAAACAATGTTATCTGTGCCCTCATACCAGTATACTACTACCCTAAAAACTGTTCTATTGCTTAGAACTTCACATTAATCCTTAGAATTATCATACTTAATGTTAAAGCTTAGTCTGGTCAATCAAGCTTCACTTTTTAAGTGTGTCAATAACCATTTTAGCTAATATTTACGGAAAAAAGAAAGCCCACAATTTGTACCATACTTACTATGAATCGGTCACGATTACAGCCGCACCGTTCAGCAAAGCGGGAACTCAAACGAGTAACCAGCAAGGAAAAGCGGTATATGAAGACTTCGACATTGCATCACCAACGCTGCGAATACCTTTGTACAGACATACGTTCTTGAGGAATTAGAGGAAATAATAGAGAATCAGAAAACAGAAAAATAAAAAGAAGAAGTTCAACTCGTGGCTTTCAAACTGGTTTATTTGCACAGTTTGAACAGCAATTAAAGATACATGTCATTAATGTGGTGAATATAAGCCCTCGATACTTTTTCAGGATTCAGAGGTCTGTCCCCGTTTTCAGAATCTGTCAATTTGAACGGAAGTATAACGTCTGTGGTAGTTGAACATATAAGCACAGCGAGTCAATAATACTTGGCAGGAGTAAAGAATATATAATCAGTCTGACTGACTGGAAAAAAACAGTCGATACAGTCTTGCGTATTCTCTCCTCATCATCTATATTAATATGAAAAGGAGGGTATCAAATGAATTGGGCATTAATTGGAACGGGAGGTATTTCAAACAGTTTTGCAACTGCATTACATAATACGGAAGGAGCAATGTTAAAGGCGGTTTTATCACGTTCAACAGACTATGCAATGCGTTTTGCTCACCAGCATGAAGTTGAAAAAACCTATACAGACTATGAAGCGCTTCTCAACGATCCAACGATTGATATTATATACATTGGAACTCCGCATACAACACATAAAGAATTTGCTATTCCGGCACTCAAAGCGAAAAAAGCCGTTCTCTGTGAAAAACCCATAAGTATCAATGCTCAAGAAGCAAAAGAAATGATTAACGTTGCACGAGAAGAACACGTTTTTCTTATGGAAGCTATGTGGACACGGTTTGTGCCCCCGATTGTGAAAGTTCGTGAATGGCTTTCTGCGGGACGTATAGGAGAGCTGAAAATGGTTCAGGCAAATTTTGGTTTTAGAGCTGCATGGGAACCTTCAAGCCGTCTGTTGAATAAACATCTTGGCGGTGGGGCATTGTTAGATGCAGGAGTCTACCCAATTTCACTGGCGTCAATGGTGTTCGGCAGTCACCAACCGGAAAAAATTGTGTCTTCACTGTACCGTGGCGAAACTGGGGTAGACGAGGAGTGTGCTTGTATTCTTTCTTACGGTGGTCCGCGTCTTGCAAATTTAGCTACGGCACTTCGTACACGACTCACGAATGACAGTTGGATTTATGGAACCCAGGGACATATTTTTGTACCTAATTTTGTTTTTGCTCGCAACGCACATCTTGTGATTGAAAAGACTTCATACGAAGATTTTAAAGGAGATTTTATTGGTAACGGTTACAATTATGAAGCAGAATCAGTTATGTGTTGTTTACGTGAAGGTAAAATAGAAAATGAAATTATGCCGCTTGACGAGTCGCTTATTATTATGCAAATTATGGACACGATCCGCATCCAAAATAATTTTTATTATCCTAAAGAAATTAATGGACAGTGTTGAAATGTTGTTAATATATTTGTTTAGATTATATTAGAACTATGATTAAATAGCAAAAAACATTGCTCCGGGAATAAGACAGTGCAATAAAGTCATTATTATTAAAGATAACTATGTATATTATTATAATAATCGGAATTAATAACGTTAAAATAAGTAATATTGTAAATAATAATATACTAACAAATTTCTCTATAATTTTGGAATAGTTAATTTTTTCTTTGATTTTATTTTTATTCTTTTTAAGAAGAAAAATATCTTTACTAAGTTCCTCTTTTTCATGCTTAAGAGTTATAATTTCTTCCTTAAGTTTATCTTTTTCATCTTTGAGATAATCAATTTCTTTATTGAGTATTTCTTTTTTACCGAGATATATTTCTTTTCCACAAACTTCACACATTTCTATATTATCATCGTTTTCTGTTTCACAATATATACATATCCACGACATTTAACAATCCATCAGTATAATGTTATGATTGTAGAACTTAAAAAAAGAGCTTCATGCCAAATTTCAACACGATAATCACCGCGACGGTAAATACTGATATTTGCATTTCCACAGCCCTTAAAATCCCAACAAAGATTTTTACCAAGGTTGACATTTTTTGTTTCTGAGAAAGAGTAACCAGAAGGAGAAATTAATGGATGACAAATTAATCCACCACCCGGATCAATTAACTTAATATAAAGAGTAATATTTTTGTTAATTCGGGAACTATATATCATTATTATTTTTAAGTATCGTACTTCTGAAGCATTAAGTTTCTCACCGGGTTTATGTATCCATTTACCTTTTACGTTAAGATTACCAATATATATTGAAGTTATTTCTACCGCAAACTTATTTAATATATTGTTATATACAGTTTGTAGCCGATTAATATCCCGATTAAGCTGTTCCTTTTCACTTTTAAGGATTTTAATCTCTTGATTAAGTATTTCTATTTCTTCATATTTATTCTTATAATTTTGAACAAAAGCATTTCCACATACTTCACATCTTGTTATATTATCATTATTTTCTGTCTCACAATGAGTACATTGCCATGCCATGTAGTGTTCTCCAATTTATTCCTTTTTTTTTATTAATGTACCTCTCAATTTATTCGTTTTTATCAATGTGCCTCTCAGGGTACCGCTCATCTCTGATTCGTTCACTGAAATACTATTCATCGGCGGAGATTTATCTTCTCTATCAGCCGATATTTTTGAGAAAAGCGGTATAGTATCAAACACTTCTTTTATTGACGGTCTATTATTAGGCGCCTTATCAAGCATTGATTTTAATAAATTCTGTAAATTTGAAGGAATAGCCGGATCTAGAATTAAATCAATACCGTCGAGTACAGCACTATATGAATATCTATATTTAGTATGATCAAATTGAGGTAAATTACCACTAAGATATTGATGATAAATTAATCCCAATGCAAAAATATCAGATTTTAATTGAATCTTTTCAAGAGAAGCACCGTCTAATCCTTCCACATACCGTCCTAATTCCGGAGAATAATAAACCATATCACCAATAACATCTTCACTAAACTGTAACGGTTCTCCCGAAAAATAACTACTGTCAAAATCAATAAGTTTTGCTATATAAACCTCTGTTGAAGCTTCTTCTTTCCTTTTTATAAGAATATTATCAGGTTTAAGATCGCCATGAACAATATTTGCATTATGCAATATTTGCAAACTGTGAGAAACGGTTTTAAGTATTAATAATTTTTTTTCTAATGATAATTTTGAAATATTGTCTATCGTTATAGACGACACATCAACCTTATCTGTAACTTTGTAATATGTTGTACCTTTACGAAAAAAATCTATGGTAACAATTAAATTACCGCCAGAACTGCACTTCCTGAATAAAGCATTCATAATACTAATATGATGTTTTTCAAATTGTTCACATAATATTTTTTTTCTTTTTTTTGTTTTTTCGCTCCCTGGAGATTCAGGAAGTGGATACTTTGGCGAAAGAAATTCTTTTATAAAAAAATCATTGCCTTCTTTACTCGCAAATGTCCAGCCGCATTGTCCTACATATTTAAAATTATCTTGTAAAATATAGCCGTTAATACTATCACCTTTTTTCATACTATGTATCCTGTTCATAGGAATTAAATGCTATTTCATTCAATGTTACGGTTGTATAGCCTACACAAATATTTTCATACCAAATTTCAACACGATAATCACCGGGACGGTAAATACTTCGATCTGGTCTTCCACAGCCTCTAAAATCCCAATAAAGATTTTCACTGCGATTAATATTTCTTGTTTCTGAAAAAGAATAGCCAGATGGAGAAACAAACGGATGGCTAATCAAACCACCATCTGGTGTAAGTACTTTAACATACAACGTAATATCCGTATTAACTTTAGAATGATACGTTATTACCGTTTTCAAATAACGCATTTCCGAAGCATTAAGTTTTTCGCCGGGTTTATGTATCCATTGACCAGCTGCATCGGAGTTTCCAACATATATTGAAGTTATTACTATCGGTACTGTTGTAATAGGTTTCTGCATGCTGTTCGTTTCTACTTTAGTAATCAGGGATGGCACACTGTTTGTTTTCAACACTAATTCCGGTATTTCGTACGCCTCATAACCAGATTTATACTGTTTCCACAAATCCTTGATACTATTCTTCTCTTGATTTTGTAATAATTGTTCACACGGTTTAATATATTCTTGTGAAATGTACTTTAAACGTTCTTTAAAATCTTTTTTTAATTCAGCAAAATCATTCCATCCTATGGCGGCGAGTGATAATGTCGCATCGTCACTTGTTGCTGATTTTATTTCTGTGGTTAAAAGACTTTCCCATAAAGTCATAGAAGCAGCGTTATTCATAGTTGATAATAAAAGATATTCAAAATGCATAGGACTTTTTAAATAACCAAAACATCCGTCAGTAGCCGAGAAAAGAATCGATTTATTGTACATAGGTTTAATATAAAAATTAAGTGAAAAATCCGAATCTGCATTAATATAATTTGACATAGGAGAATCATCCCAAAGATTTTCCCATGCATCTCCTCCAGAGCGGAGATCGTCATGAGTACATTGCATAAGTCCATTGACCGGATCAAGCATATACCCGCGAGAATCTCCTGACCATAAAAACAAACTGTGTAAATCAAGACCCGGTGACAAATCCATCACTTCTTCAGAGGACAAATGGTTAAAATCAACCGCTTGACCAGAAAATAGATACACAACAGCAGCTGTTGTAGGTAATCGTTTGATTAAAGAACTTTTCAAATTTGGAAGCCCTTGTTCATTTTTTTTAAGCCATTCTTTGAGAGTAGATACTATCAATTTTTTAAGCTTAGGGACAAGTTCGTTACGTACACTACGGTTGATACTGTGCTTATCAACAGACTGTATATGATGTGGTTGTTTAAAGAATGTGTTCACCGCATCATGAACAAGGTGAGAAGCATAATACGCGCCACTTTTTGTTGTATTATTCACGGTATATTTTCTGCTGCCAGCACCTCCAAGTCCATCAAACACACCGAGGAGAACGCCTCTGTCAAGTTGTTCGCATAAAGGGCTAGCATCTTCTCCATGACCGGGGATTATTTCTGTATAAATAGACATCAATGTTAATACACTCATCAACTACACACTGTTGGCAATAATATCAAGTATTTCCTCATAGGCAACATTTGAAAGCCCTTCACCTGCTGGTGAAACATGATTTATAACGTTAGTCCAATGAGTAGCAATATCGGTCCACGGATAAGCATCAGGAGTAAAAAGAACAAGCCTTTTAGCTGAATTATTTACAAAATCGTTTCCTTCCCACCAGTCAGTTAATTCATTAAAGTCTTTTGCCATATTTAGGGGATAATTTTTGGGTTTGCTGCTCTTTTTTTCAAGCTGGTGTGTGCTAGCATCCGTCCACACAACGATAATATGTCTCCGTTTTGCTGATTCTTTAGTCCAATCAGACTCTATAGCAAGTGCTAATGCTTCTAGTCCACTTTCCGGTTCGTCACCACCTCCTTCTGCTGTGATTACCTTAACGAAATGGTCGAATTTTTCTTTATCGGCAGGTAAATTAAAAAAGCTAGAAATTTTCATTGCATCGTCCCCGTCAGCATAATAATCCCGAAAAACAATGACTTTAACCCTTAAAGTATCAATGATTTTACCTTTTTCGTCCATTTTATTCCGTAAATCTTCATAGAATTTAAGCGCATTAGCTTTTACTTTTTCAATTAAATCACTCATACTTCCCGTTGCATCAATACACATAACGATATCAACGGGATATTTAATTCCTTGACTAGCCATAATTTTTCCCTCTTTAAAAATACTACATTTTATAGGTATCTCGACGGTATGTAATATTAACAGCTTCAAAACCGTGTCGAATAAGTATCCGTGAAAACCATTCTGTAGACTGTGGAAGTGTAATAGATACTACACTTTCAACTTGAGCTAAAAAACGATTCAGCAATTCTCCTCCTATTCCCAATCCTCGGTACCTTTGCGATACTTCAAGCGTATCAATGACTAACTGTTCTCCTTCACAGTGGGCTGTTAAATGCCCCACGTAATCTCCTGCATTTGTTTCACTCACGACAGATAACTGTTCGGTAAAAAACCGAAAATCTTCAGCTAAAAGATCGGGTGTTTCGTCAGGTTCAACCCCAATATGTTCTTCATACTCTTGTTCTTTTATAGCATAGTACCAATCAATAATCAATGAGTGCATAACAGACCGTTTAAAATGAAGCCATTTTTTTTCAATTTCCGGATACTGTGAAATGCATGTTTTAAAGGCTTTAAAAACTCCTTTTTCTCGTTTTAATGCTGTAACTAACTTATTTTGAACTATCTGATTACGAAGATATACGGTAAAACGTTGCATAGTACGGTATCCGTCTGAAGCTTTCCATTCTGGAATAGCGTAGAATCGCGTATGATCGGGACAATCACGTTCAACGACAAGCCCTTGTTCTACATCAAAGCAATACACACATGTCTGATCTTCCATAGCAAAAAGGAGATCCTCTATAAGAGCGGAAGTCAATTCAAAAAACATAAAATTATAAAGCTTCTTCGGGAGGAATAGAAAGTCCAGAAATAGTCGCCATTGTTTGAATGGTTTCACTCATAGAACTGTATTCTTTAATATCTTGAGTGAGAAAATCCTCAATAACTCCATGTTTTGCAATAGCTTCATCAATAGACACGTTAGCCCCCTTATGATAGGCACCAACATTAATGAGATCAGCATTTTCAGCATAGATTGCCATATGACGACGGATTGCTCCAACTGCTTTTGTAGTTGCAGGACCAGACACAGTAGAAGCGAGTCGGGATACGCTTCCAAGTACATCAATAGCGGGGTAATGGTACGCACGAGCGAGAGCACGTGAAAGGACAATATGCCCATCAAGAATACCACGCACAGTATCAGATACCGGTTCATCAAGATCGTCACCGTCAACAAGAATCGTATAAAAACCTGTTATAGTTCCTCTATCTGAAGTACCACATCGTTCAAGTAATTTTGGCATTGAATCGAATACACTAGGAGTATATCCCCGAGTTGCAGGAGGTTCCCCAACAGCAAGCCCAATTTCCCGCATAGCACGTGCAAACCGTGTGATTGAGTCAAAGAGAAGCATAACATCTTTCCCTTGGTCACGGAAATATTCAGCAATGGCAGTTGCAATGTATGCTCCCCGGAGCCGCGATAGCGGTGGAGCATTAGAAGGAGTTACGACAAGTACTGACCGTGCTAAACCGTCGGATCCCAAATCCTTTTCAATAAAATCGTTAACTTCACGACCGCGTTCTCCAATCAATGCTACAACATTAACATCTGCATTTGTATTTCGCGCGATCATACCAAGAAGTGTTGATTTTCCAACTCCTGAACCTGAAAAAATGCCAAGTCGTTGTCCTTTTCCTACCGTAAGCATACCGTCAATCGCACGAACCCCAGTAATAATCCGCTCAGTAATTCTCTTGCGTTTAAGAGGATCGGGAGCTGAAGCGAATACAGGATAACGAATTGTTGATTCAACAGGACCTTTCCCGTCAATAACTTTACCACGCGCGTTTAAAACTCTCCCAAGCAATTTTTCAGAAACTGCAACTTCAAGAAAAGATCCGGAAGCAACAACACGGTTACCTACTTCAATACCCTCAGTTTCATCATACGGCATCAATTGAACTGTATTACCGTTGAGTCCAACAACTTCGGCAGCAATAGGACCTTTTCGGCTTTTTGGAGCTTCAATCCTGCACACTTCTCCTATAACTGCAACCGGACCATTACTTTCAATGAGTAATCCCTGAACACGAGAAATATACCCCACACATTTGATAGTATCAACTTGTTGGGCGGTGTCAAGGTACTTTTTGACCAGTGTTTCCACGTCTCATACCTTTTCAGTTTTTGCTTTTGTGACGATGGGGGAAATTTCAAGGATTTTACTTTCTAACTCTGAAAGTTGACTTGAAATACGGGCGTCTACTTCACCTAAATCAGTTTCAATAATACAACCACCCGGATCAACAGACGAATCTTCAAGAATGTGAATATCTTTTACACCTTCCATCAATGCAATAAATTCTCTCGTATGGTCAGTTGTTAATTTAAGATCCGCTATGTTAACCCGAATATTCACCGTACTACGACTTTTAACCTTCCGGAGCGCTTCAATTACATTAGAAATGATAATATCGCGTTGACTTTCAGAAATAATTTTAATAATCTTACGTGCAATGAGAAGGACTAAATCAACAATTTGCCCTTCAGTTTCAGATAAAATTTCAGCACGTTCTTCTTGTGCACGTTCTAAAACTGTGCGTACTCGCTCAATGAGTCTTGTCACTTCTGCTTTACCTTCCGTATAACCAGCTTCCCGCCCCACAAGAGTCGCCTGTGCATAGACTTCTTTTCGTTCTTGTTCAAGCGTTCCTTGAGCTGAAGTTTCCAATTCTTGAGCCTTTTGTTTAGCCTCTGCAATAATACGATCCGCTTCTTCAGTAGCTTTTTGACGAATTATTTGCGCTTCGTCAGTTTTTCGCTTAACCTCCTGAAATGCTGTTGTTTCAGCTTGTTTGACAATATTTTCTGCTTCAGTACGAGCAGTATGAATCATAAAATTTCGTTCACTTTCCCATTTGAGCTTAAAATCTTCAGCTTCCTTCCGTAATTCGTCAAGTGTTGGTTCGTCTGCTCCCTCATGTTCTTCTGTTTCTTCGTCCTCTTCTTCTCCCTCCGTACTATGAGCCAATTCAGAAAATTCTTGCGGGGGCAACAGCGTTACAATATCCTGGTTAAGATCAACTTCTTCTGAAGGAATAACTGTTCGTGCCATAGTTATACAACCAGCTCATCTTCACCCGCACGGGCAATAACGATAACACCGCTATCTTCAAGTTTACGAATGATAGCAACAATTTTTTGTTGAGCTTCTTCGACATCCTTAAGGCGCACCGGTCCCATAAATTCCATGTCCTCTTTCAACATGCCAGCTGCACGTTTTGACATATTCCGGAAAATTTTATCTTGCACCTCAGTATCAACTGATTTAAGCGCTTTTGCCATCTCTTGAGTATCAACTTCACGGAGCACTTTCTGAATCGCACGGTCATCAAGCATAACAACATCTTCGAAGACAAACATACGTTTTTTGATCTCTTCGGCAAGTTCAGGATCTTCATCTTCAAGAGACTCAATGATTTGCTTCTCAGACGCTCGATCAACCAAGTTCAAAATTTCAACGATACTTTCAACACCACCTGCTGCAGTGTAATCTTCACTTGACAGTGTTGAAAGCTTCTTTTCCAAAACTCGTTCAACTTCACGCAGTACTTCAGGACTTGTTCTATCCATTGTTGCAATACGACGAGCAACATCACTTTGTACCTCAGTTGGCAAATTCTGCAAGATAATTGAAGCTTTATTTGGTTCCAAATAAGCTAGAATAAGCGCTATCGTTTGAGGATGTTCCTGTTGAATAAAATTCAATAAATGCGCAGGATCTGTACGCCGTATAAAATCAAACGGTCGAACCTGTAAGCTGGAAGTAAGCCGATTGATAACATCAGTTGCTTTAGCACTTCCTAACGCTTTTTCAAGAAGTTCGCGAGCATAATCAATACCTCCGGTTGTAATGAATTGGTTAGCTAACATTAATTCCTGAAATTCCTGAAGAATAGAATCTTTTTGTTCAGGTTCAACCATTTCAAGTCGTGCAATTTCAAAGGTAAGCGTTTCTATCTCATCTTCCCTAAGGTATTTGAATATTTCTGAGGATATTTCCGATCCCATAGTCACTAAAAAGATAGCAGCTTTCTGCCGACCGGAATAACTTGCTGCACCTTTCTTTTTCTTATTGTTGTGGTCGCCAACTTCGGCTGCTGCTTTTGCCACTTATTATTCCTCCAAAAGCCATGTACGAATAAGTTGAGCCACATCATCTGGGTGACTCTTCGCCATATTGGTAACATTTGTTACAAGTTCAAGCCGCGCACGTTCTTCAACTGAAAGCGAAGCTTCGTGGCCCCGTTCTTCTTCTGCTTGCATAAGCGCTGTTTCGCGCAAAGCTTGTTCCTTTCTTAACCGTTCTTCTTCTGCTAACCGTTTCCTTCGTTCTATTTCTTTTGAAATCAAGCGGAACAACACAAAAACGATCAACAAAAACGCAAGTCCAGCCAAAAATACTAACAACATTACCTGTCTTTGCTGACCTTCTCGGAACTCTGCATCTTCTTCTGCGAACTGGGCAGATCGATCAAACGGAATATTTGTTACAGTAACAGAATCTCCGCGGGCAGCGTTGAATCCAATAGCATTTTGTACCAAGAGTTGAGCTTGACGTAATACTTCAGGAGCAACGGGAGTATACTCTCGTTCTAACGAACCGTCCTCTGCAATTACTGGCTTTTTATCTTCACCGTAACGAGTTTTCCACGTACCGTCAATATTAGCTGAAATAGTTACTCGGTCAATAGTTGGATTACGCGTTTCAACAGTACTCCGTTTATTTATCTCTTGATTTTTAACCTCAGTTCGTTGAGTCACCTCTCCGTACATATTTTCCATGTCACGGTACGCCGGTGCTGTTTGCCCTTCAACACCAGGCGGTCCTTCGGGCATGTAGCCCGTCCCTTTCCATGTTGTACTTGAAGTTGTTGTTGACCGCTCAACAGATTGAACAAATTCTGAATCATCATACGGAGTGTTTGGATTATCCGCCCGAACAGAAAAAGGAAAAAATTCTTGCGTTTCAATATTTTTCTGAGATAGATCCATATCAATTTTAATAGAGAGGTCCCGCACACGGTCGGCAGTAAAAGTATTTTGTAATGCCTGAAGAATCAATGTTCTATATTGATTTTCCAGACCACCAATCATTTTATTACCCTTTGCAATGAGACTAAGTCGATCTGATTCAGCCATACCGGTAAAATCATTTAATACCATTCCTGTTCGATCGGTAATGACAATATTATCGTCCGTTAATCCCTCTACTGCATATTTAAGAATTTTTTGAATACCTTCAATTTTTTTTCTATTTTCTACTATATCACTTCCTGGTTTTGGAAGAATAATGACACTTGCTGTCGTTGGATTCTGATCAGCACCAAAAAGCGCCCGTTCAGGAGCAACAATGGTAACACTTGCATCATCAACATCATCAAGTGATTTGATATGGTCAGTAACCATAAGGGTAATGGAACGGCGCAAGTTCACATTTCGTTCAAAATCGGTAATGGTCCATCGCTCACGGTCAAAGATAGCCCACGGATCCGTCCCATTAGGAATGAGATCTTCACGTATTAAAATCGAACGCATACGACGGGCAGTTGCCGCACTATCAACCATAATAATCCTGTTTGGAGAAACGGTAGTACGAACTCCTTCGGCATTAATTCGCGTGACAATTCTATCAAGCGTGTCGTCGTCGCGGATAGGACTATCAATGACCGGCGCTAAAGCTGGGGATGCAGAAACAGTAAATAATAAAACAACCCCGACAAGTGCTGCAACAACAATACCAATTAATATCAATTTTTGTACAAGAGACCATTTACCCCACAGTGTTTTTACTTGATTGGTAGCATTTCTGAAAAATTCGCCCACACTTCCCTCCGTGCAGTGTTACATTTTAGCGAGTATTAATAATATCTTTCCATCCCTGTACTAAACGGTTCAGTACCGTTCGGCTAATGTTTAATGATAGAGATGCTTTTGCTTGAGCTATCGTGATATCATGTACATCAACTGAATCCGGATCGGTGATGGCTGCTTGGATCAATGTTTCTGCTTTTTGTTGATCTGTCGAAACATTATCCAATGCACGAAGCATAGCTTCTTCAAAGGTACCGGAGCGAGTTACCGCACCGGTACCGATTTTTTGTCCAAGTTCAACAATATCTTTACCGGTGACCGGCGTTGCTGCTTGTATATGTTTTGGATTTGTTACTGTCATTGGGAGTGTATAATGTACTGCAATTAATTCAGGACGCGGGACGGTCATCTATTTACTCCTCCAATATCAAGCGCTCGTTGGAACATTGCTTTTGAACCTTCAATAATCGAAGCATTTGCTTCATACGCACGGGTTGCGGCGATCATATCAACCATTTCTGTTACAATATCAACGTTTGGCATCTCTACATACCCTTCTTGAGGTCCAGACTTTATTGCGTCAGGGTGCGTTGGATCATAGACAAGCCGATTTTTTGAAACAAAATCTTTTTGTACTTCAACAACTCTCACTCCTGTTCCTCCTCCATTATCCATACCTTCAGGCAAAAAAGGAGAACGCCAATATGCCCCCTCAGTACGCGGGCGTAAAACGACTCGGCTTCTGCGGAATGGACCTCCCTCGGTGGTACGAGTGGTAGATGCATTAGCTATATTATCGGCAATTACGTCGGAACGAAGCCGCTCGGCACTCATTCCCGTTGACGCTATCGTCATTGCACTAAAAATACTCATATTTACCTCAATACTGATTCGACTTGACTAAATTCAAACGTCTCTGCCTGTACCAAGAGAATGTATGCAAGCTGATTTTCTAAAGCGCGCATAAATTCTTGTTCAGGATCAACGTTGTTTCCATTATTATTTGAAGTGCTTACATAGTCGAGTACCCGCCGCGGTCGAACTTCCTTATAGTTTGATTCGGGTACATTAGAAAAATGACGCGGATCCGTCCGCTCTAATGCTAAAAGAGGTTTTTCTTTTTCACGGTCGAGCGCACGTTTCAATTCGCTTTCAAAACTTAAATCGGAACGTTTAAAATTCGGCACATCCGCATTGGCAACATTGTTTGCAATAATGTCACGCCGAATGCTTTGTGCATCAAGAGATCGGTGTATGAGATCCACAGTTTTGCTAAAACTTGTTTCCATATTTATTCAGTATTGGTACTTTTACACATTTTGTCAATGGTTGTTTTCTGCAGATAATTATGGTTCTTTAAATAATCTCTAAGGTGGCGAGGCATTAATAAATAATCCCCGCCACTGTGTTGTTACAATCTTTAACGTATACTCGATGTCCAGCTAACTTAGGCAGCCATCCGCTCTTCCGGCAGTGTGGCAACAAATTCGGATTGTTTTAATTGAGGCTGGACTATTGACCAGTTAACAAATATTTCCGCATTACTGAGCGTAAATTTCGCTTCGGCTTCAGCTAGAGTAGCCGTTTTTGTTCCTGTCTGATCCCAAGCGTTTGCTAACAGTACCGAACGATCGGTTAAGTTACGCCAATAAATAGCAGTATAATTTCCGACGTCTTCTCCTGCTGGTGGAACGGTGTACTTAATAATAATTACACCGGACGAAGCAGAAAAATCAGGATTATTCTTAATAGTTCCGGTAAAGCTACTACTAGGATACGCTACAGGTGGATCACTATTGTCATAATAAGGACCGCCGTCATTATACTCCACAGTATCATTAGTAATGGTATACGAATCGTGTTGCGCCCATGAACCAAGCAACGAACCACTGTCCACATAATCATCGCTGCATGCCGACAGCATGACAATCACAAAAATCCACCCTACCGTCTTCAACACGTTCTTTTTTTCTTTGAGCATTCTTGCCCTCCTTGATTAATTACGGTAATATTACCGAATGGATAGTTTAATGTATGTGACAATTGGCATGCAAGGTGAATGCAGTGAAACAGTCAACGAGCAGAATATTGCACGCCGTTACGGTTCAGGAGGCTTGGAGGTCTACGCCACGCCGGCAATGATTGCGCTTATGGAAGGAGCGGCGGTTGCGGCAGTAGAGTCACAGCTTCCAGAAGGTTTTTCTACGGTGGGAACGGTGGTTAATATTAAGCATATAGCCCCAACTTCAACAGGAGCAACGGTGCATGCACATGCAACATTAACAGCTATTGACGGCCGCCGTTTGATATTTCATGTGGACGCATCAGATAATAACGGTATTATCGGAGAAGGAACTCACGAGCGTTTTATTGTTGATAATGTGAAATTTGTAGAAAAAGCCCGAAACCGTTCAAAAGCTATTTAGCTGTTAAAAGGCTCGCAAGAGCAGGAATTGAAATAAAATTACCAATAGCACCGCCAAGTGACGAAAATAAAAATACTAACAGCGCACGACCAATTCTATTTCGATATATTCCTTTGATACTGCTAATATCGGTAGCAATGGTTTGTGCGTCGTGAACTTGAGGTTTCCGCACCGTTACTTCAACAAGTCCTGAGAAAATTCCAATACCGATAAACGGATTTATCGTAGCTATCGGCGCGCCAAAAAAAGAAGTGAGTATAGATAATGGGTGACCAAGGGCAATTAACGTGCCAAGTGCAGCAAGAGAGCCGTTCCATAAAATCCACCGGATAATCATCGTAATACTCACGTCCGTGCCGGCACGGAAAAAACCAGCAACGATAAGTCCAACAAGTACAAGCGGAAACAGCCACCCGATTACTGAGGATAAAAAACTTTTCTGGGGAATAGTATTTAAAGGTTCTACGTCGCATACTTCTGTCCCCGCAGCCATTTTTTCTAAATGAGTACAAATACCCGCTATGTGTCCGGCTCCAACGACCGCAATTTGAGTACCTCCTGCTTCTTCAGGGACAGCAGTCCAAATGTTCGCGGCAAGATAATAATCCCGCTCATCAATAAGCGTTTTTTTTACCGGCGGTAAGTAAGTAGCCAATGAATCCATCATACTGTCTAATTCATTCGTATTTTTAAGCTTTTCAATTTCTTCTTCGTTCATCTTTTCATTACTTAACGCGGTTGCAATGAGTGACGCAAGTAATTTACATTTATTCCAAAAGCCGCAGACTATCCACGCACGGCGGAGCGTTATCTGCACGTTACGGTCGCACAAAGAAAAAGGAATGGACAAAGACTGTGCAGTTTCTAATGCGCATTTCATTTCTTCTCCGGGCTGAACGCCGATATTTGAACCGGTACGGCGTTGAAATGAAGCCAATATTAAATTGGCAATAAAAAGAAAGCCTTTTCCTTCACGAAAAATTTTTGCTATATCGAGCTTTTCCCAATGTTCCTTTTGAGTCATAGCGGTTAACCGTTCAGAATCTAACTCTATACAAAGCATAGTTAATGAACCGGAAGCAGCGTACTGCTGAATCGTTTGTTGCACTTCTTCAATACTTTCACGGGATATGTGGGCAGTGCCGATGAGTACGATTTCTCTATTTTTTAGGTGAAGCTTTGTTATATTCATAGCATTATCGTAGCAGTTTTAATTAATCAGTGCAACAGTGCAGTGTATGCGTTATTATCTCTCTTCCTTCCGGGCTAAACGCTGCCGTACAGCTCGGATCAACAAAAACGCGCACCGTGTATAAGCTTTTTTCAAACGTACGCACCGTGTCGGTGCTAAACACTCCAGTTGTTTGTATTCCCTTAAACGCAAGCTCTGTCTCAAAGGAGAGCGGACCGGGGTTGTCAATAATGAGTGAAGACGGAGCTATTGATAAGGCTGCAGCGATAAGAGATTCACCGGTTGTTCTTTTTTGAGGATCGTTGAGGGCGGTATGAATCGTTGAATCAAAGGGAAATTCCATTGCGGTAAGATAATGGTATCCGTCGCGCACTTTTTTTCCTAATTCAAACAGTGCGTCCGGATAAAGCGCCAACAAGCTGAAAAGTTCTTGATCATCACGATCATATAATGTTTCAGCGGATATTGTGTGCTGCGTTAACCCGTGTATCAATGCTTTTTTAATCATAGCGGTTGCTGAACGTACCGACCGGTGCCAATAGACAGTTTTATACATTAAATACTTTGAGAATAAGAGCGATTCAATACTGCTCAGTCCTCGTGCGTCAAGAATAATGCCTTTTTTCTTATCGGGATACAGTTGAGAAAAAATAAAATCAACGTCTTGTTTTCCATAAGGAACGCCGCAATACCATGCGTCGCGGTTAAGATAATCTAATTTATCAGGGTCCAAGGTTCCTGAAAGCAACAGTCTGTAGAAAAGAATTTCGGTATTATCGTAATACGGCACCTCACTGTCAACGATTGCTGCCGTTATATCCGGATCTGCCCCTGTTGCCGCAACCAAGCGGTTCAACGGTTCACGTTTAATGAGCGAAGCGGTCAACGATTCATGGCTTCTGAGCGGAAGTTCTTTCAGTGAATGGGTGTAGGGAAAGTGTCCAACATCGTGGAGCAACGCTGCACAAAGAAAAGACCGGACTCCGCAGTCGCTGAGCCATGTATCGGCGCCGCGGTCGGCAAGCATAGTGAGCAACCGTCGTGACAGATGGTAAACACCGATAGAATGGGCGGCGCGGGTATGGGTAGCGCCCGGATAAACATAAAAGGTTGGTCCAAGCTGAAATATCCGGTGGAGCCGCATGAACGGCGCTGAACGGAGTATTGGTTCAAAGGTTGAAGGCATGTAAATATGTCCCCATAACGTATCGCGTACCGGTGTATTAAATCCTTCCGTAAGTGCTTTCATGGATACAGTATGAATTATGTATGGAAAAAAGAAAACCCTCAGTGAAGCAGCTATCCCTTTCCGGCTAAAGGGGACAGACCTCTATGGAACCGGAACCGGTTGCTCATTGGAACCGGAACCGGTTACTCATTGAAGCGGGTACCGGTTGCTCATTGGAACTGAAACTAGTGTGGGGACAGACCTCTATGAAGAAACCTTAAAGCGGGAAACTTCTTGCATCAACGTGTCTATCTGCCGCTTCGTCTCTCCGCTTATCTCAGTAACCCGATAGACCGCTCCGTTGATCTCTTCCGCTTCTACCGCCATCTCTTCCATTCCGTCCCCTATCTCCTCCGTTATCTGTTCGAGTCCTCTGCTTACCTCAAACACACTGTGGCTTGCCGTCCGCATGGTCTGTGCGCCGTTTTGCACTTGAGCAGAGAGTTCATACAGTCGGTTTATTGATTCGAGAATCTGGGTGCTTCCTTTCCGTTGTTCTTCCATTGCGGTGCGGACATTGCTTTCCTGTTCCGTTACTGTGCGCACTCCTTCCCCTATTACAGTGAATCCTTGCAATACCATGTCCGTTGAACTCATAATCTTTTCTATCGAAGCTTTGATATTCTTCAGGACACCGCTGATTGTTTTTGATTGCTCGCCGGAAGATTCTGCGAGTTTTCGGATTTCGTCTGCAACGACGGCAAAACCTTTTCCACTTTCTCCTGCGTGGGCTGCTTCAATTGCCGCATTCATAGACAGTAAGTTTGTCTGGCTGGCGATACTTTCCATAACGGCGTTTATCTCCAAAAGCCCTGCCGATTCCCGGGCAATCGTTTGAATATCTGCGGATACTGTTTCCAAGCCGGTGCGTCCTTTCTCTGAAGACTTTGCAAGCTGAACTACATTCTCACTGTTCTTTATCAGGGTCTGCGTCACACTGTTAATATTCGCAAGCATTTGCTCTACTGCCGAGGACGACTGGCTTACACAATCGCTCTGCTCGTGAATCTGAGCATTTAAAGTATCAATACCTTCTACAACGTTGCTCATAATCGCTCCTGCTTCTTTGACATTTTTCCGTTGGTTACCGACTTGTGTTTTGATATTTTGGATCGTTGCAGTGATCTCAGTGATAGAGCCAGCAGTCTGGGTCATATTTGAAGCAAGCGCGGTGCCGGTATGAGAAAGTCCGTCTGCTTCTGTTTTGATAGCAAGCACAAGCCGTTTTATTTTAGTTATCGTAAGGTTAAAATAATGAGCGAGGTCGCCGATTTCGTCCTTCACGGTAAGCGTGATGGTTTTAGTCAGATCTCCTTCGCCTTCAGAAATGTTTTTAAGCAGTGAGGAGAGGGTAGTTATGGGGCGGCTGATAGAATAGGTGATAATAAGAATAATCCCAGCGGACATCAGCAGGACGGTGAGAACGCCAATGATAATACTGAAGTGAAGCATACGATAGACAGGTGCCATAATCGTATTCCTTGAGACGCCGACAACGAGAGTCCATGGTTTCGGATTCTGACCAATGGTGAAAGGAACAGCATAGTATTGCATAATACCTTGGTGAGAAGGTGCAGAGAAAGAGACAGATTTTCCGGTAGTAACAGCATCGACAAGTGTTTCAAGAGAGGAACCGAATGTGTCACGTTCAGATTCCCGCATATCCATTCCAAGCCGCTCCGGGTTAGTATGAGCGGCAACACTTCCACCGGCACTGAAGACAAACGCATAGCCGTTGCCGAATGGTTTAATTGTCTCGGTAATAGCTTGTATTCTGGATAATTCAAAAGCTATGCCGGTGCTTCCGACCATAATGCCGTTATCTTTTACCGGAATACAAATATTTGCTACGAGCAGATTCACACCGCCTATGAGACTTACCGAAGGCTCAAACATAAATGTTTCTCCTCCGGTTACGTGCATAACCGCATCAAACGGGAAACCTGGTATAGCCTCTATGTAAACTCCCTGCGGCCCATTATTCCACGCCGATATATAGCGCCCCGTTTCATCGGTGCCGGGAGTATTGGCATAGTCCGCGTCCATACCGTCCACCCCATTCGGCGCCCAGTTCGCATAGACAGCGGTCACTTCGGGGTGCGCGGTAACCGTCTGTTTCATCATGAAATTGAAATACGCTCGCCGTTCCGGCGCAGGGATATCTTTGTAGCCTTCCATGATTTGTGCAAGCGTTGTTGACGCATCCATATATGTCCCGAACCAGTTCTTCATTTCTTCAGCACCTTTCTGAGCAAGACTGTAAGCTTGTTCTTCTGCAAGTCTGCTGATTTCCCGGTGCGCCAAACTCACAGTAACCCCAGCAAGAATGCTAATCCCAATTATGTTGAAGATACTGATGAGACTAACAAGTTTAACCCCGATTTTCATACTTCCTCCCTTTCTGACCTACTGCCATACTAATGTATAAGAGAAAGGTTGTCTATTTCTGACCTCTGATAGGGTCTGGTGGGGACAATCCTCAAGGAGGTCTGTTCCCGTTAGTCAGGAATCTGTCGTTCTAGTTCAGAGGTCTGTCCCCCTTAGTCAGAAATCTGTCGTTCTAGTTCAGGAGTCTATCCCCCTTAGTCAGAAATCTGTCGTTCTAGTTCAGGAGTCTGTTCCTGTTAGTCAGAAATCTGCCATTCTAGTTCAGGGGTCTGTCCCCCTTAGTCAGAAATCTGTCGTTCTAGTTCAGAGATCTGTCTTCGTCTGTCAGGAATTTGTCGTTCTAAGTCAGAGGTCTGTTCCCATTCATCAGAAATCTGCCGTTCTGAGTCAGAGGTCTGTCCCCCTTAGTTAGAAATCTGCCGTTCTAGTTCAGAGGTCTGTCCCCGTCAAACCCATGGCCAAAAGTGTAAAACCCGCGGTTTAAAGTTTAAAACCCGCGGCTAAAGATTTAAAACCCACGGTTTAAAGCTTAAAACCCGCGGCCGGAAGTTTAAAACCCACGGTTTAAAGTTTAAAACCCGCGGCTAAAGATTTAAAACCCGCGGTTTAAAGCTTAAAACCCGCGGCCGGAAGTTTAAAACCCACGGTTTAAAACTTAAAACCCGCGGCTAAAGATTTAAAACCCACGGCTAAAGATTTAAAACCCACGGCTAAAGATTTAAAACCCACGGTTTAAAGCTTAAAACCCACGGCTAAAGATTTAAAACCCACGGTTTAAAGCTTAAAACCCGCGGCCGGAAGTTTAAAACCCGCGGTTTAAAGTTTAAAACCCACGGCTAAAGATTTAAAACCCACGGTTTAAAGCTTAAAACCCGCGGCTGGAAGTTTAAAACCCGCGGCTAAAAGTTTAAAACCCACGGTTAAAGATTTAAAACCCGCGGTTTAAAACTTAAAACCCGCGGCCGGAAGTTTAAAACCCGCGGTTTAAAGCTTAAAACCCGCGGCCGGAAGTTTAAAACCCGCGGTTTAAAGTTTAAAACCCACGGTTAAAGTGTAAAACCTATGGCTAAAAGCTATAAATCCACGGCTAAAAGGTCTGAAAGGGAGGCTGTCCCTGTTGCCGTATCGCGGTCGAGAGTCTATGGCAGGGCTGTCCCTTCCCTACAAGAACCGTAGGGGGACAGACCCTTAGTTTACAAGAAGAAACTGCTCTATGCACGCATAAAGCTCGTCATACCGGTTCACAGACGGAATGGCGGGGTGGGCTGCCCGAATGGATTCCGGTGCGCGGAAGAGGCAACCGGCGTCTGCAGCCGCAATCATATTTAAATCATTAAACGAGTCGCCTGCAGCAAAAACCTTAATATTGAGCGATTTGAACGCACAAACAGCTTCTTTTTTCCCATTCTCTTGACGAAGATGATAATCAAGGATAGTTCCGTCCGCTTTCACTGATAAGCGGTTGCACAAGAGCGTCGGATACTCCAGTTTTTTCATAATCGGGAGCGCAAATTCTGTGTACGTGTCTGACAAAATAATAAGCTGTGTTTTCTGCCGAATATTGTGACTGAACTCAAGCGCACCGGGAAACGGTTCAACCGCAGCAATAACGTGCTGAATGTCCGCTAACTTTAAATGGTGTTGATTGAGCAGATCGATGCGGAACCGCATCAGTTTACCGTAATCAGGTTCGTCGCGTGTTGTTCGGCGGAACCCGCTAATACCGGTTGCTTCAGAAAAAGCAATCCAAAGTTCAGGAATTAATACTCCTTCAAGATCAAGACAGATAAGGTGCATAGACCCAGTGTAGCATGAAAGCAATCCGCCCACTACCGGTCGTGCGGTACACGCGGATACTTAACAAAGCGGACACCGTATGCTAGTATAGCAGTAACTTCTCATTCTCCAGAGAATACCAGATTACCAAACAGTTGCGTAAAGCCTCGCCCTTTAGGGTGAGGATATAAGCAACCAAACTTGGCAAAATCAATAAGCGATGCCTCTTGGGGCGAATTGGTCCGTCAGCTTGAATACAAGTCTTCTTGGTATGGGACAAGGGTCAAGAAGATAGGCAGATTTGAGCCGTCAAGCAAAACGTGTCATCGTTGCGCGTATGTGAAGACAGACTTAAGCTTGAAGAGAGAGCATGGGATTGCCCGAAATGCGGCAGTCATTTAGACAG
>JAISSB010000025.1 GCA_031273325.1 Treponema sp. | reverse complement strand
AGAAGTCTTGGAATACATTTTAGAAGTCTTGGAATACATTTTAGAAGTCTTGGAATACATTTTAGAAGTCTTGGAATACATTCCAGAAGTCTTGGAATACATTTTAGAAGTCTTGGAATACATTTTAGAAGTCTTGGAATATATTCCAGAAGTCTTGGAATACATTTTAGAAGTCTTGGAATACATTCCAGAACTTGTAAAGACCATGCTGTGGGTCATGATTACTGAAAAAGAAAGCCCACTGCCTGTGTGGTGAAATCCTCTTTCTGAAGAACAAGGATCTCTGGTCGTAGACAGAAGAGCGCAAGCCCAGAAGCTATTCGCCTTGTTTAGTGATTGTGCACACAAACAGCTCGCAACTTCCCATAAATATCTCAACAAGTCCGGCTATGCTTCCGCCAAAACGCTCTGTCCAAATCTCCCCGCAGCATTTAGCTCAAAGGTCTGTCCCCATTTAGCTCAGAGGTCTGTCCTGTTTAGTTCAGAGGTCTGTCCCCGTTTACTCAGAGGTCTGTCCCCGTTTACTCAGAGGTCTGTCCCCGTTTACTCAGAGGTCTGTCCCCGTTTACTCAAAGGTCTGTCCTGTTTAGTTCAAAGGTCTGTCCCCGTTTAGTTCAGAGGTCTGTCTCCATTTAGTTTAGAGGTCTGTCCCCGTTTACTCAAAGGTCTGTCTCTGTTTACTCAAAGGTCTGTCCCCGTTTACTCAGAGGTCTGTCCCCATTTTGCTCAGAGGTCTGTCCCCGTTTACTCAGAGGTCTGTCCCCATTTTGCTCAGAGGTCTGTCCCCGTTTACTCAAAGGTCTGTCCCCGTTTACTCAAAGGTCTGTCCCCGTTTAGTTCAGAGGTCTGTCTCCATTTAGTTTAGAGGTCTGTCCCCGTTTACTCAAAGGTCTGTCTCTGTTTACTCAAAGGTCTGTCTCCGTTTAGCTCAGAGGTCTGTCCCTGTTGAGTTCAGAGGTCTGTCCCCATTTGCTACTGTTGAATGAGTTACAAAAATGTTTCCCGGAACACTGAAAACTGACGATTCTCTTTAATGCTGCTGTTCAAGGCGGTCGACTGCATCTTTTGCTGCACGTTCTGCTTCTTTATCTTGTTGAACTTTTTGAGTTGGCTGTGAAGACGGTTGCGGTTTAGTAACAATGATACAGCCATATAATAATACGCTGCATAATACTGTTATAATGATATGTTTTACTGTAACCATTAATATTTTCTCCTTATTTAATATATAATTAATACCGTGTCTAAACAATCAGTATTCTAAAAATATTATAATTTGAGGTACATAATAATATCGACAGATTCTGCAAGAATAGCGGATATTGGTATTTCAATAAGATATGCATCATATACATCAAGAAAATCAATGTTTGTTTCTCCTGTGTTTGTACGTACACCGACATGATCAATAGTATTAATACATTTCTTATTAATTAAAATTCTGTATTTTCCAAATAAAGCAGAAAATTCGTTTATTTTATCATTATTTTCCAATTGAGAAGAACTGCTGTCACTGTTGCTAATATGTATCACCATAGCATTACGGTAGTATTTTGGGATAAAATCTATATTATCTTTATTGATAGTATCAACGGTATTTTTGTCCCGATAATCAATAGCCATATCAAGTAAAA
The DNA here is from genome assembly GCA_031273325.1 of Treponema sp. GTDB lineage: Bacteria > Spirochaetota > Spirochaetia > Treponematales > Breznakiellaceae > BOBG01. The sequence continues at coordinate 10,691 of JAISSB010000025.1, read as the reverse complement.
TCCCTATATCCGTCGTATCATTAATTTTTGTTATTGAAGCTGAATAATCTTGATAATGTTCTTCTGATATAATTTCATCTAACATTTTATCAAGTTCTCTGTCGTCAAAGCTTTGTTCAGAAGAAAAAGATTCTGCCATACGTATTATCCCTTTTGAAACGGTAATTTTTATAGTATTTTGCTGCACTCCCCGGTCATTTACCGTTATGTGTTGAAATATATCAAAGCAACCGGATAAACAGATACTCAATATAACAGTACATAATATTTTAATGGCATGTTTCATGATTCCTCCCTGTTCACTATACGGTAGTACCTTGAGGATTTCAAGTACGTTTTTGTTTTCATATATGGAGCAGTTCTTGAATGAATCTCTTTTATACCGGTATACTATTAAAAAAGGGAAGGTGTATGACAGCCTCAAAAAAATCATCGTTAAGATATTCATTAATTGCATACATCTGTATTGCTTTGTATGTATTCCTTATAGGCTTTACTGTTTTTGAAATTACCAGTGACAATCAGCGGTGCCACCGCATAGCGCAGCAAGAGTTTTTTGCAGTAAGCGACATCATTGAAAACACGGTGCAAACTGACGACCTTGATACCGAAACTTTCAAGGTAACTGTAGAAACAGCGCTCAACGAGTCAACGATGCTTCAGGCAATTATCGTTGCAGGTTCTGCTCAAGTACGCGCTTTTGAACGTGAGACAGGAAAATCAATTGCATGGTCGGGCGACCGTCCGCGATTTATTCATTCATTTGGTATTGCAGAAAATCCGCTCCTTCGGTTGGTAGCTTTACCTAACCAACGAAACGGTGCAATTAGCGCTTTGTACCGTGCTTTTGATACTACTGCGATAATACGGATCCTCAAAAAGGTCTTAATTGCATTATTACTTCCTTTAATGCTCTCTTTTATTACCTTGATTCTCTATTTAAAACAAAAAAATACCGATTCTCAAAAAGGTGAAGAGGATATTTTTGTTGAAACGTTTAATGAATCTCCAACATTTGAAACAGTATTTTCAGACGCAGCGGAAAGCTCTCCGAAAAAACTGGAACAACCTTCACCGTCAACGTCCGAAAAAGAGACGTACGCACGGTTGGAAACTGAACTTAAACGGTGTATTGTATTTAATCAAGATATTGTGTTTATTTTAATGGAATTTAAAGAGATGCATTTTGGAGATGAGAAAGTATGTAATCTCCTGTACGAGGAAGCGGTGAATTTTTTTCTTTTAGTAGACTTAGTTTTTATATATGGAAAACGGAATATTGCAGTTATTATTCCCGGCGCAGATTTGGACGATGGGAGAGAAAGAGTCTCACGGTTTCAACGCACTGTTGTTGAAAAATACTCAGAAATTTTTTGGGAAATATCCGATCTTTGCATAGGATTAACTTCACGCAATGAGAGAATGGTTAACGCTGAATATCTTATACGTGAAGCTTCAGTATCTCTCAAAAAAGCGTTGTTAGATCCGGAAAATCCTATTGTTGCTTTCCGGAGCGATCCGGAAAAATTTAAAGCTTTTATGGATTCTCGGTAGATTATGCGATGTACTATTAGTTTTTTTCTATTGGTGTCACTGTGTCATGTAACTGTCGCGCAAGAAGAAAATCAAGCGTTAATGATTCGGTCACAGTCAGCAATACTCATTGATGCTTCGACTGGTACGGTTCTTTTTGCAAAAGATGCAGATACGGAGATCCCTCCCGCTTCTATGGCAAAACTCATGACAATACATATAGCGCTTTCTGAAGTATATGCAGGACGCGCTTCACTTGAAGAAATTATCGCTTTGCCGCCGGAAAGCTGGTCGGTAAATCAACTTCCCCATTCAAGCCTTATGTTTTTGGGCGAGGGACAGACGGTTAGCTTAAACGAATTGCTTTTAGGACTGGCAGTACCTTCAGGAAACGATGCTGCCGTTGCCATTGCATTGCGTTTTGCTCCAACAGTAGCAGAATTTGCCGACCGTATGACCACTGAAGCACGGTTACTTGGGCTTGAAAAAACTATTTTTGTTGATGCTTCAGGACGTTCCCCTTATAACAGAACAACTGCCGAAGAATTTGCCATGTTTTGCCGTTTTTATATTGAAAAACATCCAGAAGCATTAGAGCATTACCATTCAGTCCGCCGTTTTGCTTATCCTATGGCTCAACATGTAGCACAAGAATTTAAAAGTGTTCAACGTACCATCGTACAGAATAACGGTAATAATTCATTACTTTCTACAGTTACTGGAACGGACGGTTTGAAAACAGGTTTTATCGACGAATCTGGGTACAATGTTGCTATTACTGCTGAACGCGACGGAACCCGATTCATTGCAGTCATTATGGGAGGGAATAATCCAGCTATTCGAAATGCGGACGCACAAGCACTGATAGAGTACGGTTTTGAACATTTCCGGACGGTGTATCCTACCTTTGAACCTTTAGAGCCGGCGCGGGTATGGTTGGGTAATCAGCGTCAAGTCGCTATTGGACCCGCAGAACAAGTTGTATTTACAGCTGCACTCGATCGGGTTGATATTCTTCAGTGGCGGGTAGAACTTGAATCGTCAGCCTTAAAAGCCCCTTTAGAAACAGGAAGTCATGTAGGAGAGCTTGTTTTTTATGACGAGTATGGGGATTTAGAGCGGATACAACTGTATACTCAAGAAGTAATTACGAAAGGGAATATTCTCCGGCAAATTCTTGACAGCATTACCCTTTTTTTTAGAAAAATTTTTGCTCCCCGTGTATAATAGCAGAAGGAGTTAGTATGAACGATCCTATAGTCATTACGGTAGATAGCTTTGAGAAAGCTAGCACAGAAGAAAAAGAAGCGTTTATCCCTCATCATCCGAGCGTTTCATATTGGCAGGACGCATGGCGCCGCCTTAAAAAGAATTATGTCGCCCTTGTGTCTTTAGGTTTTATTATTTTTTTATTTCTTTTTGCGTACATTGGACCTTTTTTTGTTGATTACAGTTATGAACAGCAAGTCCGCGGCAGTTCAAACCTTGCTCCTTTTACGTTTTCTGAGCAGGAACAAGAACGCATTGCCCAAGGAGAAAACGTGTTTCCTCATATTTTTGGAACCGATGTACACGGTCGTGATATTTTAGTACGGGTTATGTACGGTACTCGGGTTTCTATGTTCATTGGTTTAGCGGCTGCTGCTTTAACACTCGTTGTCGGGGTAATATACGGTTCTATCTCCGGTTTTTTAGGAGGCATAGCTGATACCGTTATGATGAGGATTGTTGATATTATCTATTCGGTACCCGACGTTCTGGTAGTGCTACTCCTTGCGGTAACCTTAAAACCGCTCCTAAGCGATTATGCAGATAAGCATCAAGCGACATTAATGGGGAGAGTCGTTATTGGGCTTGGTCCGAGTATTATTGCTATTTTTATAGCATTTGCAATGCTTTATTGGACGACTATGGCACGGATTGTCCGCGGGAATATTTTGCAGTTAAAGCAACAAGAATATATTACCGCCGCACGGGCGCTTGGGGCGTCCACCAGCCGCATTATTCGGAAACATTTATTACCAAATTGTGTTGGTTCTATCGTTGCAGCAACATGTCTTGAAATTCCCATTGCTATCTTTCTTGAATCATTTTTATCATTTCTTGGAGTCGGGGTAAACGCACCGATGACCAGTCTTGGTTCTCTTGCAGCGGACGCGCTCGGCGGTATTTATACGTACACATACCGTTTAATTATTCCCGCATTTATTTTAAGTATGATGATTCTTTCATTCAATTTATTCGGTGACGGCTTGAGGGACGCACTCGACCCGCGGTTAAAAAAATAACCTGTGGCACATATAGTAGCGGTTTCAGAACAATCGCTTCGCTATGCAGCGGATTTAATTAAGGCGGGCGATCTTGTTGCATTTCCGACTGAAACTGTGTATGGGCTTGGAGCGAATGCCTTTGATGAACGTGCCTGCGCCCGAATATTCACAGTAAAAAGACGTCCTTCTTTTGATCCGCTTATCGTACATATAGCAGATTTTTCGACTCTTGACCGCATTATTGATCGGTCAGCGCTCAATGCAGCTACCGAGAAGACTATGCATACGGTTATTTCTTCGCTGTGGCCGGGACCGCTTACGCTGGTATTACCAAAACATGCATCAATTCCCCCTATCGTCACAAGCGGGCTTTCTACCGTAGCTGTCCGTATGCCGTCACATCCTGTTGCACAGCAGCTCATTCGCCTTTCTACTGGAGCAATTGCCGCACCAAGTGCGAATCGTTTTGGTTTTCTCTCTCCTACAACTCCTCAGCATGTTGAGGAAAGTTTGGGGACAGACCTTGTCTTAATTCTTGACGGCGGACATACAACCGTTGGGGTAGAGTCAACGATTCTCGATCTTTCTGAAGATTCCCCGCACCTGTTAAGACCGGGCGGCATATCACGGGAACAACTTGAATCGTTGATCGGTCCCGTTGCATACTCCGGTTCCACCCACAAAGCGCCCGGACAGCTTAAAAGTCACTACGCTCCCCGGACACCGCTTTATATGTTTCGCGATATACCGTTTGCAGACGGTACGCTTTTCCTTTTTTTTGATTCTACCTCACGGGATAAGTGGTGTGAGGAACACAATATTGCCCCTACGGACGAGCGTCTTGCAGTACTTTCTCCTCATGCTTCATTGGAAGAAAGCGCCGTGAATCTTTTTAGCGTGCTTCACGAGTTAGATAAACGGGGAGCAAAACAACTGTATGTGCAACAAGTTCCGCTCTACGGTTTAGGGCTGGCAATACACGACCGCCTTCAAAAGGCTTCCAACAAAAAAAAATGGGGACAGACCTCTGAATCAGAATAAGCTATACAATCCGTTAACTTTGAAAATGGGGACAGACCTTTGAATTAAATCTGTGAATCAAAATAGCTATACAATCTGTTAACTTTGTATGGCTCGCAAGATTAGAGGAAATACCTTTCGCGGTAAAACTTACCATGTTTTTTTTGAAATAAACCGATGGTTAATGGAACTCAAAAATCCCATTATTAAAGCTCTTTTTATACAAATTATCGCTGAAGCACACCGAAAATATGGATTCAAACTGTGGAACTTTTGCATTATGGATAACCATATTCATTTTCTTATAACACCGGACAAAGACGTTAGCCTTTCCGTAATTATGAAATGGATAAAGATGGTCTTCGCTATCCGATGGAACAAGATGCACAAGATGACCGGGCATGTATGGGGAGATAGATTTCACGCACGAATGATAGAGAGTAGAGAAGATTTCCTCAGAGTATTCCGATACATCAATCAGAATCCGGTGAAAGCAGGACTGGTAACCCAAGCAAAAGAATGGATATTCGGCGGATTATATCATTATCTTCACAACATTCTGCATATCGTAACACCATTCTCAGACTTACTCGTTAAAATTTTTACCGCAAACTTCGGTTAAGGGGACAGACCTCTGTTTTAAATCTTTAGCCGCGGGTTTTAAACTTTAAACCGTGGGTTTTAAGTTTTAAACCGAGGGTTTTAAATCTTTAGCCGAGGGTTTTAAACTTTAAACCGAGGGTTTTAAGTTTAAAACCGCGGGTTTTAAACTTCCGGCCGCGGGTTTTAAGTTTTAAACCGAGGGTTTTAAACTTCCGGCCGCGGGTTTTAAGTTTTAAACCGAGGGTTTTAAATCTTTAGCCGCGGGTTTTAAGTTTTTAGCCGTGGGTTTTAAACTTCCGGCCGCGGGTTTTAAGTTTTAAACCGTGGGTTTTAAACTTCCGGCCGCGGGTTTTAAGTTTTAAACCGCGGGTTTTAAACTTCCAGCCGTGGGTTTTAAACTTCCAGCCGTGGGTTTTAAACTTTAAACCGTGGGTTTTAAGTTTTAAACCGCGGGTTTTAAACTTCCGGCCGCGGGTTTTAAGTTTTAAACCGTGGGTTTTAAATCTTTAGCCGTCAGATTTCAAAAACGGGGACAGACCTCTGATCTTTTCTTATCCGTCGGCTGCGAAATAGCTTGTTCATACCGGCGTTTTTCGCTAAAGTGTTAAACATAATGATCGCAGTGGTAGTACAAGCACGACTTGATTCAAAGAGACTTCCCCAAAAATCACTCCTTCCATTAGACAAAAAACCTCTTTTAACGCGTGTTATGGAGGCATTGCTGCATATTTCTTCTGATGCTTTTATCGTGGTATGTCCGCATGATTGTGTGAAGCAGTTTGAACCGTTAGCTCAAGAAAAGCATTTTGAACTTTTAGCCGGCTCAAAAGCGGATGTACTCAACCGGTACTGTGATGCAATCCGTCATTTCCATATTGACACGGTTATCCGCGCAACGGCCGATAACCCTTTTGTTTTTGCAGACGCTGCACAAATGCTTCTCCAAGAAGCGCTCGACGTTGGTGCAGACTATGCAGCTTACCATGGGCTTCCGTACGGAGCCGGCGTAGAAATTGTGCGTGCAGAGTCTTTACTCCGCGCTGAACGGGAAGCTGCAGAGCCGTATCACCGGGAACACGTCTGTCCCTATCTCTATGGCCACCCGGAACTTTTCTTACTCCACCGTCCGCTTGCCCCAAAAATATGGCAAGGTCAAAACCGGCGAATCACAGTAGACACTATCGAGGATTATCAGAAAGCTCAACGACTGTATACGGCTCTTCCTCAAGACAAATCTCGTTATGAAGGTGCTGTCATTCTCAATACTACGGAGCGTTTTGTATGAGCGCAATTCTTGTTGTTCCTGCTCATAAACAAGGACAAGGCGGCGGACATGTAGTCCGTTCTGCTCTTTTGGTAGAAGCTTTACGTGAACGTGACTGTGAAGCTTTTCTATATATAGAACATTTAATAAACACGTATATCAATCCGGCGTGGTGCATTTCAAAATGGGACGAAGTTAAGGCTATCCTGTGGAACGCTATCATACTGGATCGCTTTAAGACTCCGCGGACTGAATATGCTTTATGGCGGAATATTGCACCGATCATCGGTATTGACGAGGGAGGATTACGGCGCAACGATTGTGATTTTTTGATTGATCTCTTGCCGTCTCTCCCGCAGCAGTCAGAAGCAAATTTAACAGCTCCGTGGATGCTTCCGCTCCCCCATAACCGCAGAGAATCTTTTTTTCGATCGGAATCAGCTGTACTCCATGTATTAGTGAGTTTTGGTCTTGAAGACCCTGCCCGATTAAGTGTTTCAGTAGCTCAAAGCCTTGCAAAAAATAATAATGCAACAGTGAGTGTGCTGTGCAGTAACGGTCAAGCTGAAAACCACGACCATACTGTTCAAACAGTTCAGGTTCTCGAACATATTCCTAATCTCCGTGAGCATTTAGCTGAGTATGATTTAATTGTTACCCATTTCGGACTCACAGCTTTTGAAGCGCTCGCTGCTCAAGTGCCGGTGATTCTGGTATCCCCAACACGGTACCACGAGAAACTTGCGCGCCATGCCGGTTTTTTCACATTATCTGCCCGAACCCATGTGAAGCTCAACGAAGCAACATTGAAAGAAGTACGGTTTAAAAGCGAAAATGTTGCCTCGCGGTTTGATATAAATACTCCCCGGTACGGAGAACCGCTTGCCGATCTCTTAGCACACGCAGTTATCGGACAGTCGCGCGGCTGTCCTGCCTGCGGCGACCGTTCATACCATACAATGTTGGGGCGTTTTCCTACAAGAACATTTAAAAAGTGCCGAAAATGCGGGTTAATGTACCAAATCCGTCTCACATTGCCGCCGATAGAATATAACGGTGCGTATTTTTTTGAATCCTATCAACGACAGTATGGGAAAACGTACCTTGAAGACTTTCCTCATTTAAAAGCAATGGCTGTTCACCGTTTAGAATATATCAAACAGCTATGTCACGGTAATAAACTTATGGATATCGGTTGTGCATACGGACCGTTTTTAGCGGCAGCAGCCGAAGCAGGCTTCAGTCCCTTTGGTATCGACCCCGCCAAAGATGCCATTAAATATGTGAATACTGTGTTAAACATTCCGGCACTGTGCGGTTTATTTCCTTCTGCAACGCTTTTAGATCATGACATTTTTGATGTAATTACCCTCTGGTATGTCATTGAGCATTTCAACAATCCGGGCTTGATATTACGCGAAATCTACCGACTCCTTAAGCCGGGAGGGATACTTGCTTTTTCTACTCCTTCGTTTTCCGGAATTTCCGGGCATTCGTCATTGACAAAATTTCTGTCAAATAGTCCGGCTGATCATTGGACAATATGGGACCCCGAATCGGCGAAACGTATACTCAAAAAAGCAGGATTTAACGTTAAACATATCGTCATAACCGGTCACCACCCTGAACGGTTCCCGTTTTTTGGAACAATGTGGTTGAGTAAACTGCTTAATCTTGGTGACACATTTGAAGTATATGCGGTAAAAGATTAGCGTTTTTTCGCAATTAATCTATTCTTCCATAACGGAATCGACATTCTTTGAAGTGCGCCTTTTCTTACTAAGTAATTAAGAATCGTGAACGCATCTTTAACAGAAATATTGAGTGTTTTTTGTTGAGCAAGAATCTGTGCCGCTTCAAACATGGTATACCGTGCGCTATTTTTTTTTATAAAAGCATGAACAACAAATTCTTCACGTAACGCAGCTTGTGCGGTATTATCACAAACATCACAGCAACCGGTATCTGGAACACTCAGCAGAGCACTATCATACTTTAACAGATCTAAAAGCATAGCACGACGGCATTGTGAAATATTGTACGCATAATTAAAGAGACGGCGCATTCTTATTTTCCCATACGCATTGTATACCCGTTGTATATGCGAGGAATAGTGCGGACCGAAAAGTAAAATAGCCTGTGAAGCTAAACCGTCCCGCCCGGCGCGTCCGGACTCTTGCACATAAGCTTCAACGGAGGGCGGACAATCCCGATGAATAACCGTTCGAACATTTGGTTTATCCACCCCCATACCGTAGGCACATGTGGTAACTAATATCCCATGCTCACTATTAAAAAACCACTGTTCTATAGCCGTTTTTTCTTCTCTTTGAAGACCGGCGTGGTAAAAATAAATCTCGTTACGAGAAAGGTCATCTCTCAAATACCGTGCTAACTGTTCTGTACCAAACCGTGAAGAACAAAAAACAATGGCAGGTTTTTGAGCTTTTATAAGTATATCCCGAACAGCAACATTCGGTACAATACACCCTTGAGCAGAATAATAAATGTTAGGGCGATCAGGATTAGCGATAATTTTTCGTGAACCGCAATTCGCAAAGATATACTGTTCAATCTTTTCAAGTACCTGTTCAGAAGCTGTGGCGGTAAAGGCAGTAAGAAGCGGAGCTTGAGCAGCTTCAATTATTGTGGATATTTCTCGGTATTTTGGTCTAAAACTTTCTCCCCATTCACTCACACAGTGAGCTTCATCAACAACAAAATGAATAATATTAAGGGTTTTTAATATGTTGAGTAACCGTTCATTGAGAAGCACTTCAGGAGTTGCTATAATAAAACGGCTTTTTCCTGATCGTACTTTTTCAAAAAACATCATACGTTCTTCAATAGTTTGCCCTCCGCGGAGAATAACCGGGTCAAAACCACGCTCTTTGAGCCGCCGTTCTTGATCTGCCATAAGCGACAAGATTGGATAAATGATCAAAGTCGCTCCTTTAAGAACAAGTGCCGGGAGTTGAAAGCACAGAGATTTCCCTGCACCAGTTGGAAGAATGACTATGTGCCGCCCTGCATTATTACTGTTGTCAGATTCAAAAGTGTCGTCAAAAAGTAAGGAAATATCCGGCATAGTAAACGGAATATGGAATATTCGCGCTGCTTCAAAAATATTTGTTATAACAAGGCGTTGATAGGGAAAAAGGTATGAAAGACCAAAAAACTGCTGAACTGCGTTCTCAATAGGGTCAAAAATTTCACTGTTCATACGTTAATATATAGGGTAAAAACGACGAATGATTCATACTGTGAGAATTTTCTTGTTGACACCTTTAGAACTCAGGGTATATCATAAAATAAAATCAGTTTCTTTAGGAGGAATTTTTAATGAAAAAATGTTGTACCGTTATGGTGGTCTTGCTGATAGCCGTAAGTACATTGTTTGCCGAAGGTCAAGAAGACACGAATGCGAGTGGACAAGTTTAATTACGGGTATTGAATTATCTTGATTTGACTTCTGCAAACAGTGTCCAAGAACTTACCGCTGTATGGGGTGCATTTGAGAAAGCACATCCTAATATCAAAATCGTCCGTGAGGATCTATTCAATGAACCGTTCCATAATAAAACAGAAGCTTATGCCGCTGCAGGCCGTCTCCCAGATGTTCTCTACGCATGGCCGTCTGGACGTTCCACCACACTCCACGAACAGAAATTACTCAAAGACCTTGGTCCCCTTGCCCGGCGCGATGGAATCAGTTCTCAATTCTTAGCCAATGCACTTGATCCTGCACAGCAAGGCGGTAATTATCTTGCTATCCTTCCCCGTGCTATCACCTCTTCTCATGCTTTCTACGTCAACAACGCGGTCCTCCGTGACGCCGGTCTGACTCCTGCTAAAACGTATGCTGAACTGAAAGCACAGGTTCCGGTTCTCCGTGCAAAAGGATACCAAACAGTCCTTATGGCAAATCAAGAAATGTGGGTTATACAATCCTGTTTATTCTCATTGATAGCAGGACGATTCGGCGGTGTCGGTTGGGAACA
>JAISSB010000082.1 GCA_031273325.1 Treponema sp. | reverse complement strand
TATTCACATTTAATTACAAAAAACTTGTCAATAGGTGTAAATTTTTCTTTTTACTTAAAGATGTATACGCTTAAATCTTCGACGGATTTTATCGTACAAGACACAAAACGAACAATGCTTTATTTAAAGTGGGCGTTTATTGATAAAAGGCATCTCTAAAGATGCCATAAGCGGGGAATGGTTATTTTGAAAAACTATAAATGCTGTTTAGCAATATTGGTTATGTTTTTTTCATTATGTGGAAGTCTTTCTGCGATTGGTGAGCGTAGTCGAACCACGGACAGTTCGACCGCAAGTGCAGTCGTGGATGCAAATGAAACGCTACAAACCACAATCAATCAATTATTTACATTGGATATTGGTTATTTCATTGCGGGAACGAGAAACCAGGGCGGCGGCTTGGGCTTAAAATATGAACATAAAGTATTCGATTGGTTTTCACTAAAAATCGGTTTTGGCTGGACCGCATTCAAAACAAACACAGAAGATGTGTATTGCACCGCGCTTACAACGGCGGTATTTTTTAATTATTATCCATTTAACGAAGGCTTAAATAAATTATATATTGGGATTGGCAGTGGTTGTGACTTTCTAAATTATTTTGGTGACGGCGTTACACCGGAGAAATCAACTGATACAACGGCGTTTTTAATTCCAATGATTGGATATAAATATTATATTTCAAAATGGATGTTTGATGTTAATTTTGGCTATAAGATTATCTTAACAAATTATTACCAATATAATTTAGAAGATTTTATTAACACAACAAGTATTCAAATAGGGGTTGGATTTAAATATTTTTTTAAGAATAAATAACAAAATCATACGTAAAAAATAGTATGGGAAACGGACAAGCGGCTATAATGAGGCCCGCCGCGCGTCCGTGCGCGGCGGCTAACGTAGCAGTTTTTTTATTGCTAAATCTGAGCCTGTAGCGGGCGCTGGTTTGAGGGCGCAAAAACATCGTTTAACAGGTCTGTATATGCGCACCGCCGAAGCGGTGCGGGCTCCGAAGAACCCCAGTCTGGTTACGCCCTTTGTGCGTTTTTTCTCCGCCACATTTTGGCCCGCCGCACAAAGCAGGGGAGTAAAATCAACTGATTTTTATTGTTTGTAAGGCTGCCCTTCACCTAGCTCTGAGACAAGTACAGAGGATTGTACTTACCTACCACGGCGGAACGGCGGTTGGTGCTGCTCGATGGGCTTAGGAATATTTTTTGAGTCCTAAATGTTTATAACTCAGGGCAGTTACTGACCGTCCGCGGGGAGTGCGCTGCAAAAGACCGCTTTGAATCAAAAACGGTTCATAGTAATCTTCAAGAGTATCAACCGTCTCTCCAACAGAAATTGCTAACGTTTCAGCACCGACAGGACCGCCATGGTAGCGTTCAATAATCATAGCAAGAATGTCACGGTCGTGTTTTTCTAAGCCTACATTATCAATTTCTAACCGTGCCAAACCGTTGCTGACAATGTCTTTGGTGATACTGTGCGCTTGGGTAACTTGGGCAAAATCACGCATCCGTCTTAAAAGACGGTTTGCTACCCGGGGTGTTCCTCGTGCAGCACAGGCTAAAAGCTGTGCAGCATCTTCATCAAGAGAAATACCTAAAATACGGGCAGAACGGTGGAGAATTGCTTCAATATCCGACCGTTCATAGAACGAAAAACGGCATGTGATGCCGAACCGCCCAATGAGCGGACTTGAAACGTTGCCTGCCTTTGTCGTTGCTCCGACTAAGGTAAAGGGCGGAATAGGAATACGGATAGTTCGGGCGCTCGGACCCTGCCCAATGATCCAATCTAACTCATAATCTTCCATAGCAATATACAGCATTTCCTCGATAACCGGTTTCAATCTATGAATCTCATCGATAAAAAATACTGTTTTTTCTGAAACAGTGGTTAAAATGCCGGCAAGGTCTTTTGGCTTTTCAAGAGCTGGAGCGCTTGTTACCTTAAAATCAGTACCCAATTCGTGGGCTACTACCTGAGCAAGCGTTGTTTTCCCAAGCCCCGGCGGACCAATTAAAAAGAGATGATCAAGAGCTTCATGCCGCGCTTTTGCTGCTTCAATAAATACTGATAAATTTTTTTTCAGCGACGCTTGTCCCAAAAATTCACTTAACCGTTGGGGACGCAGTGACATATCATGTTCATCGTCGGTACATACTGTTTCCGCATGTACAATACCTTTTAGTTCAGTTCCGTCCACATAGCCTCCATAGTATATGGTAGTATACTTTTAAATATGCTCCTCTACAACGTGCTTTAAAGCAATTGACTATTTCTCTCTTGTAACTTATTCTGTATTCAACTACCTTTGGACAAGCCTATGGGTTTTCATTTCTCTATACATTTGAGGAGGTTTTGGTGCCAGATTTAGCAACGGGCAGCTATACACTTGAAAACGCTCACATTACATCGTCTGCTAAAAAGATATATACCGGTTCACTGTCCGTACACAATAAGCGGATCTGTTATTATCACCATGGCGGTCCGCATATTAACCTTGGTGACGACTTCATTGTTTATCCAGCGCTTATCAACAGCCACGATCATTTACGCGGAAATTATCTCCCGCGCGTCGGTCCTTCGCCGGGAAGTTTTTACCTTAATTGGTTACCGTGGGATAATGATCTGAAAGCATCAGATGTATATGCAGAACGGTCGAATCTTTCGATTGAAACTATGTATATGTTAGGCAGCTTTAAGAATTTATTTTCCGGTGTTACGACAGTTCAAGATCATTTTCCGCACGCACAAAATCGAAACATCCTTCCAGAATTACCTATCCGCGCATTTTTAGGTTACGGCTTGGCACATGAATCTTCTTCATACGATCTTAAATGGGGAGACGGTATTGAGCTTGAACATAAAAGAGCTGTGCAAAATGACTGGCCGTTCATTACCCATCTTGCCGAAGGTTTTGACGAAGAATCAATGAACGGTGTTCAAACATTAATGGATATGGGAATATTGGACGATTACTGTGTTTTAGTTCATTGTATAGCCTTAAGCTCTGTCGATATTGATCTCCTTGCACAAGCAAAATCGCATGTGGTCTGGTGTCCTGCTTCCAACATGTTTATGTTCAACGTAACGTGTAAAGTACGGCAGCTTTTAAAAGCCGGCGTTAATCTAAGCCTTGGTACCGATTCAACGCATACCGGTTCTTTCAATCTTTTTGAAGAGATGCACACTGCGCGTGCAGTATACCGTTCCCTCTATGGAGAAGATCTCCCCGCTAAGACTCTGTTTGATATGGTGACTCTCAATCCTGCCAAAGCTTTTCACATTGAAGATCGGCTTGGTTCGTTAGATTCCGGGCATTTCGCTGATATACTGATACTCAAAGCAAAAACAGACGATGTTTTTGAAAATATCGTGCATGCTTCGGCAGAAGATATTGAGTTTTTAAGTATGAAAGGGAAAGCGCTCTACGGTACGCTGCGCTTTATCGATGTACTCGGCGGTTCATTGCCGGACGGGTACAGCATCATTAACGTTGGAGGAACGCCGCACTTCATCATCGGCGATCCGGTCACAATGTACCGTGCTATACGTACTACGGTAGGCTATAATAAAATACTTGATTTTTTACCTTTTGAGCCGGAGGAACAGTAATGCCCAAAGCTTTATCATACTCTGCCGGGTCGGTCATTTACTTTCAAAATGACGAAGCTGACAAAATCTTTCTCCTGCAAAGCGGCTCTGTATTTTTAAAATATTTTGATAATACGAAAAACGAAGAAATACAGGAATCTATACAAGCCGGTGAGTTTTTTGGGGTAAAATCAGCGCTCGGTCATTATCAGCGTGAAGAGAATGCTCATGTCGGAAACAGTGTAACAATAGTTATAGCGTTTAACACGGCAGAATTTGAATCGTTTGTACTGAACAATACCGCATTGATTATGAAAATGCTTAAGGTTTTTTCCACACAACTGAGAAATGTCCATAGGCAAGTTTCAAGTTTACTCAGCGATTCAGACACGCTTGATGCAGAGTCCGGACTTTTCAAAACGGGAGATTATTATTATGCCAACCGGCGGTATACCCATGCACAGTATGTACTGCAGCGGTATTTAAACTTATATCCTGACGGTAAATATACCCCGTTAGCAGGGAAACGGTTAGCTAGTATTGACGATATACTTTTGCGTCAAAGACTAAAAAGTACGGCTCAAAAAGTACCTGCGAATTCTCAGAAAAAGTAGATATTCTATTAAGGATTATGCAATGGCTATAAATTTTGATATCTTTAGTCGATTTTCTAAATCATTTTCTAATGATGATATTATTTTTTCAGAATTTGAGAAAGGGGACACGTTCTATTTGATTCAAACGGGACAAGTCAAACTGGTAAAAATAGCAGGTAATATTGAAAAGATCATTGACGTACTGCAGCCTTCCGATATGTTCGGCGAGATGGCTATTCTTGAAAATTCCCCGCGGACGGCAACAGCGCTTGCGGTGGGAGAAGTAACTTTGTTGGAGTTCAACCGGCAAAATTTCAATATTCTTATGCAAGGAAACCCTCAAATTGCGCTTGAACTGCTTAAAACGTTTGCAAAACGCATTTACGATCAAAAACGGCGGCTTGCAATCCTCACCATGCATGATCCGCAAGCTAAAATTGCATCGGTATTTCTTTTGCTTGCTGAGACAAACCCAAACGATGCAGAAAGCGATAGGCGTGAATTTTTTATGGATATTGAAGATTTAGCGCATTGGGCAGGCTTGAGCGTTTCTAAAACACGCGATGCGCTCAGTAATTTCATTAATCAACGAATCGTCGAGTCAACTGGTGACAAAATCATCGTAAAAAATATCAATTTGATGACCCGATTTATCCCCCTGCATAAGCGGCCCTAAGACGGCTGCTCATTTGTGAAAGAATATTCCCTACCAAGAGCGTTTTTTCCCCTTTCGCATCAAGAGCATACAACTTCCTTCAAGTGTCTTTTCACCGCAACACACACGGTTTATAGTTCATTGTCGCTCCATAAAGAAAATAAAACAACGGGGACATTGAACGTTTCAAGACATTCCTTAACAAGCTATACCCATAATCTTTACCGATATTTTTATCGCGGCACATGTCTTTGAATGTGGGGTAATAGAAGTAACAGCCGATGTACTGCCGTGAACTCTCTCCGCCCTAAAGTGCGGAGCTTCTAGCATCGCTACTAGATTTTTCTGCTTCTTGCCCCGTACTCCTACGAGGATTTTCCACCGCCTTTCCCCTGCGTGTGTCCACAGA
>JAISSB010000078.1 GCA_031273325.1 Treponema sp. | reverse complement strand
CGAAGCCTGTCGAGTCCTCAGCAATAGCTGGGACAGTGAAGCAGGAAAATCTTGAGGTCTCCGCTTAAAAAAGCGGAACTGGAAAGAACCTCCAGCCTTTAGGCGGGAGAGTATGTCAGCATTATTAAACCCTGTTTTTTAAACATAATACGCCATACTTCCTAGATTTCTCTCCTGATTCAGAGGTCTGTCCCCTTTAGGTTTATTATCTCTCTTCGAGGTCTGTCCCCTTCTATACAAGAGTCTTGGATCTATATACAAGAGTCTTGGATCTATATACAAGAGTCTTGGATCGGTATACAAGAGTCTTGGATCGGTATACAAGAGTCTTGGATCGGTATACAAGAGTCTTGGATCGGTATACAAGGGTCTTGGATCGGTATACAAGGGTCTTGGATCGGTATACAAGAGTCTTGGATCGGTATACAAGAGTCTTGGATCGGTATACAAGAGTCTTGGATCTATATACAAGAGTCTTGGATCGGTATACAAGAGTCTTGGATCGGTATACAAGAGTCTTGGATCGGTATATGAGACTCTTATCTCTATATATGAGACTCTTGGTGCTAGACTTAGCTTAAACTCTGCCTTCCAGACTAGATTGCTATTCTTCTGGACTAGATTGCTATTCTTCTGGACTAGATTGCTATTCTTCTGGACTAGACTGCTATTCTTCTGGACTAGACTGCTATTCTTCTGGACTAGATTGCTATTCTTCTGGACTAGATTGCTATTCTTCTGGACTAGATTGCTATACTTCCAGATAAGGGGACAGACCCCAAAGGATGTCTGTCCCCGTTTTCAGAAATCTCTTGGTTTAGAGGTCTGTCCCCGTTGTCAGAAATCTCTTAGTTTGGAGGTCTGGTTCGGGGGTCTGTCCCCTTCACAAAAAAAACCGGCTTTCACAAAGAAAAGCCGGCCGAAAATTCCTCCTGTGAGCTTATTTTTCGGTATACTTCGTTCTTTCCGCAAGGCAAAGCTCTATATAAGGGTCTTGGTGCTAGAGACAAGGGTTCTGTTGCTAGAGACAAAGGTCTTGGTGCTAGAGACAAAGGTCTTGGTGCTAAAAACAAGGGTCTTGTGCTAGAGACGGGCTAACGGGGGACAGTCCCCTCAAAGGTCTGTCCCCTTAACCCCAAAGACAAGAACCTTGGTGCCGTATACAGCGCTTCAACTCCCCCTGGGACAAGCCCAGTGGATTGTACCTAGCTACACCGGCTGGGACGGTGATTATCGCTTCTCCAATTGACGGGCAAGCCTGTCCCAATTACAAGATTGGCATGGTTAACGGTGAATCCCGCTTCCGTTTTCATTAAGGATAGTTTTTTTTGACGTATGGTCAAGAGAAGCGGCGCATGACTACGGTTCATCCCACAGGACAAGCCGGTGGGTTTTCATTTTTCCATAAAGTTTTTTAAACACAATACGCTATGCTCCCTAGATTTCTCTCCCAAATTCTATTAACCTAGCTATATGGATGGATTAACTATTGACCAACGGTATGGATACATAGCGGATACCTTGGCGCAGTATGTACATACTGGCTGGGAAAAAATCGATGAGACGAATGTGTATCAAGAAAGAAACGCTGCACTGTATGCTATTCTTCACACGATGGTGCAAGAATATATGCTTCCAAATTCACGACTTGAGGGACAAGAGCATTTTTTATCGTTTATCGAACAAGTTCGGGCAGGTAAAAAAGGGATAATCCTTATGGAACATTACAGTAATTTAGATTTACCTATTTTTGCTTCGCTCCTTGAGCATGCCGACGAGCCGGCTATTCGTGAAATTCCGGAACGGTTAGTTGCTATTGCAGGGATGAAACTCAACGAAGAACACTCGATGATTAGAGCGCTTGCCCAAGCTTTTACTCGGATTGTTATTTATCCAAACCGTACGCTTGACACTATTGACGACCCAACGGTTCGCGCCCAAGAAGAATTGAGATGCCGTATCATCAATCGAGCCGCTATGCGGGTGCTGCATACTGTGCGGCAACAGGGAAAAATAGTATTGGTATTTCCCAGCGGAACCCGGTATAGACCCGGTAATCCAGAAACAAAACAAGCTGTGCGGGAGATTGATTCCTATTTGCGTATTTTTGATATTGTTATTTTTGTTTCAATAAACGGCTGCTGTTTAAGAATCGATATGAGTAAAGCCCATGAAATGATTGCCGATAAATTATACCGTGATACGGTAATCGTTGCTTCAAGTCCGGTGTTTGAGTGTGCAGATTTCCGGAAAGAAACTATTGAAAGCACAGGAACTTCAGACCCTCAACAAGCCATTGCACAACGTATCACGGCACTGTTAGAGACCCAACATACACAGTATGAACAGCTGCGGCTTTCAATAACGCACTGATTGCTCTGTTTTAATCCAAAAAGAATGACCATTAGGAACTTCAATATGCGCCCACTGTGCATGCTCTGAAAGCACATGCACCGGTTGCCCTTCATCCAAGTCCGGTGTTTGAGTACGCGGATTTCCGGAAAGAAACTATTGAAAAAATTTGAAAAAAATTGAAAGCACAGGAACTTCAGAGCCTCAACAAGCCATTGCACATTGAAAAAAAACGTATCACGGCACTGTTAGAGACCCAACATGCACAGTATGAACAGCTGCGGCTTTCAATAGCGCACTAATTGCTCTGTTTTAATCCAAAAAGAATGACCATTAGGAACTTCAATATGCGCCCACTGTGCATGCTCTGAAAGCACATGCACCGGTTGCCCTTCACCGAAAGAACCACTCACCGCCGCATGCTTATCAGGGATACGGTATCCCGTACCCGCATGCACGACCGCAATATGCGGAATATCGACGAGCGGCACGATACAGATACCGGCAAGAATCAACCCAACAACGACCGGTATGAACCAATGGGCGCTGCGGCGGAGCAGTATGACCCCGATAGTACTGCATACGAATAAGCTCATAATGAGAATAATAAAGAATCTCTTGGGACGCCACGGTTCATTGATACGAAAAAGAATATTGGCACACTGTTCAACTTCTTTCCGGAAAGCAATAATAGTACGCGAAAAGAACCGTTCCCGCTCTAAACGCCGAATATATGCAAGCGATTCACTGATATGTCCTTCTTCCCACAGGGTACGAGCAGGATCAAAGATATTATTTGAGTAAGCCGGGAACGGCTGCACGACTGCTTTTTCAACCGGTACTGCTTCCTCTTCAGGTTCTTCGGGAATCGGAAGTTTGGGTACCGCAGGGCGGACGGGAAGTGTGAGGGCCGGGATAGTTACCGAACCGTTTTGTGTTAAAACATGCAACGCGTTAAGACGAAACGGTTCTGCACTTAACGGAATCACAGTGAGCTGAACTACTGTGCCGTTTCTTTGTTCAGCATTTGATGGATACCGTAGTTCAATCAGTACTTGTTCAGGAATTTCAGTTAAAAACGACTGCGGTAAAGACACGGAGCCATTCTGTACGGTGAGGGTTAAAATGCTTTTTACCCCAACGGTGAGATATTGGGGAGTATTCCAACGCAAAATGGGCGGTGTGTACCGTTCTCTATGCACGATGATTTCAAACGGTTCGGTCTTTTCTACGGTACCTAATATTGCAATTTCAAACGTTTCTATCGTGAAGCGGCCGGAACTGCGCGGCTTGAAGAAAAAATCTATAGCGGTTCCCTGGACATTTGTCGGAGGAATACGCCGTGATTCGGTACGTACCCGCTCCAAACCTAAAGCGGACGGAAAGGTTGGAGCGCGGACTTTTACCTGAGAAGGGATGTTGTGATTGATCAGCACCGATAAAACCCATTGACTTTGAACAACCGGATTCTCTGGTGATTGTTCTATTGCGGCAAGAAAACTTTGGGCTTCAAGTGAGCAGATGCTTAATATACCGATAACTATTAATAATCCGGTTCTGTTTGAGACGATTCTCCGTTCCATTCTTGACTCCTCCACTGTTCACGTTCTTTTTCTCTCAGATAATCAAAGAGTACGGTCGTGCGTGTTATAGACTCCGGATCTTGTTCTTCAGCCGTACTCGTTTGAGTTACATACGTCTGAGACAAGAGACTCAATTCCAAATTCCGTTTTGCTTCACGGCTGCTTCCGTCGTATACTAAAGCTTCAGAAAAATCGCTAATTGCTCCTTCAAAATCCCCCTGTTCAAAGCGGATAATGCCGGTGTTGTACCGTATTCGGTACAGTAATTGCTGATCATCTCTCGCAGCTTGTTCGGCCGCCATAAATCTATCAAACGCAGCGCTCTTTTCTTCAAGGGATAAATATACTACTCCAAGACCGAATTCAGCGTATGGAACAGCTTCCGGATAATCAAGGGAATGCATATATGCGGCTATAGCTTTGTCTGTTTCTCCCCGAGAATAAAAGAAGTTTGCTTCCATAATGGCAAGTTCTCCCGCAATTCGTGAACAAGAATTTAAAAGAATTAATACTAAAACAAATTTCATACGTTTAACTAGTGTAATGAATAGAGAAAAATTCACAAGTACCTTGCGATTTTGCTTGACAGTTTGATTGAAGTGTTTTACGGTAGGTTTATGAGTGACGGAATGAATTATGCACCGACAGCTAAACCAGCTCCTGTAGTAAAGAAAGGAGAATTTGTATTTGCAGCTATCGGCTTATACCATGGACATATCTATGGTATGTGTAACGGTTTGATTGAGGCAGGCGGTATTCTTAAAAGTTTTTACGATTCTGACCCTCAATATATGCAAAACTTTGCCCAACGGTTTCCTCAAATACATGCAGCGGAAAGCGAAGGGGAAATTCTAAACGATCCGGAAATTTTATTAGTTGCAGGGGCAACTCAAACAGACAAACGGTGTGATTTAGGATTGCGGGTGCTTGCAGCCGGTAAAGATTATTTTACCGATAAAGCTCCGCTTACCACGTTGGAACAGTTAGAAAAAGCACGGGAAGCGGTTAAACAAACGGGGAAAAAGTATGCTGTTTATTACAGTGAGCGTATTCACGTTGAATCAGCAGTTTTTGCGGGACAGTTAATTGAGCAAGGGGCAATTGGTCGTGTTATACAGGTTATAGGTTTTGGACCGCACCGGCTCGGTGCGCCCCACCGTCCGGACTGGTTCTTTGTGAAAAAGCACTATGGAGGCATTTTGTGTGATATTGGTTCGCATAATGTCGAACAAATTCTCTACTATACGGGAGCAAAAGACGGTACCGTTGCACGAAGTCATATTGCAAATTACAATCACCCACAGTATCCGGAACTTGATGATTTTGGAGACTGTGAAATTGTTTTAGATAATGGGGCAACCGGCTATTTTCGGGTTGATTGGTTTACCCCTGACGGCTTGCAAATGTGGGGAGATGGACGGCTTTTTATTTTGGGAACTGAAGGTTTTATCGAACAGCGCAAATATATGAACTTAGGCTTCAAGAATTCAGGCGGTGGTCATGTTTTTCTTGCAAACAATACGGAAGAAAGCTATTATCACGTCGAAGGAACAGTCGGTTATCCTTTTTTTGGACAGTTGATTCTGGATTGTCTCAATCGTAGCGAACATGCAATGACTCAATCACATACCTTCAAAGCAGCTGAATTAAGTTTAATTGCCCAACGTGACGCAGTACCATTGAAATATACCTGAAATGCATTATCCAGGGGGCGTACATCTCCCTGCAGTGCTTCCCGCTCTACAACGGTGAGTGCGCTTGTGGCTCTGCCTCTCCTTTTTATTGACAATACTAAAAAAAATACTGTAGAATCACTTAACTTGATCGAGAGGAGGGCGGGTCAAATCCGTCGCCATTTAAACAAAAATGTTATTTATGGTGGAAAATTCTATGAGATACGGTTATTTTGATGATGAAAAACGTGAATATATAATTGGTACACCGGCAACACCGTTACCGTGGATCAATTACCTTGGTAATGAGAATTTTTTTAGCCTTATTTCTCATACTGGTGGTGGCTACAGTTTCTACCGCGACGCAAAATTGCGTCGCATCACTCGTTACCGATACAATAATGTCCCCTTTGATACTGGTGGGCGGTGCTACTACATTAAAGACGGTGATAATAAAGACAGTTGGTGGAGTCCGGCATTTTTACCGTTAAAAACACCACTTGACCGTTATCGTTGCCGCCATGGACTTGGTTACACTGTTATTCAGGCAGAAAAGGATGGACTTGCTTCAGAACTTGTTTGTTTTGTACCTCTTGGAGAGCATTGTGAAATAAACGTACTTACTTTGCAGAATACAACTGAAACAGAAAAAACCGTCACTGTGGTGAGCGCAATTGAATGGTGTTTATGGAATGCCGTTGATGATTCAACAAATTTTCAGCGCAATTTTTCCACCGGAGAAATTGAAGTTGAGGGAAGTACTATTTACCATAAAACTGAATATAGAGAGCGACGTAACCATTATGCGTATTTTTCTGTTAATCACCCTATTGATGGCTTTGAAACGAACCGTGATGTTTTTCTTGGGGCATTTAACGGGTGGAATTCTCCAGATGCTATTAGGACAGAAAAAAGTTCTAACAGTATTGCTCATGGGTGGTCGCCGATTGCAAGTCATCGGCTTTCTTTTACTATCAAACCGAGAGAAAGTAAAAAATTAATTTTTGTACTTGGTTATGCAGAACTTCCTATTGCAGAAAAATGGGAAAAACCGGGCATTATTAATAAAGATCCGGCACATATACTCCTTTCACAGTTTGATAATGATACAAAAGTTTCAACGGCTTTTGATTCTCTTAAAATTTATTGGGCGCGGTTACTCTCACGGTTTTCTATAAAATCACATGATGAAAAACTTGACCGTATGGTTAATACTTGGAATCAGTATCAATGTATGGTCACGTTTAATATGAGCCGCAGTGCAAGTTACTATGAAAGTGGCACTGGTCGTGGTATGGGTTTTCGTGATTCATGCCAAGATATTCTTGGTTTTGTTCACTTAATTCCTGAACGGGCACGGGAACGTATTTTGGATATTGCTGCTATTCAATTGGAAGACGGTAGTACATGGCACCAGTATCAACCGTTGACAAAGCGTGGAAATGCTGATATTGGTGGAGGTTTTAATGATGATCCTTTATGGCTTGTTGCATGTACGTACGCATACATTGCAGAAACAGGCGCTTCTGACATTTTGCGTGAACTTGTTGTTTTCAACAATGTAGAAGGTACAGAACAGTCGCTCTTTGAACATTTACGGCGGAGCATTCAATATACCATGAATCATCTCGGCCCTCACGGTTTACCGTTGATTGGACGGGCAGATTGGAATGACTGTCTCAATTTAAATTGTTTTTCTGAAGAACCGGGAGAAAGCTTTCAGACAACCGTGAATAAGGAGATCGGGAGTGCGGAAAGTGTTTTTATTGCAGGAATGTTTGTACTCTACGGTCGGCAGTATGCGGAACTATGTCGGAGATTTGGGGAAGATACTGAAGAGGCTCAAAAAATTGAAGAAGCAACCGTTGCAATGGAAAAAGCGATTCTCAAGAACGGTTGGGATGGAGAATGGTTTATCCGTGCGTATGACGCATACGGAGCAAAAGTTGGAAGCAACGAATGTACCGAGGGAAAAATTTTTATTGAGCCACAGGGAATGTGTGTTATGGCACATGTTGGAGTTTCAACTGGAGAAGCTCAAACGGCATTAAAAAGTGTCAAAGAAAAATTAACGGGTACATTTGGTTCAAGTCTTCTATGGCCATGTTATCAAAGTTACCACGTTGAATTGGGAGAAATTTCAAGTTATCCACCCGGTTATAAAGAAAACGGTGGTATTTTCTGCCATAATAATCCGTGGATCAGCATTGCAGAAACGATTGTTGGAAATGCAGAAGAAGCATTTGCTGTGTACCGGCGTACATGCCCCACCTATCTTGAGGATATAAGTGATATTCACCGGACGGAACCGTACGTGTATTGTCAAATGGTCGCTGGACAAGAAGCTCCAACTCTCGGTGAAGGTAAAAACAGTTGGCTTACTGGGACGGCAGCATGGACTTTTGTTAATGTGAGTCAATATCTCCTTGGAATTCAACCTACATTAGACGGGTTGCAAATAAAACCGTGTTTACCTTCTTCCTTCAATGACTTAACTATCGATCGTTTATATCGAGGAGTACGGTACCATATCCGGATTCACCGTACTGGAACTGCTTCTCTAAAAGTTGACGGATTAACGATCAATAACTTTACTATCCCGCAACAAACCGCTAAAACTACATGTACCGTACTCGTTACTATTTAACCATGTATGAATCTAGAAAATTTTTAAAGTTACCGTAGCTTGTCAAAAATTCTAAATGGTACTATGATGGTATAAGTATGCGAGCTGTTGTGTTATTAGTCGCGTTGTTGACTGCTGAAGTACTTTACGGAATTGGAGAACAAGTTATTGTAATTGGTGGAGAAACTGGGTGGCAGGCTATTGAAACTAAAGCACATGTTATAGAAACTTCATTTTTACGCCCTTACCCAGTGCTTACTCTTTCTTCAGCGCAGACATATTTTTCAGAGGATTTATTTTTTTCATTTGACGGTATTCTTCAAGATTCTGCTGGCAATTATTCGGTATCCTCAACAGAAAATATCGTGCTTGCTCCACGGGAAAATGCACGGTTTGGGGGCGGTGCTGCCCTTTTTATGGGTCTATCTGACGCAATCTCTATTGTTCCCCATTCACGAGAGGCACTCTTTTCAACAGGGCAAATACTGAGAGATTTTAGTATTGAAATGTGGCTTTATCCGGTCACTGCTGAAAATGGCGAGAATGTACTGCAGTGGAATGCTATCTGTGAAAATGATTCATATATTAGTCAAGATATTATTGTCACATTTGTCCGGAACCGTTTGCAGTGGACTTTTTCTAATTTTTTTACTTTATCCAAAGATATAGTACTTTCCGGACAGACTTCTTTAGTTCCAAAAACATGGAGTCACCACCTTATCCGTTTTGATTCCGACAACGGTCTTTTAGAATATGTGGTCGACGGTCGTATAGAATGTATTGTATTTGTCACAGAGAACGGTCATGAAGGAACTCAAGTTTATCAATCAAACGTTGGTACAAATGGCTTTTTTGTACTTGGAAAGAATTTCTTCGGTATGATAGATGAATTTATTATTTCTCCACGGTTCGTGTCAGAAATATCTCTCGGTACCTACAGGCAAAACAGTGGACGAGTAGAAACTATCCCCATCGACCTTGGCGATATTAATTCTGAACTTGTGAGTGTTGATGTTAAGAACGGACCACTTGTAGATGATTCTGCTATTGAGTTATTTATGAGAGTATCAAATAACCCCTATCATTTTGAAGAATGGCGGGCGTTAACCGCCGGAGTGTCTCTTAGAGATGTCCGTGGACGTTACGTACAGCTTGCAATAGTTCTCTATCCAAGTAAAGACAGGCATTTTTCCCCATATATAGATAGCATTCAATTGAATTACCGTCAAAATAAAGCTCCAATGCCACCGACTCAACTTATTGCCTACGCCCGTAATGGAGTTGTTGAACTCTCATGGAGAGCAAGTATTTCTCGGAATACTGTTGGTTACCTTGTATACTATGGTACTGCTCAAGGAGAATATTTCGGGAAAGATTCCAGTCTTGGAATATCTCCTATCAACGTAGGAGCGCGAACGTCAATACGTATTGACGGTTTAAAAAACGGTACATTATATTACTTTTCTATTGCAGCATACGATTCACTTGAACCATTTCACATCGGAGATTATTCTTCTGAAGTTAGCGCACGTCCATTACGACAGTAAAGAAATTTCTATAAAACCGATGCTTGACATTTAAGAATAAATACGGTTATATTAAAAATAAAGAATAAAACCGGGAAATCACCTATAGTTCATAAGGCTATATTGAAAGAGTTAAAAAACCGGATATAAGACTGTAGTAGAGAATCCGCATAAGCGGGTAGTAGGTAATAACTATGGTAATAGTTTCTCAAGAATCAGTAAAACAAATGGATTACGCTGGAACTGAACAGACTGTAAGGAATACTCTTACAGGGGATACTAATAATCGAGGAGCAGCTCTTGCATTAATACATACGCTGATTGCTGCAAATAAATTAGATTCTGCCACGATCGAAGTATCAAAACTTCTTGCAAATTATCCTCAGGATAAAGCGGTTATCACAGCGGCAGCACGAGTGTACTGTGTACAAGGTCGCCTTCAAGAAGCACTTGGTATTCTTATTGACGCTATTGATTTTGATCAAATTGACGCTGATTTATACTACCGTGTCGGAAATATTCATAACCGATTAAACCATCCTAAACTTGCTCTTATGGCTTATGCAAAGGCTATTGAACTTGATCCGCAATACATACCCGCATATAACAATTTGGGCATTGTATACTGTTCTGGATATGCATACCATAAAGCATTTGATATGTTTAAAACAGGCTTAACATTAGAACCAGGTAATCCAATACTGTTATTTAATTACGGAGTTGCATTAGAACGAGCGCAGAATCTTGAAGAAGCTTCTGTCCAATATCAAGCTGCTGTCAATGCCGGTCCAGATTGGATTCCACCGCTCAACAACGGTGGATTAGTATTTTATAAACGGAAACAGTATGCACGAGCTATTGAAACATTTAAACAAATTCTTAATATTGCTCCTCATAATGCGAATGCTTTAAACAACATCGGTGTAGTTTTTGCTGATCAGGGAGATATAAGACAAGCAACTCAGTATTACCGTCAAGCGTTGAGCTTTGACGCACGGTGTATTTCAGCTGTATTTAATCTGGTACAGATTCTTGAACACAACGGTGATAACGAGAAAGCTATTATGGAACTAGAAGCAATACTTGAACTGGTACCTGATCATATTGAAGGGCGTATTCGTCTTGCAATTCTTTGTCTTAAAGAAGAGCATTATGATGAAGCTCTTGGACAGGCTCAAGAAGTATTAACGATGGATGATAAAAATGTACGCGCATTGATTATAGCCGGCATTGCTCAACAAGGTTTGTGTCATCTGGTCGAAGCACAAAAATTTTTTGAAAAAGTTTTAATAATCGAACCTAAAAGGAATAAAGTATACTTGAATTTGGCTGATCTAAATTTTAAGCGTAAAAAATACCGTGTTGCTGAACAAGAATTGAATAACTATTTAAAAATAAATCCTGAAGATCGGAATGTAAAACTGCTTCTCGCTAAGTTATATGCCGAAATGTGGAATTTGGCTTTATCAATGCAAATTTTTGAAGAATTATATGAAACAGATTCCAGTGAAGTTGAGGTTTTAGCAGCACTAGTAAAATTATATACAGATACTGCTAATACTGACGGATTAAGTAAACTTGGAGAAAAAGCTAAAGGAATTGATATTAATCTCTTCAAAGATATGTGGAACCGTAATTTTACATTACTAAGTCCGCTAGATAACACACCGCTTCCATTAACTCTCGCATATGAAGATATGATTATGATGACTGATGATGTTGGGTCTGTTTCTGAACAGCCATTAATCCTAGAGGGAAAGTTTGATACACCAACAGGAGAAAAATCAACTGAGGACAATTTTATGTCAGAAAATTTTGAAGAGGAAATTCCTTTGCCGGTTTCTCCAACAGTTCACCCTATCACTGCTTCTGTAACTAGCAATTCGTACAAAATCGCCGGACTTTTACATTACTTATTAGAATTAAGTAATGATTTGCCGGTAGACGCGCAAAAATTATTGGCAGAAAGTGGTTATCAGCAGAATATTGAATCAATTATTAAAACATTGGAATATCATAAAGGTTTGTTGAAAAGTATTGACTATGTGACACCTTCTCCATCTGTTTAATAGTTGCTTTAAAATCCTGAGGGAATGGAGCTTTGAAGGTTTTGTTATCTACTTCCAATGTTGTCGCATGGAGTCCAAGCCGTGCGATGAGAGGTTGTTCTTCAAAGCGGTTACCATGCCAATTACGTTTAAATGATGATAAAAATAATGGCTTTCCGGAACTGTACAGTAAGTCACAAACGATAGGGTAACCAAGTTGTGCAAGATGCACTCTGATTTGATGTGTACGTCCCGTACGAGGGTGTATTTCCGCCACGCTGAAGGGAATAGCAGTTCCGCAGATATACACAAAAGTAGAAGATTTTTTGCCACGGTAGCAGTCAACAATAGTACGGTGTTGTTTATCTCCGTCTGGAATAAGCGGTAAGTTACATTCTATTGATTTCCACGGTGGACAGCCTTGTATGATTGCACTATACGTTTTTTTTATAGTTCCCTGTTCAAAAGCAATACACAAACGTCGATGTGTTTCTGCGTCACGAGCATATAAAACAATACCTGAAGTATCTCGATCAATACGATGAACAATCCATATATCACCATAGCGGTCATAAAGAAGACGGTCAAGCCGTTCTGTATACTGATCATACCGGTCAGCACCTACACAAATACCCGACATTTTATTCACAACAAGATAATGTTTATCTTCATAAATAACAGTAAATATTTCTTTTTTTCGCATAAATTCATTATATAAAATTTTACACAGAATTCAATGCTACTTACTGTGCAGATTCTTTATTCTTTGTAGGGTTTGCAAGAATTCTTACCGTTTGGATTACGGTATTTAACTTACATATTTAATCGATATTACAGTAAGGCCAACCGTAAGTGGAATAAATATATTATCGTAATCACCAAGTGGTAGAGCTTCAATAAATGTTGTAAAAATAGCAATAATATATGCTGACATTCCATTGAGATGCGACAAATATGCAATTAACAATACTGTTATAAAACCAACCCATAGAGCCCTCGACGCTTTTACCGTTTAAGCATTTCGGTCGTGTGTTGCCTATGCTCATTCCTACTAAACAAGCAATACTGTCTCCAAAAGCGGTAGCACAAATTGCACAAAATAAGGCTTGTCCTTCATAGAATATCACCGAAAAAATAGCACCAATGCCAAGTGTTATTGGACCAATTACCTTATGTTTTCGATCTTGTACGCGCGAGACTCTTTCAATTATAAAAGAAATGAAAGGGACATGTATACCGGAAATCCGAAGTTCTTCACAGAATGCATAAAAAATAGTCCCTATTATTAATAGCATTAATGTAATATTTTTATTCCATATTGAAAGAGGGATAGTAAAAACAATTAATACATGAAATAATTTTCTTAATAATTCGCGTTTAATATTCTTAGATAGAGTCAATTTGCATTAATCCTACAACATTATAACTTCTGGACATCAAGCTGGTAACAGTTGAACTTGGTTGTAAGAATGTTAAGTTTTGAATCGTTGAACTTTAAACAAATAGTTAAAAACATCTTTCCAGACTTTGGGTTATTTGGACTCTTCACAGATATAAAAAAAAACCCGGCTAATGCCGGGCTTTTAAATCATATTATTTTGTTACTGTTTTAGCTACACGGAAACCAATGGTGCTGTACTTAACTGAAGGTAAGCTTAATCCACGCGCTGTTACACGAAGTTGACTCTCTTGAGATTCAAAACTTCCACCACGCCATACACGAGCAAGACCTCTTTCTGCACCACCTTTGTCTACAAATGTCCCTTGGCTATAAACATCATAGTAGTCATTGACCCATTCGCCAACATTTCCACTTAAGTCAAATAAGCCAAGTGCAGTTTTTTCAAGGGTACCAACATCATGAGTAGAACCATCGCTATTGCTACGGTACCATGCAACCGCATCTGCAAAATTACTACCTGCGTAAGGAGCAGAAGTTTGATTTTTCCCTCCACGTGCAGCATATTCCCACTCTGCTTCGGTTGGAAGTCTGTAACCTTTTGCATTTATATTGAAATCATATTCTCCGCTACCGTCGTTTCTTGGTTTGTAAGCAAAATCTGCAGGTGATATTCCTTCTCGCTCACTCAATATGTTGCAGTATCTAACTGCATCATACCATGTGACGTTTTCTACAGGAAGAGCATCACCTTTGTTGAGAGAAGGATTAATACCCATCAATTCATTGTATTGAGCTTGAGTTATTTCAGTTGCACTGAGATAGAAACTTCCTACCGTTACAGTATGGACAGGATTTTCTCCAATAGCGGAACTTCCTCTCTGGAATGTTCCACCGTCAACCAGAATAAGAATTGGGGCAAATTGTGGTGGAACTGTTTTTGTCCCCACGGGGAAAAGTTTGGTAACCAATTCACGAATACTGTCTAGGTTAGTATAACCGTTTCGAGCAACTGAGAATAAAGTGTTATTGCTTCTGTTTGCAACTTGAGCAAGTAATTGTTTTTCGTCACCAATCTGGTTAATACTTGAAGACAGCAAGTAATCAACAGGTTTAGCATTGGTACTGTTTGTGGGAGTTTTTTGATAGAGCTTTAAGAAAGCAGTATCGCTATCTTCTTGGCGGAGAAACACTCTAAAACCGCTAATCTGAGACACTTCAGTAGCAATAACCTGAGCAATTAACTCTCGTTCTTGTTGACTAATTTCATCGGGAGCATCTGTTATCGCATCTACCGATACACTAGCTCTCGCCAAGTATGCTGTTTGATCTTTAATATCAGTTTTGTACTTTCTATAAGAAGTGAGTAAATCTTGTGCTATTTTTTCAGCAGGAAATGAGGTGTTATCAGGATATTCATAGAAAGCACCAGCAACTTGTTGAAGGTCAGTGAGGTTGATAAGTCGTACGACTACTCGATATCCTTCCTCTATTGGAGTAATCATACCAGTTACAGCATAGTCAGAGCGCTGTGCACGGTCACGTTCATAATCAAAATTATTAAAGTCCTCAGTTGGGTTTCCGTATTGGTTAACTCTCTGATAACCGCGTTCTGCCGTCCAGGTCCTATCTTGAACACTGCTGCCGGCTCTTGGTCGGAAATCTTCTAAAAAGCTGCGTTCATAGGAAAGAATCCGTGCAAGTGTTTGTCCGTCCTGATAAGAGGTTCCAGAGAAAGGCAAGAAAAGCAAAATTGCTTTATTTGCTTCATCTGATTCGCGTTCTCTGTTGAGAGCAGCAAGTCCGGCTTCACGGGCTTTGGGTTGAAGTGTGGCCGTTGTTCCACTGTCTTGTTGTATGGGGGTAAGTGGCGTAGACGGGCTCCAGCTTTCAAGTAAAGCTCCTCCTTCTCCACTCAAATAGATTATGTCAGAAAGAGCATACAAGGATTCACGATCTTCTGTGCTCAGTTTGCCAAAATTTGTTGAGAAAAGAGCAGTGTCTTCAGCTTCTGCCCATACATTCAACTTATCAAATACCCAAACAACTTGAGCTTTCTCAAGATCGGGTAATTGTTTAAGGTCGTCAATATTTTTTCGACTCCAGCTTTTAATAGCGTTAATTTCTTCCACAGAATACGGAGCAAGTAATGCCTGCTGTACTTTTTGCAAGCGTTCTTGTTCTTGTCTCCCTCTACTTGTTGAAGCTGTTGAAGCTGTTGAAGCTGTTGTTGCAGTTGCCCCCTCTGTTGCACTACCAGTCCCACTTCGAGTAGGAGCTGTCGTAGCGGCTGGCGTCGTAGCAGCTGGCGTCGTAGCGGCTGGCTTTGATGCGCAACCATACAATGCTAGGGACACGCATACCACCCCCAAAGCCGAACGTAAAAGACCTATTTTCATAAAAACTCCTTTTACGGGGGTTCTTTGATTAGAGCCCCCAACTATTAAGTGTACAGTGTACAGTCTAAAGTCAACCACCTAGCTCTTACTAACTAGGTCTGCGGATCGCTCCACAAAACTCCTACTTCCTTCCTACTTTGCAGAGGAATTTCTATGGTAGTAACCACCGGCTCCTTAGTTAAACCAGCACTCCCATATCCATAGGCGTTCCTTTCCAGCGTTGCACCGGTACACAACTTTTTACTTAAAAGATTACTTCAGTTATTTTTAAATGTCAAGTGCTTTTTTATTTATTAAAAATATCAGCAATAATTCAACTACTCTGCTGTACTTCCATACGTTCCCTCAACTCCGGCAGAAAACTCTACAGTTCTAGTACGAAGTTGCGCCGAAAAGCCTTGCCCACGAATATCTGTTCCATCAGATTTTTGAATGTGAACAGGCTCAAAAGGTGTTCCGGAAAGTTTTCGTTCACTGTCTTTCCAATCAAGATATTCCGTTTCAATAGTCATATTTTCAGATAACGATTCTACTGTAACAGAATCTTCCATAACAATGTTGCGGCTTTCCAATTCTATAGTTGCTGTACCGGCATGTCCGGTAATATCCACTGTATTTTCTTGAAATTGTTCAAAAGAAATATTTTCAATTCTCATTGTTTGACGTCCGTCAAAATGTTCAAGCACTGTAGCTTCAAAACGAAGATTGAGCGTGCCGTTTTCCATTCTGATATAATCAGCATTATGCATTACAATAGTTGGAGATTCATCCTCGGTACTGTCTGTACCGTAGTCAAAAGAGCATCCAATACAAAGTATAACACTACAGTAAAGCAAGAATCGCATAATTAAAATATACTTAAAGTCTTATCCCAAAAAGAAGATACGGTGCGCCAATATAAACTTTATTCGTAAATGCGCTGTCTCTTATAGGCGGAATAGTGTATTGACTGCTATCTAAATCTTTTTCTGTTTTATCATAATATCCTTGATAAACAACCGTGCGCCACAGATCGAAACTAAGAGAAAGTCCGGCTTCTGCATAAAAGAAATTTAATATATTTGCTTGAATACCAGCGTTAGCTCCCAATCCAATGGTACTGTCAGAAAGATTGTAAATGAACATACCGTAATCAGCATAAGCCGGTTCCGGCGGGACTTGAATATCAATAGTTTTTACATGAAAACTTAAGCCTGCATCCATCGTAAAACTAATAAGAGGTCCGATAAGATTTTGTTTATACGAAACTCCAAGAATCCCCCCGATATCAAGTATCGTACCGTCTTTGGAACTGTATTTTATATGCGAAACTTCTTCCTGTACCGCAAGCGGTCTTGGAAGCGGAAATTTATAGCTATACGGTGAACCGATTGAAATAGAACCGCCTAATCCAACTTTTGCAGATCCAAGATTGCTCATAAACAAGCGGGCATTAATCAGAAAATTAGATGTTGCGCTTTCTTCCACTTTGTTAACTACGATACTGTTTTTCGATGACAGTTCTTTTGCCGTGGTACCAATGATATTAGTCCACCCGATACCGGCTTCTATGCTCTGTCCAAAAAGTGCAGCGCAACCAAAGAATAGCATACTATATACTATTAATTGTTTTTTCATACATACTCCTTATAACATTTCAAGGTTATCATTCAACAACTGTGTTAAATATACAAAAAAATACATCGAAATATCTATAATATTAAACACAATTTACTCAACTAGCTTTAGAACAATCCAGAGGCTTGTACCTAGCTGCACGGCTGAAACGGTGATTTTCGTTTCTCCAATCACGGAATAGCCGGTAATTGCTGTGACGGTATATGTGTCTCTGATATCCGCATGCACATCTGCATGATCTGTATATCCGCACTGTACCCAGACATATCGTGACTTATTGCGGGATTCTTTGTCAATAGTTCCGCAGACAGTACATTTTTGGACGGGTTTCGAAGGTCTCCATTAACCCATTAATGGTGTGCAGTGTTGTACTTCAATTGCGTTCACATGGTGCAAATAACCAGTTTGAAAGCCGCGAGTTGAACGTGCTACTGTTGCTTTTCTGGTTCCGTATTCCCATTAAGTCCTCGAAGACGTATGTCAAACGTGCAGCTTTGCAATGGTTGACGTTATATACCGCTTTTTTTCCCTATCGGCTTTTGAGTTTCCGTTTTGCTGACCGGTGCGGCTGCAGCTTTAACGATTGTATGCATACTTTCGCTTCACGGCTTTTGACAAAACATTCGTACATACTAGATCCGATCGGGTTCCATATTGGAATTGAATCGAGTTCCTTATTGGAATTCAAAGCGATTCTGTTCCAGAATCTGATTAAACGCCGTGCTAGAATCTAATTAAATGCTATGCCGGAATGTGATTTGATTCCGTGCCGGAATCTATGTTTTAAAAAAGCTCACATGATATGTCTTCAAATCTTAATCACGTGAGATTCGGGGTCTGTCCCCGTTTGACTTGGGATTATCCCCGTTGTGACGTAACCTGATCTTTGACTTAGAGGTCTGTCCCCGTTTGACTTGGGGTCTATCCCCGTTATGACATAACCTGATCTTTGACTCAGAGGTCTGTCCCCAAGAAGGTCTGTCCCCGTAAAGTCTGTCCCCATTACGAGTAGCCTGTCCAATTGCTCGATTGGCATGATTCATGTGCATCCCGCTTCTGTATCAAACCTCTCACTGCTTCATCAGAGGTTGTTACATCATGCAGTACGTTATTTGCACCTTGCAAAAAGCTTTAGCACTATGCAGCAACTCATTTGCGCCTTGCAAGAAGCTTTAACACTATGCAGCAAGTTATTTGCACCCTTGCAAGAACCTTTAACACTATGCAGCAAGTTATTTGCACCCTTGCAAGAACCTTTAACACTATGTAGCAACTCATTTGCGCCTTGCAAAAAGCTTGCTACACTCTGTAGCAAGTCAT
>JAISSB010000009.1 GCA_031273325.1 Treponema sp. | reverse complement strand
TAAAACGGTCGTTTCATTTTAACAAAACGGTCGTTTGATTTTCTAAAACGGTCGTTTGATTTTCTAAAACGGTCGTTTGATTTTCTAAAACGGTCGTTTGATTTTAATAAAACGGTCGTTTGATTTTCTAAAACGGTCGTTTCATTTTGTAAAACGGTCGTTTGGTTTTCTAAAACGGTCGTTTGATTTTCTAAAACGGTCGTTTGATTTTAAAAGTTCAAAAGGTCTGTCCCCGAATCATCAGAGGTCTGTCCCCGAATCATCAGAGGTCTGTCCCCAAATCATCAGAGGTCTGTCCCCAAAACAATAGAGGTCTGTCCCCAGATCAACAGAGGTTTGTCCCGAATCAACAGAGGTCTGTCCCCAGATCAACAGAGGTCTGTCCCCAGATCAACAGAGGTCTGTCCCCAAATCATCAGAGGTCTGTCCCCAAATCATCAGAGGTCTGTCCCCAAATCATCAGAGGTCTGTCCCCAGATCAACAGAGGTTTGTCCCGAATCATCAGAGGTCTGTCCCCGAATCATCAGAGGTCTGTCCCCAAATCATCAGAGGTCTGTCCCCAATAACACGAGGTTTGTCCCGAATCATCAGAGGTCTGTCCCGAATCATCAGAGGTCTGTCCCGAATCAACAGAGGTCTGTCCCCAAATCGATAAGAGTTTTCCCGAATCAACCGGGGTCTGTCCCCAAATCAACAGAGGTCTGTCCCCAATGATATGGGTCTTCTCGTCTTGACTCTTCCCTTTTGTTCCTGCATTATCTGAATAGTTATGCCGCACCTTGTTGAATACCGTGATTTTACTGCTACCTTTGGGAATACACATGAAGTTGTCCACGGTATTAATTTTTTCATTGATGAACATGAAACCTTCGCGCTCGTGGGGGAAAGCGGTTCCGGTAAAACGGTGACCGCACAGGCGCTTATGCGGCTGATAAGTGAAGAATGGCTCCACTATCCGCGCGGAAAGATCTTCTTTGAAGGAAATGATCTCCTGGCAATGAACGAACAGGCGTTGCGGGCGCTCCGCGGCAGTGCGATCGGTATGATATTTCAAGAACCAATGACGAGTCTCAACCCGCTGCACACTATTGAAAAGCAACTGTCCGAGTCTCTTTTTTTGCATCAAGGGCTTTCCAAAGAAAAGGCACGGCACCGCACGGTAGAATGGCTGTACAAGGTTGGGCTGCGGGAGCCGGAAAAACGTCTTTCCGCATACCCGCACCAGCTCTCCGGCGGGGAACGGCAACGGGTCATGATTGCGCTGGCCCTCCTTAATAAGCCGAAGTTACTGATTGCAGACGAACCGACGACAGCGCTCGACGTTACTATTCAGGATCAAATCCTAACTTTGTTAAGTCATTTACAGCAAGAACTGGGGATGGCAATCTTATTTATCAGTCATGATCTGGGAATTGTCCGGAGGATGGCGCACCGCATTGCGGTTATGAAAGACGGCATTATTGTGGAAAGCGGCACAAGCGACCAACTTTTCACCGCACCGCGTATGCCGTACACCAAAGAATTGCTTGGATACGGCGGTTCTGATAACAGTCCGGAACCTGATTATACTCAAGCAAATATCGTTTCAGCAGAAAATATTAACGTGCATTTTCCGATTAAGAAAGGCTTTTTCCGTAAAACGGTCGGCTTTATCAAAGCTGTTGACGGCGTCACTTTAAACCTCCGACGGGGACAAACGGTGGGAGTCGTAGGGGAAAGCGGGTCCGGAAAGACGACTTTGGGGCGGGCGCTCCTCCGTTTGGAACAAAGCACCGGTTCGATCACTATTAATGGAAGTAATATTCAAAATCTTCATCAAGAAGCGCTCCGCTCAATGCGGAAAAAAATGCAAATTATCTTTCAGGATCCCTACGGTTCATTGAACCCGCGGATGAATATCGAGCATATCGTTGGGGAAGGACTCTTGATTCATAATATCGGTACTCCTGAAGAACGGCAGACAAGAATCCGCCGCGCACTCGACGAAGTCGGCTTATCTGATCCTTCGTTCCTCTACCGCTATCCCAATGAATTCTCCGGCGGACAACGGCAGCGGATCGCATTGGCGCGCAGCCTTGTCCTTGAGCCGGAACTCCTAGTACTGGACGAGCCGACTTCAAGTCTTGACCGTACGATTCAGTTTCAAGTTATCAACCTTTTAAAGGAATTGCAGGAACGGCATACGATTGCCTACCTTTTTATTAGCCATGATCTCCGCATTGTGCGGACTCTCTGTCACGAAATTCTCATTATGCAGAACGGTATCGTCGTTGAATCTGGTCCAACCGGAAAGATTATGTCACAACCCCAGCACCCGTACACAAAAGAACTGTTAAGAACCGCTTTCGCGAGTTGAGGTTTTAATAGTATGCGATCATTTATAACACTATTTTTTTTGAGGACTGCTTTCACAAGTTGCGGTTTTAAAATACTATGCAATCACGTATAATACTATTTTTTATCGTTCCATTAATACTCAATGCCCAAGAGAAGCATGTGACTCTTGACGAGTTGTTTCAACAGTTAAATGGGTCTGCGCCCGGTTCTTTCACGTTACGGTGGGATCCTTTTTCTCAAAGAGGACTCATTTCTGTTGCACATCATTTTGTAGCGTTCCATGCACAGTATAATGCTGAGCCTTCATATATTTTAATTGACGGCACGGAGATTCTCAACGTTTCTTCTCCTTATTTGGAAAAAGGAGCGATTGTGTTCCCTCCGGACTTTGTCGCAGTACTTCAGCAGTTGATGCAGGAACAAACGGAGCGTTCAGGTTTTAATGTTGTTGCTATTGTATTGGATCCGGGACACGGCGGCAAAGATCCGGGCGCAAGCCATAGTCATACTATCGACGGGAAAAGTATGCTGATTCGTGAAAAAGATATTACGCTAGATATTAGCTTGAGGCTCAGCGAGCGGCTTAAAAAAGCTTATCCAAGCAAACAAATTCTTTTAACCCGAACAGAAGACATAACCTTAACCTTAGACGCGCGCGCTGATTTTGCAAATAATATTAGTATTGCAGATAACGAAGCGATACTGTACATTTCAATTCATGCAAATTCCGTACTGAGAACACCGCACGCACGCGGTTTTGAAGTGTGGTATTTAGACCCAAACATACGAAGAACGTTGATCGCTTCAGACCGTTATAGCGAAAACAAAGAAGTAATTCCCATTTTGAATGCAATGCTTGAAGAAGAGTTCACTATAGAAAGTTATACGATGGCAGATTCTATTTTAAACGCTTTGAAAAAAGTATTTGGAAACGCGGTACCTTCTCGCGGTATTAAAGGATATTCATGGTTTGTTGTAAAAAATGTACGAATGCCGTCTGTGCTTGTTGAACTTGGCTTTGTTACCAATGAAGAAGATGTTCGGCTTATGATTACCCAACAAGAACGGTTCGCGGACGCTTTATTTAATGGTATTAGTGATTTTATTCGGCGTTTTGAACAGGTAGGAGCTTTTGTTAGTATTGAATAAAATAGTAACTGTCGTATGTTTAGTTACTCTGAGCAGTATAGCGGGTTTTGATTATTATTACCGGGGACAAATACGTAAAACTTTTGAATTTAAAACAGAGGAAGGAACGGTAGCTGTTGAAGAACGGTTGATGAATCTTCGCGGAGAAGATGAAGAAATAGCTCTTCAACGGTATGTTGAAGAATGGCTCTATGGGCCACTTTCACCAGAGTTATTATCGGTATTTCCAAGTGAAACAGTCGTTCTTACGTTGATATACCGTGATGGAACAATGTATCTCAATGTTTCTGAAAGTGCTGTATTTGCTCAACCGGATATATTTACAGTGGGACAGATACTTGAAAGAGGGGTATACAGAAATTTTCCTACAGTGAAAAATATTCATTTATTTGTAGAAGGGCATGAAGTAATGTTCTCTCAAACGCATCCTTAAGTAAAAACAAGGATCATGTAAAATTATTTTTAATATGTTGACTCTTTTTGTTAACCATTATATAGTATTCATGGACGTTGTGCCATGTGTAGAAGTATATCAAAATAGACTTGACAAAACATGTATATTTGGTATACTGCTCATAATTGTGCTTTTTAGAATCGTTTACTTTTAAAGGAGTTGTGAATGAAACGAATATTCACTCTTTTGGCTGTTGCGCTGCTTGCTGTAGGAGCAGTTTTTGCGGAGGAAGCTATACTAATTGATTTTGGTTTGCTTACTGCTGACGTTCCGGCAGAACAGGCAACGTCCGCTGTAGATCGTCGGGACAACTATAAGGGACGGGAGTTCTTCCAAAATCTAGCTACATTAATGAGCTTTACCAATGAAGGAAAGAGTAACTTTACTTCTCGTCAAGCTCGATCACTGGTAGATTCCCTTGCAATTAGGAATTGGGATGTTGTTCTTAACAGTTCAGCGCAGACCGTAAATACCAAACGGTACAGCTATACTGAAGAAGCTATTTCCAAAGAATTTGGTCCGGTACTAGGTGTTCGGGCTAATTTCCCCACTCAACCGTATAATGCTTCAGTACGCATTGTTCCGCCGTTTGAAATTCCGGCATTTGAGCCTCAGATTGACGGTGACACGACATTAGGGCAGACCCCTATCACTCGGATTATCCCTGCTGAGGGAAGCAACGGTATCACAGACCGAAGCCGGTTTGAAGGCAATGAAGGAATAGATCTTGAGAACAGCGGTAATAATTCTGTTACTCAAGCTGGATCAACAGGTGAGCCTCTTCCATTACAAAGAGCTTATGGTGTTGTAAAAAACGTAGGAGTTATCAAATCTCTTGCCGTCAATGTGTATGGACTCAACTACCCCCATTATCTTTCAATCATCCTCATTGATCATAATGGAAAAGAAAAGATTTACCCGATAGGTACTCTTGACTTTGAAGGGTGGGGAGAACTGGTATGGAACAACCCACAGTATGTTACCGAAGTACGAAATCGTTCTCTCAAACTTAACTCTCTTTATCCACAGGGTGCTACGTTTGTCAAATTCGGTGGGTTTATTGTTCAGAAAGATGCCGATGCTATCGGCGGTGACTTTATTACCTATTTCAAAGATGTAAAAATTATCTATGATAAAGCAGTTCTTGATGAAGCTGGTCGTGACATTCAGGATGAGGCTCTCTGGGACATTGTACGAAACCAGGAAGCTCGCCGCCGCGCAGTTGAAATGCAGCGTATCGGTCAGCGTGCTATTCAGCGCTTGTTAGAGATTGAACGGCAATCCGTTGAAGATTACTTCACTCGGTCTTTGCCCGGTCCTGATGCTGTAGGTCTTGATTTTGCTGGTCAGGGTGGCTTCACTGCTGGTATAGCTGGTACCAATGCGTTGGTAACTGCTCTTCGGTCTGACGCGACTCGTGCTGTTTGGGCCGATCCTGCAACTGGTAGAATCGCTACTGGAGCGTTCAGTGAAGAAGGTGTAGAAGGTCTGCCAGCAACTAATGAGTGGATTACTGCCCCTGCTGAAGCTGCTGAATAACAATATGTAACCCGACAATACGTGGATTTATTCTGTCGGTAAAGCTGCTCGGGAACAGTATCCTGAGCAGCTATTTTTTTATACGACGAGTCATACATGAATCTTCCTGACAAAAAAACACTCCAAAAAAAGTATGATTGGTATTTTCCGGCTGCTCTTTCGATTTCAAAGTACCTTGAAGCTTCTCTTGAAAAAGCGCTGCACGATCTTCCTTCTCGACCAACAGTAAAATCCCGTGTTAAGGATTTTCCGAGTTATTATAAAAAATATATCCGTATATTGCAAAATGATCAAAATTTACCGATTACCGATCTCATTGGCATACGCATTATATGTCCCTTTACCGGTGATATTCCCATCGTTGTTGAACGAATTGGTGTAGTATGTGATATCGTTGAAATTGAACAAAAAGGCTCACACTATTCTTTTAAGGAATTTGGTTACGAGTCAACGCATGTGTTGGTGCAAATCCCCGACAGTTGCATTGAACGGTGGGGAACATGTTCTTGTGACGTAGCAGAAATTCAGGTACGCACCATTTTACAGGACGCATGGGCAGAAGTTGAGCATGAATTAGTATATAAAGCTTCTCTTGCTCCATTTGACGAATCGGTAAAAAGGAAATTAGCTGCAGTAAATGCGAGTTTAGCTCTTGCCGATACGGTATTTCAAGAAATACGCACACATCAGCGGCAACTTAATGCTCAATTAGAAAAAAGACGTGGTTCTTTTTTTCAAAAAATTGAAACATTGTCAGATAATGTATGGGTTGATGTTAATGAAACAAAAGAACTTACTAATGTACTTACCGCAGATACTTCAAATTCTATTGATGCATTGCTTTTAAATGCACTGTATGCACACAACAGGGGACAGTTTGATAAAGCTATTGCAATGTATAGTCATATTTTAGCACAGGGTATTGATAATCAAATAATGTCTATTATTTACCGGCATAGAGGTATGGCGCATTTTGCTTGTTCAAAATACACAGAAGCAATTGATGATTTTACTTTAGCACTAAATCATGATCCAAATGCATATAAAGCCGTATATTACCGTGGTATTATTTATGCTATTTTACAACAATATAGAGAAGCTCTTGATGATTTTAATCTCTCATTAGTCTTAAATCCTTATCAAGCGTTTTGTTATTATCAACGCGGGTTAGCGTATTATCATATCGGAGATTTTTCTCAAGCTTTAGCAGATTGTGAATCTTCACTTTCACTTGAACCGTCAAAAACGGTTGCTGATTTTAAACAAAAGATACTTGAAGAAATAACTAAAGGAGAATTCGCATGAATCGAAAAGATATTGCGCAACAAGATACGTGGGATCTTTCGTCACTCTTTAAGAGTGATGAATCTTGGTATAGTACGTTGACAGAATATGAAAAAATGGCTGAAAAAATTCCCAGTTTTCAAGGAACACTTGGACAGTCAGCAGAATCATTAGCTCGTTATTTAGCATTTTTCCGCGATTTAATGCTTGTAACAGAACGGCTTGGATACTACAGTGAACTTCGACAAGCAGAAGATGAAGGAGACAGTGAAGCTCGGAGTATGAGCGGTCGTTATATTATAGTTACCGCAAAAATTCAAGCGTCACTTGCATGGGCAACTCCAGAAATTCAAGCGATTCCGGATACAGTTATAACAGAATTTCTTAATAATCCCTTACTCAAAGAGTACACTGTCTATTTGAAAAAAATCCTCCGCACAAAGCCTTATGTACTCAGTGCAGCCGAAGAAAAACTGTTGAGTCTCTACGCAGAAACCGATCAAAGTCTTTCGGAAATTTTTACTGTACTCACCAATGTTGACCTTGATTTTGGTTCTATTGATACTCCTGAGGGCCCGAAACCGCTTTCTCAATCAACATTTTCTCTCTTTATGGAGTCTCCTGATCGGATTATTCGTGAAAAAGCATATAAACAATTTTATCAATACTTTGATTCTCATAAAACGACTCTGGCGACAGTATACAGTTCTCAAGTAAAGCAAGACGTTGTTCTAGCACGGATTCGCGGCTTTTCCTCGGCACGTGCAGTCGCACTCTTTCCCGATAATGTGCCTGAATCGGTATATGATAATCTTATTGAAACGATTCATGCGAACCTACAGCCTTTACACCGATACTATGCACTCAAAAAACGTATTCTCAATGTTTCTCCGCTGCGACACTACGATGTGTACGCCCCATTGGTGCCGACAGTTTCGCGTAAAACACAGTGGGACGAAGCAGTTAAACTC
Source organism: Treponema sp. (assembly GCA_031273325.1). GTDB lineage: Bacteria > Spirochaetota > Spirochaetia > Treponematales > Breznakiellaceae > BOBG01. The sequence continues at coordinate 20,020 of JAISSB010000009.1, read as the reverse complement.
ATTGAATCTGCTCTTGCTCCGCTTGGAAAGGAATATACTACGATTTTAACGTCTGGTTTACGTGGACGGTGGGCGGACCGGTATGAAAATAAAGGAAAGCGTTCCGGCGCATTTTCTGCCGGCTCTTTTAGTGCTGATCCCTATATTTTAATGAATTACAAAGAAGATAGTATTCGTGATGTTTTTACCCTTGCCCATGAAGGGGGACATTCCATGCATTCATACTATGCGGCACGTTCCAATCCTTTTTTACACTACAATTACACTATCTTTGAAGCAGAAGTTGCAAGTACGCTTAACGAAGAGTTGGTATTCCGTTATCTGCTTAAAGAACAGGCAGACACGGTGCCGTTGGCAGCAGCCTATTTAAGCAATAAACGAGCAGACGATATTGTTGCAACGTTATACCGTCAAACAATGTTTGCAGAATTTGAAAAATATACCCATACATTAGAGGAAAACGGAACACCGCTCACAATTGATATACTCAGAACAGCATATAAAAAACTGTTGGAACAATACTTTGGACCTTCATTGGAATTCGAATCAGAAAGTGATTTAGAGTGTTTGCGTATTCCTCATTTTTATAGAGCTTTTTACGTGTATAAGTATGCAACCGGTATTTCTGCGGCACTTGCACTGACAGAACGAATTGTACAGGGCGGTGCGCGTGAACGTGACGATTATCTACGGTTCCTTCGTTCAGGCGGTTCGCAGTTTCCCCTTGAATCGCTGCACTGTGCGGGAGTTGATATGGCTTCTCCTCAAGCTATCCAAGCGGCTTGTCACGTTTTTGAGCGGCTCGTAACCTATTTGGAGTCTACACTGTATTGAATATATGGGAGAATATGTATGGAAAAGATCCTTGCTTATAGCTTTTTAAATAACACCGTTAAACAGTGGCTTTTCGTAGCTGGCTATATTGCTGGTGGATTTCTTGTAGGAATTCTCTGCGTACTTATATTGTCACTCATTGCAAAATATGTTACTCAAAAAACGAAAAACTCCCTCGATAATGAAATGGTAAAAGGACTTAAAACTCCCTTTATTTTTCTTTGTTGTATCGGCGGTATCAGTATGGGAATACAAATCCTCAATATCGAAGAATCAATCCATACCATTATCAACCGTGTAGTAACGTCTGTTGTTATTCTTGTACTTGCATTAGGCATCAATCGAATCGTTGATATTATCATACGCCATTCTGTTCCAGCAAAAGCAAATACGTTTCTCTCAAAACATGAAACGGATTTACAGCCGATTCTCCGAAGAATATGTAGAATAGTTTTGTGGACAGTTGCTATTACATTCTTTTTAAGAAATATCGGCTATGATGTGAATACGCTTTTAGCAGGACTTGGACTCGGCGGTGCAGCACTTGCACTCGCGTCAAGAGATACCCTTGCAAATTTCTTCGGCTCCATTACGGTTTTTTTTGATCGCCCATTCCGTATCAATGACCGTATCAAAATTAGCGGCTATGACGGGTATATAACCGATATGGGATTGCGTACTTCACGGATCCGTACACTTGAAAACCGCACTGTGATCATTCCAAACAGTCTTTTTGCATCAACCCCTATTGAAAATATTAGTGCCGAACCGAACACCAAAGTCACACAGATACTGAACATAAAAAGTAAAGAACGTATTAATGAAGCTATTAATATTCTCAAAGACATTGCTGCTCACAGTGAAGGAACGGGGGGAAATCCTCAAGCTGGCATTACTGCTATCAATGGGACGACCTGTCAAGTAACATTTATTTTTTATATTATGAAAAGTTCTGATTATCTTGCTACCATGCACAGAATTAATAGTACCATACTCAAACGGTTTGAAGAACAAAATATTATATTAGCCTAAGTCATTATGAACAAATATATAGAACATACCGCGCGGATTTTAACCGTGACCATTTTTCTCTTGCTGATACTTTTGGTTGTAGGAACGGTATATGCGCTTGTTTTTCGCACCCCTTATGCGGAACCGTTGCTGCGGTTTGGTGCGCCGCTGCCTCAAGAATCACCGATTGATGCTCCTGTTTTTACCCGTATTGGACGGTTAAGAATAGTGACTGTTGATAATGCAACGGTCGTACTGAGTCCAAATTTTCTGTACGATCCTACCGATATTCCTTTTAAAGAGGAATTAGAGCATACTGTTCCTCAATTTCGTTCTATAACGAGTTCTTTTATCGGTTCGATGTCTGTTGGGGAATTAAGGCTTCTTCATGAAGATTTGCTTAAAGAAGCATTGATTCAGCGCTATAACGCTGTGTTAAGCTTGGGAACTATAACAACATTATACCTTGATGAATATATGGTTATTGAATGATTGACCCAGTATTATTAGCCGGCATAGATCAGTTATCGCTTCCGGAAACCGTTGCTGCTCCGCTCAATGCATATATTAATGAGGTAAAAATCTTTAATCCGCTCTACGGTTTAGTAGCAACAACAGAAAATTTTGCCGTCCGCCATGTGCTTGACTCCCTAGCTCCGTGGAAACTGTTGGCAGATCGGTGCGGTGACTGTGCACATATTGCAGATATTGGTTCCGGCGCTGGTTTACCGGGCATACCGTTAGCGATTGTTTTAGCTTCTTATTCATTCGTCCTCATTGAACGAAGCAGCCGTCGTGCTGCTTTTCTTCACCATACGATAAATGCTCTCAGGTTAGACAACGTCACCGTATACGAAGGAGAAATGGAAAGCTATGCGTTGCCGCAGTTTGACTGTGTGGTATTTCGTGCTTTTCACCCTCTTGAGAAAAAGCTCGTACGCAAACTCTTTCGGCTCGTGAAAATCGGCGGATTCATCGGCGCATACAAAGGAAAGGCACAAGCCATTCATTCCGAATTGTCAGCACTTAAGGGAGAGATTGGTATGTGTGAGTTATTGGACGTTGCTGTACCTTTTTTGTCAGAAAGCCGCCATTTGGTTACCCTGACCCATGCATAATCTATCACTGCGTAGAATATGATTCAATTCTAGGACGGAATCTGATTGAAATGAGAGGTCTGTCCCCTGTTGGTCTGGGGACAGACCTCGAATAACTGCCGTAGAATCAGATTGGATTCAGGGTCGGCGTTTGATCAGATTCTAGGTCGGCGTTTGATCCGATTCTGGTACGGCGTTTGATCCGATTCTGGTACGGCGTTTGATCCGATTCTGGTACGGCGTTCAATCCGATTCCACTAAGGAATTAGTTTGGATTCCACTAAGGAATCACTTTGCATTCTAATAAAGAATCACTTTGCATTCTAATAAGGAATCACTTTGGATTCCAATTGTTTTTTATGGAAAAATGAAAATCCACTGCCTGTAGAATGAACCGTAGTCATACGAAAATTCCCCCCTTGACAATATCGTTAAAAAGACCGTATGCTCATAAGTACGGAAGCAGGATGCACCGTTAATCATACCCAATCGTTGTAATTGGGACAGGCTGCTTTCAACCAGCCAATAGTAAAAGCGATAACCATCGTTCAGCCGATGTAGCTACATACAATCCACTGGGTTTGTCCAGTGGTAGTTGAACTTAAGGAGTTAATATGCACAAACCTAGTGTCATATTCATGATGATATTAACGATAGTTGGTTGCTCAAGTACCCCAAAAGACTCAAGTACCCCTGATTGGACTCCAACACTGGCAAATATAAACGGTTCATTAGGAGGAACCTCACCAAACGAATCTCTCACGGGCAATATTTTAAGCCCTGAACTTCAAGCGGCAAATCCTGAAATACCTGCACAAACACCCACACTCACACCAAATACTCCTTTAACAACAGGTACTCCCCCTGTTTCACTCAGCCTTCCCTCTAATTCGGACGAAGCTTACCGCCTCATATTTCGTACTTTCAGCCCCGGCATTATCCTTGAAGGGTCACGTCTGTACATCGTACAGTATGGAGATACGCTTTCACAAATTGCCCTTCAAAACTACGGTAACAGCCGATATTTTCCGTTAATTGCAGCAGCGTCCAGTAATGTGGTCACTGATCCGGAACTTATTATGCTCGATTCTACTTTAACCGTTCCCGATTTGCAGCGGAATCTTGATAACAGTGCTGCACGGCAAAATCTCAAATCTCTTTTAAAAGAAACTGCACGAGTGTATTCAAACCGTGGTGTCTATTATGATACTGCTCAGACGATTAGTAATCTTGCAGATTCCCTGTAGTTAAGGAAATTATGGAACAACGGAACTTTCTATTTACTTCTGAATCGGTTGGAGAAGGGCATCCGGATAAAGTTTGTGACCAAATTGCAGACGCAATTCTTGACGCGTGCTTAGATAAAGATCCGATGAGCCGTGTTGCTTGTGAATGTTTCGCTTCAACGTCGCTGGTATTAATTGGAGGGGAAATAACAACCCAAACGTTCGTTGATGTTCAAGATATTGCACGGGGTGTTGCTAAAAAAATAGGGTACACAGACCCGTCTTACGGTCTTGATTACCATTCAATGGCAGTATTAAATATGATTCATGATCAATCGCCTGACATCAGCCAGGGAGTTTCAGGTACCGGTCTGGAAATGTATCAAGGGCAACAGGGGGCAGGCGATCAAGGAATGATGTTCGGCTTTGCATGTAGAGAAACGAAAGAGTTAATGCCGTTACCTATTAGCCTTTCTCATAAAATACTGATGCGGGCAACTGAATTACGAAAGAGTGGAACGATTCGTTGGCTTCGTCCTGACGCTAAAACGCAAGTTACCGTGGAATACGAAGAAATGGGAAAACCGATACACATTAATGCGGTTGTTTTATCTCACCAGCATGATCCTGATGTTTGTTACGAAGATATCAAAGATACGCTTATTGATTTGATTTTAAAGCCGGTTTTAGAACCAACCGGATTACTGGACACAAAAACAAAGTATTTTATTAATCCAACAGGCCGTTTTGTTATTGGGGGACCTTTCGGAGATACAGGATTAAGCGGGCGGAAGGTTATTGTTGACACGTACGGGGGAGTTGGCCGTCATGGAGGTGGAGCGTTTTCAGGCAAGGATCCAACAAAAGTCGATCGATCTGCCGCATATACCGCACGGTACGTTGCAAAAAATATCATTGCTGCTCAATTAGCAAGCCGCTGTGAAGTACAATGTGCGTATGCGATTGGTGTTCCTTTTCCTATTTCAGTTATGGTTGATTGTTTTGGAACAGCAAAAGTATCTGAATCACAGATAGAGCAAGCAGTATCAAAGACTTTTGACTTAAGCCCGGCGGGAATGATAGCTCAACTCAACTTACGTCAACCCATTTATCAAAAAACAGCTGTGTACGGCCATTTTGGACGGGAAGAATTCCCATGGGAAAAAACAGATAAAGTTGAAGAACTCTTAAAAAATTTGTCTTAAAAAATCTTAACATTTCATTATTTAAATGCTTTACAGGATAGGCCGTACAAGCCGAAATCCAAGAGGAATAAACCGGTAGGAAGAGGTAACTCTTCCCCGGCATGCAGAACGTAAGTATCCTGCGTTATAACTCCAACTTCCACCGCGGGATACACGGTCACAACCGGTTGAGGTACCCGTAGGGTCTATCTGTGGAGCATTATCGTATTCCCCATACCAATCCCAACACCATTCCCATACGTTTCCATGTATATCATACAAACCCCACGGGTTTGGATTAAATGTTCCTACGGGCGTTGTCCTTTCTCCACTATAATTAGCTTGGTCTGTTGTAATATTTTCTCCGGTACTAAAAGCCGTTGTAGTTCCGGCACGGCACGCATATTCCCATTCTGCTTCTGTCGGCAACCGATAACCGTCTGCATTCTTATTCCATATAACACTTTTATCTTTTTTCACTGTGTATGAAAGCGATAAGCCTTCCCGTTGACTCCGTTTATTGCAATAGCTTATTGCAGCAGACCACGGTACATGTTCAACCGGCAGATTATACCCTCTGAATTTACTGGGATTATTTCCCATTACTTCTATCCATTCTTTCTGCGTCACCGGATATTTCCCGATGTAAAAATCTTTACTGATCGTTACCTGATGCTGAACTTCGTCGTCACGCCGTTCTTGCTCATGTTCCGGACTCCCCATTATAAATATCCCAGCTTTTATCAAGACAAAACCCATTGCTTCTACATGTTTTTGTTCTTGACATGTTTTAGTAGTTATTTCTATAATCCTCTCTTCAGACTCCATGAGGAAACCCCGTTCTTGTCTAATACCGCAATGAGGACAAAAATTGAACTTATCTGCTATAAATTTTCCACAATTATTGCACCGCATAGTGTCCCCTCTAAACTTTTTGACATTTACTAATAATAAATAAAAATTCAAAAATGAGCAATAAATAGTCTTCTCATATACAAAGAATCTATTGTTTTTTTTAGCTAATCGATACATATTTAAACGTATGTATCAGATAAAAGAAAAAGAAGCATACAAAAGAATATGTAAAGCGTTCAAAGATCAACCAAAAGGGGCAACTGCTGCCGATATCGTTACAAAAACTGCTTTACCGTTGAGTACCGTTCGTAAACTTAGCCTTGCTGTCATTGACGAATTTTCAGGACGGTTACAGGTCACCGAATCAGGAGAGATTCTCTATTCATTTCCCCACGGTTGGAAAAGTAAATACCACGGTTCCGGCGTTATGTTCAAAAAAATGTTATCAAAATGCGGAAAAGGACTGAAAATTATTGCAATAACCCTCTTTAAATTCTGGGTTATGATTATGCTCATTGGCTATCTTATACTTTTTATGGCACTTGCTGTCATTGCACTGATTGCTTCAAGCGCTACCCGCGGAGAATCTCAACAGAGTGATTCTCAAAAATCACCCGGAAATTTTGTTGGAGGCTTGTTCAACAGTATCATCCGTTTATGGTTTTATTCTTCTCTCCTGCAACCGTCAACGCATACTTCACGTCCTCAACAAGTAAAAAAACCACTGCATAAAGCAATTTTCTCTTTTGTATTCGGTGACGGCGATCCGCACCGTGAATGGACACCGGAAGCTACGCTCAATGAATATGAAAAACGAAGCATCATTGCATTTATTCAAAAAAATAAAGGGTGCATTGCCTTACCGGAATTTATCATACTTACCGGCTTGTCTCCAACTCAAGCTGACTCGTCGCTGACAACGTTCTGTGCGGAATACGGCGGAAGTCCGGAAGTCACCAAAGAAGGAACACTTGTTTATCAATTCAATGATTTAATGTTAAGAACCTCCACGGCGGCAGCAGAACCGCATGCAGGCAGACGGTTGAGACCGTTTTCTTCTAATGCAAAAGCTATGAATATATGGTTTTGTATTATCAACAGTATTAACGTACTTTTTGGTGCATATTTTTTATTGAGCGGAGTTGAATCTTATCTCCATGCGGTGACCATCCAACTGTTTTCAACATTTTTATCGAACCCCGATCCCGTTATTACTGTTGGATTAGGCATCGTGCCCTTTGCTTTTTCTGTGTTATTTTGGATCATTCCGCTCATACGGCTGATACGCTTAAAACGTGAAAATACCCGCATCAAAATGGAAAATTTCAGGAGATACGCCTATAATATCCTCTGGTCTTCTCCGCAGCGGATACAGCCGGCGGACTTTCAACCTTCAGCTGAAGATTACCGTCCTTCAAATCTCAACGATGCTCAAGCACGTATTATCAAGGAAGTAAGTGTCTATGCCATACCAGATATTAGTATAGAGCATGACACCGAACAATACAGCTTCCCCACATTAGCACGAGAGGCTGCCGCCCTTGATGCGTTCCGCACAAACATTCGAACTACCGGTTTAGGTGCTACTGTGTTTGATAGTGATGAGCGGCTTTAACCTCTCAACTTAAAAAGACATGTCTTCAAGCTTACATGACATATATTTAAACGCAGATCACATATCTTTAAATCTTAATTATATGTCTTCAAGATTGGATCGGCGGTCTATGGCGCTGATCTGCCACATATCTTTGGAAAAGGTGAGCTGTACATCGTCCGTATAGGAACTGATTAACCAATCAGTACGGTCGGAATCTTCCGGAGAATCAGGAGTCCACATGCGGTATTGAACACGGAAAGAAACGGCACCGTCTTGTTCGTCTGCGTCGATAACGTTAACATCCATATCCGAAACTCCAAAGATAATTAACTGTTCGGAAGGAACGTCAGGCGCCCCATTATCAACCCATTCTTGAGCAGGAATGACGACAGGAGGCGCATTAACTTCGTAAGCTTGACGGGTTTTAACGACCACATAGTAGGTACTTACCGCGTTAATATCATTTTTTGCCGTTTTATCACGATTCTTTTTTGTGACACAAGCGTCCATAGTAATGTGATCTAAGCTACCAAATGATTCATAGTACGTTTGGAGGACTTCTTGTGCAGACATACCTTTTGTCGTCGGCCGCTTGGAATAATCATGGATAAAACTTCCCGCTGCAAGCGAAAGTATCACAACGGCAATCGCACAACTGCTGATAAGCGCATGATTCCGCCGGAAACTCCGTTTTATTTTAACGGAACGGCTTTGTTTTTTAAGGTATGATTCTTTTTGACGGTCAATGAGCTGTTGTTCTTCAGTACTTAATGCATGAAAAAAAGAGGAATAGCGGGATTCTCCCAGGATTTTTTGTATATCGTACAGGGAATGTTGGGATTCGCGCACCGAAAAAATGTCGTTGATAATGTTAACCAGTGATGGATCTAAACCGGGAGCAGCAAATTGAGGAGGAATAAAGATTCCTTCACGAATATCTTGAACCAGTGCTTCTGCATCGTTGTTATTAAATGGCATATTTTTGCAAAACAGTACATAACAGCATACGGCAGCAGTGAATACTTCAGCGGAAGTACCAGTTTTGTCAGGGTGAATCCATGAGGTCGCGGACAATTCCGGTTTATATTCGGCTAACCGTTTCATAAGCCATTCCGGAAGAAAAAGTATGTCGTACTGTGAATTGATAAATGTTCCAAAGGGAGAAAGGCTTACTTCTGAGGCTCTTTCCCCCAACAATTGCCGCGCTCGAATCCAGTGCCGCAACGCATTGAGCGCCGCGTCCGGCTCACCGTGCATAACAGCAGCACATCGTTCTCCTGCAAAATCGGGACCTTGAATATGTATCGTTCCGTTTTCAATAGGATCGCACTGCCACGGTTCAATTGCACCGGAAACGCGCACAATATATCCGCACTGTGTTGCATACTGTGAAAGCCGAGTTTGAGCAAAAGCAAGAGGACTTAAACCTGTATCAAATAAAAACATACCATTAATATAATAAAACTGTTGATAATTAATGCTATTCCAGCACAGTACCGATAACATTACGGCTGCCGTTCAAGAAATCTTGCCAATCTAATGGTTTTTTATACTGATAGTGAAGACGGGTCACTGCAAGAAGTCCTGCTCCCGTTTGTATCAAAATACCGAGTTTTTTGTCTATTCCAACGACAGTTCCCGCTTGTTCTGTTGTATGACTCGCCAACGGATAAGCTTCTATTATAAAAAGGCGCTGCCCTTTGTGCAGAGTCCACGACAAAGGCCACGGATTAAACGCACGAATGCGTGCGTCAATAGTCAATGCATCGTCTGTCCAGTTGATCAAACCGTCTTCTTTTTTTAGGAGCGTGCAATAACTCACCGCATGGGAGTCCTGCACCGTTCCGTTCAAAGAAGCTGATTCTATTCCTTGAATCACAGACGGAAGGACTGCTGCCGCACTTTGTGCAACTGTTTCACTCAAACAAGCAGTGGTTTCTCGTCCGGAAAGCGGGATAGTTTGTTGATACAGTATGTCGCCAGCGTCCACTTCAAGGGCAATTTTTTGAATGGTAATTCCTGCGATGCTGTCTCTGTTTAGAATCGTTTGTTGTATAGGAGTAGGACCGCGATACAACGGGAGCAAACTTGGATGGATGTTTATTCCCCCATAAGGAAATAATGCGAGAAATTTTGGTCCAAAAATATGACCGAAAGCAAACGAAACGAGTAAATCAGCTTTAAAAGCAGCAATTAATGCGCGCTCTTGTGCCTTTAAATGTTCTACTTTAAGAATGGCATGGGGAGGAAGCCATTGCTGCGCTGCTGCTGCAACTGCCATTGCTTCCAAGCTGCGGTGCCGTCCGGAACTTTTGTCTGGATTCGTAAGCACTGCAACAACGCTGGACGACACAGCCCTTAACGAAGGAACAGCAAGTTCAGGATTTCCAGCAAAGATCAGACGCACGTTTAAATCTCTACAGCTTGTTAAATTTTGCGAGAAGCCGAGTACGTTTTAATTCTGAAAGGTGATCGATAAAAAGCACCCCTTCTAAATGATCGAATTCATGTAAAATTGCACGCGCTAATAAGCCGGAAGCTTCGATAGTAAAAGGGCGCCCTTTTTCATTCCAAGCTTGTATTGCTACGGTAGCAGGGCGAATCACGTCTGCCCACACTCCGGGTACTGAAAGGCACCCTTCTTCATATTTTACCGTTTCTTGAGCTGTTTTAAGGATAGAGGGATTGATAAATACCATACTTGGTTCTTTCACAAGTTTTATAACAAAAATACGTTTGAGTACGCCGACTTGCGGTCCCGCTAAACCGACTCCTTTTTTTTGTTCCAACATATTAAGCATTTCTGCGGCGAGCGTATGAATCGCTCCATCAATTTTTTGTATACGTTCTGCTTTTTGTCTTAATATCTCATTTCCTAATTTAATAATTTCCATAGTTCACCATTTATTTCAATGACGGCGTATTCTGCTGCCATATATATAATTATAGAGATTTTTTTACGACAGTCAAGGGGGATTTTTATGGGATAACGGGACAGACCTCGTGTGATTTTCCAAAATGATCGCTTGATTTTAATAAAACGGTCGTTTGATTTTCTAAAACGGTCGTTTGATTTTCTAAAACGGTCGCTTGATTTTCTAAAACGGTCGTTTGATTTTTCAAAACGGTCGTTTGATTTTAATAAAACGGTCGTTTGATTTTCTAAAACGGTCGTTTGATTTTAATAAAACGGTCGTTTCATTTTAATGACAGCTCGTTTCTTTGGGGATAGACCTCTGTTATTCGGGGACAGACCTCTGTTATTCGGGGACAGACTTCTGTTGATTGGGGATAGACCTCTGTTTATTCGGGACAGACCTCTGTTTATTCGGGACAGACCTCTGTTGATTGGGGACAGACCTCTGTTTATTCGGGACAGACCTCTGTTGATTGGGGATAGACCTCTATTGATTGAGGACAGACCTCTTGTCTTCGGGGACAGACCTCTGTTGATTGGGGATAGACCTCTGTTATTTGGGGACAAACTCTTGTTGATTAGGGACAAACTCTTGTTGATTGGGGACAAACTTCTGTTGATTAGGGACAAACTCTTGTTGATTAGGGACAAACTCTTGTTGATTGGGGACAGAACCTCTGTTATTCGGGGACAGACCTCTGAAGAAAAACAAAAACCCACAGACAAGGCTGTGGGTTCATCAGATTTAAGCAGCTAATCGCTATTACAGATCGGTGGTAATAATGCAATATTTTTTCCCCTCATAGGGATAGTCGGCAAGAATATCACCTTCACGAACATTTTTGAGCCGCTTTACTTGATATATGGTGCCGTCTATTTCAAAGGTTGTCTTGTCTCCCTTTAATACATTCACTTTAATATTAGTTATTTGAGAGTTTGATATGTTATCAGGTCCATTCTTTTTGATTGGTTGAATATGATCGATATTCCAGCCGAACTCTGATTGTTCATTTCCATACTCGCTTTTCTTTATTTGAGCGCCTGAAAAATCATGAGCGTAGTCGCAATCGCCAAATTCAGCTACCCAAAATGCATTTGCAGTCATGTGTAATTCTCCTTTTAAATCATATCTAGCTACGTATAATTATTTTTCAATAGCTTATTTTCTTTGTCAAGGGTTCAAAAACCGCCTCAATGGATACTTAATACACATAATGTTCCCCCATTAATGCCTGAAAATACGCATCAAGCAGCCCTGCATATTCAGCAGCAGGCTTCTGCGCACAGTGCGCTAAAAACCTATATTTTGCACATGCCTTCTGAATAAAAATATGTTTAATGGCATTAAATGTTTCATTCTCTATACATATATTACAGTTTCCAAAATAATAGGGAATATGGTGAATATATTCTTTAAAAATATCAACGTAACAGTAATAAGCAAACTGTTCGGGCCTAACGCGCACCGTGGTGCTGCTTTCTTTATCGACAAATGTTTTATTCCTTTTCAGGGCATTGATATCCCGCAGTGTCCAAAAAAATGTTACCGTATCCTCCAGCGGAACCTTTTTTGCATTGGGATATTTTAAAATATAGTTGTCGACCGTATCAAAATGCTTCAGTTGCCATGTCTTTTTATCAATCGTATGAAAGGTATACTGCTCAATGAAACGGTAATCCATACCAGATGTACACCGTTCATAAAACGCAATAATAATAGGAAAATGCGTTTTTTTTGAAAGCTGCGGGAACTCATTACTGGAAATAATAATACTGTCTTTCAATATATAATGGTCGGTAAATGCCTTTAAAGCATGAAAATTTGTTTTTTTTATCAGATAAGATAAGGGGTGCAGCACACAAATATAATCCGCCCGCAATGTGTTATACGACAAGAGAAATGACAAACCTAAATCCCGCGTTTTTAAACCGTCGTCTATAACATAATTATGCTGTTTTATCGTATGTTTAATGAGCGACGTCTTATCATTATACGGCGGATTCCCCACAATAATAATATTATCGCTGTTCCGAATATGATAGTTATCTCGCTTCACATGCGATAATCCATTGAAATGAAAGAGGTCAATATGCGGATTATTCAGTGCAGCTTGCCTGAGCGCAACACAGTCAATATCTGAACCGACTGTGCGGGCGCCTCTTAACATCGAACCGTAGCCGCACGACGTATCGACAATAATATAATCTTCAATACGGTTCACATGGCTATTAATTAAATCATAGACCATGTCTACAAGGTGGGGCGGGGTATAAAAACTTCCCTGATTTACTGTACGTTCAACATTTAAATGCTTTTGTTCCACAGCAGCCTCCCATGGATATATTGTTGTGTCTGCACCTAAAAACATGCGCTCATTAATATTATCTAATGAGTATGTGCGCGTTTCTTCCCGTGTAGAGCATATTACGGTACGGGGTGATTTTTGATTTTTATATGCACTGTTTCTACCATAATAATCTTTATTATTAAAAGTATTCCAATATAGAAGGGAAAGAGCGCAAAGTTAACATGGGCTGCTATCCGTCCAAACAACGGCGGCATTAAGGTCGTTCCAATATATGCGCTTGCCATTTGTATACCCATAATTGCTTGGGAATATTCAGTTCCGAAATGTTTCGGCGTTTCATGCAAAAGGCTTGGGAATATCGGCGCACATCCGAGCCCTATCATAAAGAATCCGGGCAATACGAGCGGATCAAACGGCAGCAACAGGGCGATAATGCCGCCGGCAATAAGCCCTTGCCCCACACGGATCATACGGGTGCTTGTTAATAGTATCGTTAGAAATCCTGAAATAAACCGTCCGAATGTTATTCCGATATAGTACCACGCAATCCAGCGGGAGGCAATGTCCGGTGCTTTCTGTTTTATCTGTACCATATAACTACTGCCCCATAATCCCGTAATGCTTTCTATAGAACAGTAACAGAAAAATGCTATCAGTATCTGCTTTACTCCGGTTATTTTGAGAAGTTCTTTAAATGTTAATACAGAAGACGTTGTTTTTTCTTGCTGCTGTGCCGTCTTTTTTTTCCATAACGGTAGCGATACGCTTAAAAGGATAACGAGGAACAGCTGCATACCGCCAATGGTACGGTAACCAACATTCCACGCGATACCGTGCATTAAATAGGCGGACATAATAAGCGGTCCTATTGAAGCACCAACGCCCCAAAAACAATGGAGCCAACTCATATGTTTTGCTTTATAATGAAGGGCTACATAATTATTAAGCGCCGCGTCTACAGAACCAGCCCCTAATCCTAAGGGAATGGCGCACAAACAAACTGCTATAAAACTGTAGGAAAAAGAAAAACTGATAAGCGCACCGGCAGTCAAAGAAACGCTTATGACGGTAACGATGCCGGTACCCAACCGTTTGATAATTTTTTCACTGAAGATACTTGAAATGACCGTTCCGCCGGCGATTATCATCGAGATAATCCCTGCATAATGTACCGGAACAGTCAAAGACTGATACATAGACGGCCACGCTGATCCGAGTAAGGAATCCGGTAATCCCAAACTAATAAACGAAAGATAAATGATGATTAAGAGTAGTATTGTCATATACGGTGCAACTAATCGTTGTCCCAGACACTTTTTTTATATACTAATGCAGCAGTTTCATACTCAATATCTGGAGACAGTTTCCCTTCAGTAACCAATTTCTTCAAAAAATCTGTTGCAGTTTCTTCAGATGTATTCGTAGCAGAAGCTAATTGTTTTGCGGTTATCGTATTATTATTAATTCTTAATAAGGTATTCACCTGCGCCATCGTTATGCCTTTTGCTTTGCTCTGCTTCGTGTCGTGCAGAAGCACGCAGCACCCTATCGTTCCTAATCCAAGAATAACGGAGGGAATATAAAAAAACGTAATACCATATACTGCGTGTACCGAGAGCGAAAGTACAAAAGATAAGACAGAAATTGCAGACAGTCCAAATTTGATAGCTAATTGCGTTGATTTAGACGAGTTTTTTAGCCAATTCCAGAGCGTAAGGATGCGGGAAACCGGACGTTGATAGTTCCTGCTGTTCTTACACCGTACACATACCGGAGGGTTTTGGGAACGATCCATACATGAATCACAGTACCAATTTCCGCATGTAACACAGAGATTATGTGCTTCCCGGTTAGCATGAATTGCACAGTTCATTCTGAAAAGTCGTAGGTTAATTTGCCGGTAGGATCAATCCGTTCTGTTGCAAGCCCTTTAAGCACCAATTTTTTTACCGTTGTTTCCGCCTCGTCCGGCTCTAGGTTTGTTTGTGCTATTATTTGGCGTAAGGTTAAAACAGGAGATTTGTCGCTTAACGCAAGAATTTGCTTTTCAGCGCTGAGTGCAACGGTCGGCGTCGGTGCTGACGCTGCTTGAGGAACAGACACGTTTACCACAACATTTTGGGCAACATTTTGATTGCTTCTACCGTTCCCGCTGCCGTGAAGCGCGTTATATACATCAACCTGGTGCGCTAAAGTAAAGAGGTCTATAAACCAGCCAATCCCAAACACGCCGGCGGTACAGAGGTATAAAACACCCATTCCTATTCTCCCAAGATAAAATTTATGAACGCCTAAAATCCCTAAGAAAAACCACAAAAGATAAGCAACTCCCTTTGATTTCATCATAAACCTCCTGAAATGTAGGTATAAGCATACTGTTAACTCGTACCGTTGTCAAGCAAAATGCCTTAATATTCTCCTAGATAGTGATAACCGTAGAGCCTCTGTCTCCATACCTTTAGCTGTTGCCTTTAAGCATACAGTAGGTTTATCCAATCGAATCAAAGGTCTATCTTCTTAATATCAAGCCTCTTAACTCACATATTAAAAGGACAGTAGACAGCTTTTGTTCTTTTGTTTGTTAGGGAAATGTTTTGTGCGGAAAGGACAAACCTCAAGTATGAGAGAGATTTTTAGTACATGTCGGCTCTCCAAGCCCTGATAATTCACTTCTGAACAGAACTCGTTCACTATTTAAAGGGAGACATCCCTCTAGGAGGAACAGGCTTTTCAGGGACAAACCTCCAAACAAAACAGACAGATTCCTGACAAATGGGGACAGACCTCTGAATCACAAGGACAATGGGGGACAGACCCCGGAATCAGAACGGCAGATTCGATTAACGGGGACAGACCTCTGAATCATACAGGCAGATTCCTGACAACGGGGACAGACCCCGAATAAACAGAGACAGACCTCTGAATCAAACAGACAGATTCTTGCTAATGGGGACAGACCTCTAATCAAACGGGGACAGACCTCTGAACAAAAGGGAGACAGACCTCTATGAAGAAACCTTAAAGCGGGAAACTTCTTGCATCAACGTGTCTATCTGCCGCTTCGTTTCCCCACTTATCTCGGTAACCCGATAGACCGCTCCGTTGATCTCTTCTGCACCCACCGCCATCTCTTCCATCCCGTCCCCTATTTCCTCTGTTATCTGCTCTAGTCCTCTGCTTACCTCAAATACGCTGTGGCTGGCTGTCCGCATGGTCTGTGCGCCGTTCTGCACCTGAGCCGATAGCTCATACAACCGGTTTATTGATTCGAGAATCTGGGTGCTTCCTTTCCGTTGTTCTTCCATTGCCGTACGAACACTGCTTTCCTGTTCTGTTACTGTCCGCACTCCTTCCCCTATCACAGTGAATCCTTGCAATACTATATCCGTTGAACTCATAATCTTCTCTATCGAAGCTTTTATGTTTTTTAACACACCGCTAATAGTTTTCGACTGTTCGCCGGAGGATTCTGCGAGTTTTCGGATTTCGTCTGCAACGACGGCAAACCCTTTTCCGCTCTCTCCTGCGTGGGCTGCTTCGATTGCCGCATTCATAGAAAGGAGATTTGTCTGACTTGCAATGCTTTCCATAACCGCATTGATTTCTAATAATCCTGCCGATTCCCGGGCAATCGTTTGAATGTCAGCGGAGACTGTTTCCAAGCCGGTGCGTCCTTTTTCTGAAGATTCCGCAAGCCGAACCACATTCTCACTGTTCTTTATCAGGGTCTGCGTTACACTGTTGATATTTGCTAACATCTGTTCTATTGCCGAGGATGACTGGCTTACACAATCACTTTGTTCGTGAATCTGAGTATTTAAAGTATCGATCCCTTCGACAACGTTGCTCATAATTGCTCCTGTTTCCTGCACATTTTTCCGTTGACGACCGACTTGAGTCTTGATATTTTGGATCGTTGCGGTAATTTCTGTAATCGAACCGGCGGTTTGAGTCATATTCGAGGCAAGTGCAGTGCCGGTGAGAGAGAGTCCGTCTGTTTCATTTTTGATAGCAAGGACGAGTTTTTTTATTTTAGTTATAGTAAGATTGAAGTAATGGGCAAGGTCGCCGATTTCGTCGCGTGTGGTAAGCGTGATAGTTTTAGTCAGATCACCTTCGCCTTCAGAAATGTTTTTAAGCAAAGAAGAAAGAGTAGTTATGGGGCGGCTGATAGAATAGCTAATAATAAGAATAATACCAGCGGACATCAGCAGGACGGTGAGAACGCCAATAATAATACTGAAGTGAAGCATACGATAGACGGGAGCCATAATTGTGTTCTTTGAGACGCCGACAACGAGAGTCCATGGTTTCGGATTCTGACCAATGGTAAAAGGGACGGCATAGTACTGCATAATCCCCCTTTCAGCGGAAGGCACAGAAAAAGCAATAGATTTTCCGGTGGTAACCGCATTAACGAGTGTATCAAGAGATTCGCCGAAAGTGTCACGTTCAGATTCCCGCATATCCTTTCCGAGGCTGTCTGGGTTGGGGTGGGCGGAGACGATACCGCCGGCGCTGAACACAAGCGCGTAGCCATCCCCGAAGGGTTTAATCCCTTCTGCAATAGTCTGTATATTTGACAGCTCAAAGGATATTCCGGTACTTCCCACCATGACCCCGGCATCTTTCACGGGAATACAAATATTAGCTACCAAGCGGTTCTTGCCGCCGAAGAACAGCGTCATTGGATCAAAGACAAACTCATGCCCGCCGGTAACCTGCATCACCGCCTCAAAGGGGAATCCGACGATAGCTTCCAAAGCAGGCCCGGCGGCGGTATTCGTAAAGCTCGTGATAAAGCGCCCGGTCTCATCGGTTCCGGGAGTATTCGCATAATCCGCGTCCATCCCATCCAACGCGTCCACCCCCCAGTTCGCATACACCGCGGACACTTCCGGGTGGGCTAAGGCGGTCTGTTTCATTGTCAGGATGAAATACTCCCGCCGCTGGGACGGGCTGATTTCCTTATATCCTTCCATAATAGCGGCAACTGAGGCGGCGGTATCTGCATAGATGCCGAACCAATTTTTCATTTCTTCAGCACCTTTCTGAGCAAGGCTGTAAGCTTGTTCTTCTGCAAGTCTGCTGATTTCCCGGTGTGCCAAACTCACGGTAACTCCGGCAAGAATACTAATTCCGATTATGTTGAAGATACTGATAAGACTAACCAGCTTAACCCCGATTTTCATGGTTTCTCTCCTCTTTTTCTGACTTACTGCCATACTAATGGATAAGAAGAAGGTTGTCTATTTCTGACCTCTGATAGGTCTATGAATGGATGAGGACAGTCTTCAAGGAGGTCTGTCCCCATTCGTCGGAAATCTATCAGTTTGATTCTGAGGTCTGTCTTGTTTTTAATCAAAAATGGGAAACTTTTCTATCGTGATATGAGAGTCTCTCATTACAATATGAGACTCTCCCATTACAATATGAGACTCTCCCATTGCAATATGAGACTCTCCCATTGCAATATGAGACTCTCCCATTGCAATATGAGACTCTCATGTTGTAATATGAGACTCTCATGTTGTAATATGAGACTCTCATGTTGTAATATGAGACTCTCATGTTGTAATATGAGACTCTCATGTTGTAATATAAGACTCTCATGTTGTAATATGAGACTCTCATGTTGTAATATGAGACTCTCATGTTGTAATATAAGACTCTCATGTTGTAATATAAAACTCTCATGTTGTAATATAAAACTCTCATGTTGTAATATAAAACTCTCATGTTGTAATATAAAACTCTCATGTTGTAATATAAGACTCTCATGTTGTAATATAAAACTCTCATGTTGTAATATAAAACGCTCATGTTGTAATATGAGAGTCTCCCATTACAATATGAGAGTCTCCCATTACAATATGCAAGTCACATACTGCGTTAAACGACTCTCATACTGTGTTAAACGACTCTCATACTGCGTTAAACTACTCTCATAATGCGTTAAACTACTTTCATAATGCGTTAAACTACTTTCATAATGCGTTAAACTACTTTCATAATGCGTTAAACGACTCTCATACCGCGTTAAACGACTCTCATACTGCGATATAAAACTCTCATACTGCGATATAAAACTCTCATATCTGTGAGCCGATTGTGTAGAAAATGTGGGATCCTCGACGTCTCACAACCCTATGGACCTTCACGGCCTGTTACAGGGATAGCTTTACCTTTTCTGTATTCCATCAGAAATTCTATCCAAATGGTGCAAAGGTAAAAAAGGTAAAGTTGCCTTTATGATTAATTATTTAAGCATCGCGACATGAACACGTATGGGGAAGTGGGGGTGTAGCTCCATATATTCTTAACCCCGGCAATAGGTGGAGGTGATTGGTTAGCTTAACGTCCCGGGGGAGTCGCTCCCCGGTACCCATTGGATACGAGTCTGGGTGGGACCCAGAGCCGGTCTGGACGACGTGAAGAGAAAAATGTTGCCCTGCCGGAATCGAACCTCGGGCTCTAGCGGTTTTACTGTGTAGAGAGATAGGTAACGGAAGTTAAGATAGACAGGTCGCCCCTGAAGATGGTAGATGCGGTGCTCTCAATCCACTGCTGATGGCTGTTTTATGAGCTCCCTGTTCAGCCGGCAGTGTGTTTCCTCGGCGACATGGACCCGAGCCAGCTCCTAAAAGAGGAAATGACTTCTGCATATCCCGCCACCCATTTTATTTGTACTCTCAAACCAACTCTGTGTATGTACCACACTGCAGTGGGTCGGTATGTGTTTTTACTTTCTCAGAATCCCCGAGTCAATTCGAGATGGATGGAATCTAATTCTGTTATGAAGATTACTGTATTCTGGGATTTATCGTCGTTCAAATAAAGAGTATCATCTTCTGGGATATGACGCCGTGTAGTCCGTTAAATGTCGTAATGTGTTTCTTGTGAGGTACGGACTGGATTTGTATATAGTGTGACGTGCACACCGTGGAGTAGACGTTGCTTGGTAGCGTGCAAGCCCTAGGCCTGAGGGTA
>JAISSB010000008.1 GCA_031273325.1 Treponema sp. | reverse complement strand
TTGGGGAACAGACCCTGTATCATTTAAGACAGACTCTTGTCGATTCGGGGACAGACCTCTGTCATTTAGAGACAGACCCCGTGTTGTCTTTAAAAACAGTGGTTTGATTTTAATAAAACGGTCGTTTGATTTTCTAAAACAGTCGTTTCATTTTAACAAAATGGTCGTTTGGTTTTATAAAACGGTCGTTTGATTTTCTAAAATGGTCGTTTGATTTTCTAAAACAGTCGTTTCATTTTGTAAAATGGTCGTTTCATTTTGTAAAACGGTCGTTTCATTTTCTAAAACGGTCGTTTCATTTTAACAAAACGGTCGTGTGATTTTATAAAATGGTCGTGTGATTTTATAAAATGGTCGTTTCATTTTCTAAAACGGTCGCTTAGTTTTCTAAAACAGCCGCTTCATTTTCTAAAATAGTCGTTTGATTTTTCAAAACGGTCGTTTGATTTTATAAAATGGTCGCTTCATTTTGTAAAACGGTCGTTTCATTTTCTAAAACGGTCGCTTCATTTTCTAAAACGGTCGTTTCATTTTATAAAATGGTCGTTTGATTTTATAAAACGGTCGCTTGATTTTGTAAAACGGTCGTTTCATTTTCTAAAATGGTCGTTTGATTTTCTAAAACGGTCGTTTGATTTTCTAAAATGGTCGTTTGGTTTTAATAAAACAGCCGTTTGGTTTTAATAAAATGGTCGTTTCATTTTATCTAGCTTGCGGGGTCTGTCCCGACCGAGTTCTCATTGCGGAGATCAAAGGGATTATACAGTATCTGTACGTCCCCTAAGAGCGCGGTTCCTTGCGTATTAAAATAACCCGATTGCATCGCCGGACCGGTTTGTTCGTGAAGGAGCGCAAGATCCTCGGAGTAGCTGTGTAAAGGATAGACCCGAAAATTTGTATAGTTCTTTTCATAATGCGTTACAGTAGGAATAACTCCATACTCAGCTATACTGACGTGCGACTCAAACTTTTGTATTTTTACGTATGCAATACCGCCGAGAAGGGTTGCAAGCGGCTTCTGCGCGGAAAGAAAATTACCTAATGAATAAAAACAAAGCATCGGCTCAGAGCCGTCCCGCGGTATTAATGCAACCGGCTGCAGCACATGCGGGTGATGTCCCAGCACAATGTCAACCTTATGCTCCGCTAAAAATGCTGCTAATGCTTCCTGTCCGGCGTTTTGGTGCGGCTGATATTCCTCGCCCCAGTGCATTGAGACAACAAGAACATCGCAGCGCGGCCGCAGTGCGTCAATTTCTTCAGCCATTTTCTCTCTATTAATGAGCGATACAAGATACTGTTTATCTGCCGGCACCGCTAAACCGTTCGTTCCATACGTGTAGGCTAAAAAACCAAATATGATGTTATTTTTTTCCAATACTACGCCCGGTTCTTGGTCCTGCTCCGCACGGATTCCCAGATACTTAACCTGTGGAATCGAGTCCCAGAGAGTCATCGTCGCACGCAATGCGGCTTCCCCGCGATCCATACTGTGATTTGTCGCATGATTGACCATATCAAAACCAACTGCGCTCAGCGTCTGCGCTAACTCTTGGGGAGTATTAAACTGGGGATAGCCCGAAAGCCCAAACGCTGCTCCCCCTAATACTGTTTCTTGATTGATAAAGGCAATATCAGCAGGCTCAATGTAGGGTTTAATATACTCGTACAGCGGATCAAACACGTAGCTCTGTTCAATGAGCGAAGCATTATACACAACCGTATGGAAAAGATTATCCCCTGCCGCTACGAGCGTTACAAAATCAGGCTGCGGCTCGACAATGGGTATTGGTTCTTCAGGAACAGTATCTTCAGAAATAACGATAGCCGGCACTGCTTTGTTATTATCGTAATCAAGGTATATTAATACGCCGACAGCCATGATGCATGCAAAACTGACGAGTGCCGTTGCAATGATCAGGAGTCTGCGGTTAACGTTTTTCAAAATGAGAAAATTCCATAGTGAACGTTGCTCTTCCTTGACTGATACCGCGGAGATCATTCATAAACCGGAACATTTTTGCCATTGGTGCAAGCGCTTTAATGTCGTCTAAGCTTTGTTTTGAATCCATACTCAAAATTTGTCCGCCCCGCTGGGTAACGAGACTCATCACGGCGCCTATAGAATCTTTTGGCGCAATGATATTTAAAAGCATAATCGGTTCTAAGAGAATCGGTTCAGCTTCCCGGCAAGCTTTATCAAAACAACGGCTTGCACAAGCCTCGAAAGCAAATTCACTACTGCTCAGTTCTGAATACTGTAAAGACAGTAGCTTAACGGCAATATCAATACACGGATAACCAAGCACTATGCCGGACGCAAATGAAGCGGTAAAGCCGCGCTCTATGGCAGCACATATTCCGGCAGGAATGTCTTTTGTGTGCGCTTCGCAGGTATATGTGTTGCCTTGTCCGCGCCCTTGAGGAGCAATTTGCACCGTCAACGTTGCAGTATTTTCTTTACCGGCAATAATTCGTGAGAAATGTTCGGTATATTCAACTGGTTTTGTTACCGATTCACGGTAGCTTACTTGCGGGTTGCCGATACGCGCCTCAACCTTAAACTCTTTGATAATACGCGTTACTAACACATCAAGGTGTAATTCTCCCATTCCGGAAATAATTAACTGTCCCGTTTCTTTATTTTCTTTTGTTGTAAACGTTGGGTCTTCTTTAGACAGTATCGTGAGCACTTCTTTTAATTTTTCTTGTTCTGAAACATTTTTAGGTTCAATAGAAATTGAAATAACCGGTTCCGGAAAGATCATCTTTTCAAGCATAACCGGCCAGCCTTCACTTCCCACAGTATCTCCTGTTTGAGCTTGCTTCATGCCGATAATAACCCCAATATCCCCTGCCGTTAAAACATCTAACGGTTCAGATTTATTGGAGTGCATTCTTAAAATACGGTTTACCCGCTCGCGTTTTCTTTTTCCAATGTTAAATAAAACGTCTCCGGTTTTTATTGAACCTGAATAGACGCGCACATAACATAAACTGCCGGCTTCGCGATCATTTTGAATCTTAAATACCAGCCCTAACGGATGTGCATGCGGATCACAGGGAATTTTAACTTCAAGCCCGTTTTTTATCGTATGACCGATAACCGGGATTGTTTCGTCAGGAGCGGGAAGAAAATCAAGTACCGCATCAATTAACGGTTGCACCCCTATATTCCGCCGGGAGGCACCGGCATATATCGGTAATAATGTGCGCTTCAGCACTGCTTTTCTCAATTCTTTTTTAAGAAAGTCACTCTCTATTGATTCTCCGGCAAGGTAACGGTCGGTAATCGGTTCTGAAACAGTAGAAAGTATATCAATTAAGCTTTCCCTTAACTGGAGAGCTTGTTCCTGACGCTCAGGAGCAATAGGAGAGGAAATAACAAGTTCTCCGTTTGAATCGGGATCAAAATGAAGTTCGCACAGCTCAATAAGGTCGATGACGCCTTCAAAATCATTTCCCTGCCCGATGGGAAGTTGTACAGCAACGGGAATGATATTTAATTTTGCACGAATACTTTCTAATACTTGAAAGAAGTTAGCTCCAATGCGATCCATTTTATTGACGTACCCAATGCATGGCACATGATAATGCTCCGCCTGACGCCATACTGTTTCTGTTTGCGGTTCAACACCGTGTACTGCGTCAAAAATAGCAATAGCTCCGTCCAAAACACGAAGACTCCGTTCCACTTCAGCGGTAAAATCAACATGACCGGGAGTATCAATAAGATTGATATGATACTGTTTCCAATAAATAGTAGTTGCGGCGCTTTGAATGGTAATTCCTCGTTGTTGTTCCTGTTCCATCCAATCCATGACGGCTTCCCCGTCGTCAACTTCTCCGATTTTGTGACTTTTACCGGTAAAATAAAGGATTCGTTCCGTTGTTGTCGTCTTTCCTGCATCAATGTGCGCCATAATGCCGATATTTCGGAGCATATTGAGATCTAATTCTGGCATATTTGTATCCTTAATATATAGTATAGAATGTAAATGGCAAATGTGCAACAAAAGAGAATATTAAAATATTCTTGATGAAATGTGCAACCAATTGAAATAAAGTTGTTTTAACTATACAGTACCTATAACTTATAAGGAGGCTAAATATGAAAAATTTATTCTTAGTAGTGTTAGCATTAGCCGTTATCACGGTGAGCTGTAAGAGTACCCAGCAAACAGAAGAGGAGGCGGGGAAAAATTTACAAGGGTTATCCAGTTTACCTGATTGGTATCGGAATCCTCCGGTAACAGAAGATGCGATCTTTGGACGCGGCGCCGCAACAATGGCAGACCTTAACCGCGCTCAGGGCGCTGCTCAGGCACGCGCAAAACAATCAATAGCTTTTGTGTTAGATACGACAGTTAAAGCAATGATTACTGATTACACTCGGCAGGCGGGGACAGACGAAGAACAAACAGCTCTTAATTTTTACGAGTCCGTATCACGGCAGTTAACGCAGGCGCGGCTTTCGGGCGTTCAGACGTATAGGGAAGATTATATCGACGGCACCTATTATGTTGTCATGTTTATTAATAAATCTGATCTTGCAAAATCCGCTTCACAGTATATTGAGAATGAGGCTGCAAAATACGCAGAATTCAAAGCTATGGACGCGGTAAAACAAATGAATTACGAATTAGAGAAATTGAATGCGCAGGACTCGCTTGGTCCATCATATCAATAAAAAAAGGACGGTGTTATGTGGCGGTTTATTCTTTTCAGTTGGGTAATCCTCTCGTGTCAAACACCGTCTTCTCGTCTTTTTCCTCCGGAATCACCCGTTGATTTTTTTGATAGCCGGCCGGTTCAGCAGGAATTAATTGTCATTGGTGTTGCGGGCGCTCGAATATCTGAGCGGGATTCTCTACAAGCTGCCCTTGAAGATGCAGCTTTAAAGGTAGCATTATATGAACATTCAGTATCCGGTACGTTTCGCATTAATGAAAAAGTCGGAGACAGCTTTTTAGATTTTGTTATTGAAAGCGAAGGAACGATTGATTTTCCCCCTGCTTATACGCAGTATATCGCACAGTTAAAATACGATCCGGACAACGATATTCTCCGTGAAGACGGGTTAATATTTGTTCGGGCGCGGTATGACGGTTCTTCTGTTCCTTCTATTGATTGGAATCTGTCAAAAAATTGGATTAAAAACCCGCCCCGCTTTAAAGATTTTTTAGTGGGAGTTGGTTGTGCGTATAGAATTAATCCAAAAGATTCCTACATTGGTTCGTACCAGAATGCTTTTCTGGCAATAGTTCGGTCTGCAGATACCCGAATATATGCGGAAACGGTGGAAACTCAGGGTAGTTTCAACCGTGAGACGGGTTCTGTTTCACAATCTTCTTTAAGTAATTTTTATATTATAGCCGTACAAAAAGACAAAGACGGCAAAGTGTATACCCTTGCCATAGCAAAAAAATAAGCTCAAGCAGAGGTCTGTCCCCTTACGGTGGGAAAAACGCTGATCGTGTAACGTATGACGAAAAGATCAGCTAAAGCGCACCACAGATACCTCTTAAGACTTTTCAGGAATGCCTTAAGACCCTTCGGGAATGTCATAAGACTCTTCGGGAATGCCTTAAGGTTGCTACGGAATGCCTTAAGACCGCTACGGAATTCCTTAAGATTGCTATGAGAATGTCGAACTTAGGGACAGACATCTAGCTAGCTAAGGGACAGCTCTCCGCTTCTCTGAAAATTTTAGTAAGTAAGCCTAAGAATATTGTTAAGACTCTTCAGAGATGTCACAAGATCCTTCGGGAATGTCAAACTTAGAGACAGACCTCTAGCTAGCTAAGGGGACAGCTCTCTGCTTCTCTGAAAACTTTAGCGAGGAAGCCTAAGAATATTGTTAAGACTCTTCGGGAATGTCATAAGATTGCTACGAGAATGTTGAACTTAGAGACAGACCTCTAGCTAGCTAAGAGGACAGCTCTCTGCTTCTCTGAAAACTTTAGCGAGGAAGCCTAAGAATATTGTTAAGACTCTTCGGAGATGTCACAAGACCTTTCGGGAATGTTAAACTTGGGGACAGACCTCTAGCTAGTTAAGAGGACAACTCTCCGCTTCTCTGAAAATTTTAGTAAGTAAGCCTAAGAATATTGTTAAGACCCTTCAGAGATGTCATAAGACCTTTCGGGAATGTAAACTTGGGGACAGACCTCTAGCTAGTTAAGAGGACAACTCTCCGCTTCTCTGAAAATTTTAGTAAGTAAGCCTAAGAATATTGTTAAGACTCTTCAGAGATGTCATAAGACCTTTCGGGAATGTCCGAAGACTTTTCGGGAATGTCCGAAGACCTTTCGGGAATGTCCGAAGACCTTTCGGGAATGTCCGAAGACCTTTCGGGAATGTCCGAAGACCTTTCGGGAATGTCCGAAGACCTTTCGGGAATGTC
>JAISSB010000012.1 GCA_031273325.1 Treponema sp. | reverse complement strand
TCTGGATCGGCAGGACAGCCGAAGAAGAACAGCACACAAATAAGTGCGCCGATTATTGTAGCTAGCTTCTTATGCGGGTAGGATTGATGGGGGGGGGGGGGAATTATTAACTAATGTCTTAGCCGGGGGATAACTACAAGCTTTTTCTTTCATACATGCTCCTTGTTAGTTCGCGCATGCGCGAAACTTCCATATAATAAAAACTTCCTACGAAGTTTTCTCTATAGTATAGCTCATGTACAGAATAATCAAGAGAGAAATGTCAAGGTCTGTCCCCGTTTGGCTTGAGGTCTGTCCCTAATCGAGGTCTGTTTTAACTTATGAAGCGAGACTCTTAACTTATAGGGAAAAGGCTGTTTCAACTCGCCCTTCTGGTTTGTACAATCATTCGGGCTTGTCACGGAATGAGGTAAATCCCGAACATTTCTATTTAGGGATTGACTTAAAATTTAGTTTAAGACTAAGCTCTTCCTATATTTTTCTAGGATGAAGATCAAAATGAAACTAAGGGTACGGCTAGGGATAACTATAGGAGTTTTAACATTTTGCGTTACTTCAGCGCTCACTATTGTTTTTTCCGTCCGAGCAACTACGAATCAAAAAGAAGCTATATATGCGGTCATAGAAAATCTGACGGGTATGTATGCTCAGTCTTTTTCTAAAGAGTATTCAGTCGTTATGAACACTGTACAGACTCTTGCAGATTTAATGGCTACATATAACACAATAGAAGCAGATCAGCGGCGGTTTCGGTTTTTAGAGATTTTAAATTCAACTATGCGGGCGCATAGCGATTATGTACGGCTCTTCTCGGTATGGGAACCGTATGTTTTGGACGGCATGGAAGAAGATTTTCGGGATACCCCGATATGGGGAGGCGATCAGGAAGGGAATTTTGTCCCCATGATCACCGTGCAAAACGGACGGTTTACCGTGTCTGCTTTTTATGATGCAGCTCGGTATTTGAATGCTATCCCTACTCAGCCGACGGTCGTTGAACCTGCGTTTCAAGATATAGGCGGTCAACAAGTAGTAGTTGTACGGATGCTCTATCCTATTGTAGAAGATGGTATGACCGACCCCGTTGGAATAGTGGGGGTCGATATCAATCTTGCACCGTCTCAAGCAATTATAGAAACGATACAGCCGTATGAAAACAGTATGTCTTTTCTGGTATCAAATAAGGGTTTCACCGTTGCCCAATCAGATCCGGCGAGGGTTGGAAAATTTGTGCAGGACGGGTTAATTGCATCTTATGGGGAAGCAGGAGCAGGATATGCAGATCAATTTATGCAAGTTGTCAAAGATAATAAAAACCATATCTTCAATGCCGAAGGCGGTATATTCAGTGTTTATCCGCTTGCTATAGGGAATACCGACACACCGTGGATTTTTGCTACCGTTGTACCGGAAGCTGCAGCTATGGATGTGGTGCAGTCAATGACCAGGTTCGTGGTTATCATCAATATAATACTCCTTTTCGTCGTGGAAATAATTATGCTCTTTATTGTTTCCCGTATTGTACGACCTATTTCCCACTTAGTTAACCGGGTGAAAGATGTTGCCGAAGGAGATTTAACAAAGTCAATTAAGGTTAACTCTAAAGATGAGATTGGCGATTTAGCTCAATACTTTAACAAAATGGTAGAAAACCTTAAGGGTTTGATCATGGTTATTAAGAATCAATCGGTGGTACTGTTTGATGTTGGAAATGAACTTGCGTCAAATACAACCGAAACGGCAGCGGCAATCAATCAAATTACGTCGAATATACACAACATTAAAGAACAAATTACGACCCAATCTGCAAGTATTACCGAAACCAATGCAACGATGAAGCACATCACGGTAAACATCAGCGAACTGAATGACATTATCGAACAGCAAACAGAAAGCGTTGCTCAGTCGTCTTCAGCTATAGAAGAAATGCTGGCAAATATTCAATCAGTTACCCAAACGCTGGTACAAAATACGAGGAACGTAGAAGATTTATCGGATGCTTCTGAAATCGGTCGCAACGGTTTAGAAGAAGTAGCCGCTGATATTCAAGGAATTGCCCGTGAATCTGAAGGACTGTTGGAAATCAATGCGGTCATGGAAAGCATAGCAAGTCAAACAAATTTACTTTCTATGAATGCTGCCATTGAAGCTGCCCATGCGGGAGAAGCAGGAAAAGGTTTTGCCGTTGTTGCAGACGAAATCCGAAAACTCGCAGAAAGTTCCGGCGAACAGTCCAAGACTATCTCAACAGTACTGAAGAAAATAAAGAACTCCATTGATAAAATCACGCTCTCAACGGACGACGTGTTAAACAGATTTGAAGATATCGATACAAAAGTACGGAAGGTGTCTGAACAAGAAGAAAATATCCGCAATGCTATGGAAGAACAGGGGAAGGGGAGCAGAGAAGTTTTGGAGTCCGTTGGCCGATTAAATGACTTAACGCAAAAAGTTAAAGAAGGTGCTATTCAAATGTTTGAAGGAAGCACTCAAGTGATTCACGAGAGTGAAGGGCTTGAATCGGTAACGCAGAAAATCTCTCAAGGTATGAGTGAAATGTCTGCAGGGGCAGAACAGATCAACATTGCTGTTAATAAAGTAAGTGATATTAGCGATAACAATAAAGAAAATACGAACATTTTGGTACGGGAAGTTGCCCGCTTTAAGGTAGAGTAAATGGAAGAAAACAGTTTTCTTCGATTAGAAAATGTTTCTAAAAGCTTTTATGGAACCACGGTGCTTTCTGGAGTAAGTTTCTCGGTACGGGCAGGAGAAATTGTCGGGTTGGTTGGAGAAAATGGGGCAGGAAAAACAACGCTCATGCATATTCTTTTCGGCATGCCTGATATTATCAGTTCCGGAGGCTATGAAGGTGCGCTGTATTTGAATGGTGAAAAAGTTTTTTTCAAAAGCCCGTTTGATGCCTTAGATGCAGGAATAGCATTAGTACACCAAGAATTTTCGTTGATACCGGGGTTTAATGCGGCAGAAAATATATCGCTCAACCGTGAGGCAAGCACACAGAATATTGGTTCTTTTATTTTTGGGAAACGGCTTGAAACCCTGCAACACGAACAGATAATACAAAAAGCAGTTCACGCAATAGCAAAATTAAATGTATCTATTGACCCGCGCATTATTGTTTCAGAAATGCCGGTCGGTCACAAACAATTCACGGAAATCGCACGGGAAATCAGCCGTGAACAGGTAAAACTGTTAGTCCTTGACGAACCGACAGCAGTACTCACAGAAAGCGAAGCAGAGATTCTCCTTTCAGCAATAAAAAAACTTGCCTCAGAAGGAATTGCCATTATTTTTATTTCACATCGGCTGCACGAAATAGTAGCTCTTGCTGACAGAATCGTGGTACTCCGTGACGGAAATATTATTAAAGACATTGAGAATAGGTCTGTAAGTGTTCAAGATATTGCAACATGGATGGTTGGGCGCACGGTAGGAGAATCCAAACGCCGTTCAACCGCACGGGAATTCGGTGACGATCTCCTCAAAGTTGAACATTTGTGGGTTGATATGCCCGGTGAAACAGTACGAAACGTATCTTTTTCAGTACGGAAAGGAGAAATTTTCGGCATTGGCGGGCTTGCAGGACAAGGAAAATTAGGGATTCCGAACGGTATTATGGGCTTATGCGCTGCGGGCGGACTTGTTTTATTAGACGGACAGCCTATTCCCTTAGAAAATCCTTCAGCTTCACTCAACACAGGAATGGCTTTTGTGTCCGAAGACCGCCGGGGAGTTGGTCTCCTGTTAGACGAAAGTCTTTATTGGAACATTGCCTTTGGAGCGATGCAAGTACACGGAGCTTATTTAAAGGCATACTGCGGCGGACTTTTTAAATTAAGGGATGAAAAAGCTATGCGTGCAGTAGCTCAAGAATATATCAACAATTTGGCAATCAAATGTACGGGTCCACATCAAACAGCAAAAGAGCTGTCCGGAGGTAATCAACAAAAAATTTGTTTGGCACGCGCATTTGCGCTTCAGCCGCGGCTTTTATTGGTGAGTGAACCGACGCGCGGTATTGATGTTGGGGCAAAAAAAATTGTTCTTGACACCTTAGCAGCATATAACCATAAAGCTGGAACAACTATTATAATGATTTCTAGTGAATTGGAAGAATTACGGTCAATGTGTGATCGAATTGCTATCGTTACGGAAGGAGCTATAGCCGGTATTTTAGAACCGGCATCTTCACCGGCAGAATTTGGTTTATTAATGGCAGGTTCACCTCCCGCTGGGACAAGCTCAGCGGCTTGTACCTAGCTGCACGGCTGGAACGGTGGTTATCGCTTCTCCAATTGACGGAATGCCTGCCCCAATTGCTACGATTGGCATGGTGAGCGGTGCATGACCACAGTTCATCCACAGACGAGCCTGTGGATTTTCATTTTTCCATAAAGTAGGGGTTTTCCATTGCGTAGTATTTTGATAATAAAAAGAAAATTCGGCAGAATTGTTGTTGCAAGTTTTTTCTTCTTGGGCGTTTCCATTGTTGTTCTCTTGAAATTCTTTTCCACCCCTCTTATCTCGCATGAACTGTATTCTGGAGACGTTGAAGCGTGGGAAACCGATGGAGTTGGCGGTTATTCATATTCTTATTCCGAAGATGCTTTTACTGAACCGGCAGCAGACGCAATACCTATTGATGAAGAAGATGATCAGAACAGCATACCGGAACCGGAAGAATATAATCAAGCACGAGTGCTGCTTTACAGCGAATATGTCGTGCGGCACGGTGATATTCCCGGAAGAATTGCTCTCCAGTTCGGTCTGAGTGCTGGAACAATTTTATCGGTGAATAATATTATCAATGATAGAACCCTTCAAATAGGACAGACATTACAGATTCCTAATCAAGACGGCATTTTATATCAGGTTAAATCTGAAAAAACGCTTGCAAAAATCGCTGAAGAACAAGGGGTAACGGTCGAATCTATTATCATTGCAAATGAAATATTTTCTCAACAGGATAAAGGCATAGCAGCAGGCGAAACATTATTCATTCCCGGTGCTAAACTCGATAAGACGACGTTCCTTGAAATCACCGGTCTCCTCTTTAAGTGGCCGACAACAGTACACCGTATTACGTCACCGTACGGTTCAAGACCCGATCCTTTTGGGAGTAATCGGAGATTGTTTCATGCAGGTTTGGACATTGGCGCTCCATACGGCACTCCGGTCTATGCCTCAATGGCAGGAAGAGTATCGTTTACGGGGTATAATGGAGTGTATGGAAACCATGTCACTATTACGCATGGTGCTGGGTATAAAACACTGTATGGGCATTTGAGTAAAATATCCGTAAAAGAGGGCAGCTACGTTGACTCAGGACAAGAGATCGGTAAAGTTGGAAGTACCGGACAAAGCACTGGTCCTCATTTGCATTTTACCGTGTATAAAGATGGTGCTACCGTAAATCCTCAAAAATACCTTAAATAATAAACTAGAAATCTATGGAAAAACACCCACTGCCTGTGAGGTGAACCGTAGTCATGCACCTTCCTCTTGACCGTAGGTCAAGGGCGATCTATGCTCAGAAATACGGAAGCGGAACGCAGTTAATCATGCTAATCGTGTAATTGAAACAGGTTGCCTTAACCAGCTAATTGGAGCAGTGAAAACTACCTTCCAGCCGTGTAACTATATAGAATCCGCTGGGCTTGTCCCAGCGGTAATTAAAGAGGAGACATGTTATGAAAACGACTTTACAAGACCTAAAAGATCGTCGGAGTGTGCGAGCATATAAACCTGAACAAATTAAAGATGAAGCGTTAGAAGCTATTTTAGAAGCAGGAACATTTGCTCCAACGGGAGGAGGTTCTCAATCTCCGGTTATCGTTGTTGTTCAAGATTCTGCATTAATCGAGCAGATTGAAAAACTGAATGAACGGGTACTCAATAGGCCTTCAAGTCACCCGTTCTTCGGCGCCCCGACGCTTCTAAATATTCTCGTGGATAAAACAAAACCAACGCCGGTTGAGGACGGTTCTTTAGTCATTGGAAATTTACTTAATGCTATTGCTGCTCTTGGGCTTGGCGGGTGCTGGATTCACCGTGCTAAAGAGGTTTTTGCGAGCCCTGAAGGACAGTTTCTCCTGAGAAAATGGGGTTTGGGGGAACAGTATATCGGTGTGGGGCATTGTATCGTCGGTTATCCCGCGGGACCGCTTCCTATAGCAGCACCGCGGAAAGATAACTATATTATCCGCGGAAATTAAACGTTCTGGGAGTTAGTTAAAACTCCCAGATATTATTTCAAGTACAGCGGACGGTTTTCGTAATGAGTATGCAGTAACGCATGCGACTTGTGACTTCCTGGGTTACCTAAGAAATCAGTATATAATTGGGCAATATAAGGGTTATTATGTGAGCATCGGCGTTCAGCATTTTGGTCGTCCGTATATAAACCGTTCGTCCGCTGATACCGAATAGCATCATTGATACCGTAGGGTTGACCACCACCAGCAACACAGCCGCCGCGGCACGCCATAACTTCAACAAAATGATAGGGAGGTTCTTGTCCTGCATCACGAGCAGCGCGGATTTTGTTCAAAACAGCAGAAATATTTCCCATTTGATGTGCAACGGCAATGCGGATCTTTGTACCATCCAAGTCAACTTCTCCTTCTTTAACGCCGCCTAAGCCGCGGGCAGGAAAAAAGTTCACTTCTTCAAGTTCTTTACCGGTTGCAAAATGGTACGCACTGCGCACAGCAGCTTCCATAACACCGCCCGTTACACCAAATATTGTTCCTGCTCCGGTATAAGGTCCAAGCGGGTGATCAGCTTCTTCGTCCGGTAATTTCAGCAGTTCAATGCCGGCTTGCTTAATCATACGCGCCAAACCGCGGGTCGTAATTGCAATATCAACATCGTAGCCAAAACCGGCGCTTTTCATATCATCATTGCGCTTAATTTCAAATTTTTTTGCTGTACATGGCATAACAGATACAGAAACGATGTTTGCAGGATTAATTTTTGCTTTTTGCGCCCAATACGTTTTAATAATTGCTCCCATCATCTGTTGCGGCGATTTTGCCGTCGAGAAATTAGGAATCATATCAGGATAATATTTTTCGAGATAATCAACCCATGCCGGGCAGCAACTGGTAATCAGTGGGAGTGTTGACGAAGGATCTTTGAGTCGTTTGACCAGTTCTGTTGCTTCCTCCATAATGGTCAAATCAGCAGAAAAGTTCGTATCAAACACGGTTTTAAACCCAATTTTCCGCAGTGCAGCATAGATCTTTTTAGTAATCAGGGTACCCGGCGGCAAACCGAATTTTTCCGCAAGAGCAACCCGAACTGCTGGGGCAATTTGTACGACAGTGTGGACAGAAGGATCTTGCAACGCAGACCACAATTGAACGGTGTCATCTTTTTCATAGAGCGCACCGACGGGACAGTGTGACGCGCATTGACCGCATTTAATACAGGGACTTTCTCCCAGTAACATTCCAGCAGCAGGAGAGATAGTACTCTTGATCCCGCGCCCCATAAATTCAAGCGCCCATACATTTTGTACTTCTTGACATACCTTGACGCACCGGCCGCAGCGAACACATTTTTCCGGATTGATAACGATAGAAGGATTCGAATCGTCTATCTGCCGGTTGAAAGAAATTTTTTGGAAGGGGGAAGCTTCACGGATTCCAAATTCAGACGCCAATGTTTGTAACTCACAGCTTCCGTTCCGCGGACATTGGAGACAGTCATTGGGATGATTTGAAAGAATTAACTCCAGAACCGTCCGGCGTACTGCAATGATTTCAGGGTCATGGGTGAGAACACTCATACCTTCAGAAACAGGCGTTGTACATGCGCGCACCGTTTTTGCAGACCCTTCCATACGGACAATACATAACCCGCATGCCCCCCACGGAGGCAAGTCTGGACTGTAGCACAACGTAGGAATTTTTACGTTGACTAGTTTCGCAGCGTTTAGGATAGACGAGCCTTCTTCAACTTGAACGGGAATACTATTTATTTTAATATTTACCATAATCAAGACTCCTTATTTAGGCTTTTACCACTGCACCAAATTTGCAGCTCTTTAAACATTCTCCACATTTAACACACCGTGACTGATCAATCGCGTGCGCTTTCCCTCTTTCTCCGGTAATACAGGGAACGGGGCATTTACGCGCACAAACGGTACACCCTTTACATTTATCAGCAATGATGTGGTAATGTACCAATTGCTTACATTTACCGGCACGGCATTTTTTGTCATGAATATGTTCTAAATACTCGTCACGGAAATTCTTAATGGTCGAAAGGGTTGGATTTGCCGCTGAACCGCCAAGCATACACAACGACGCGCGAGTCATCGTATTCCCGATATTTTCAAGCTTGTTTAAGTCAGATTCTTCTCCATTACCGTTGGTAATTTTTTTAAGGATGTTTAATACTTGCGTGGTGCCGATACGGCATGGAGAACATTTTCCGCACGATTCATCAACACAAAAATCCATATAGAAACGGGCAACATCAACGGCACAGTCGTCTTCGTCCATAACAATCATACCGCCTGAACCCATCATAGAACCCATTGCCGTTAAACTTTCATAATCAATGGGAGTATCCAGCACTGCTTCAGTTAAAATACCGCCTGAAGGACCGCCCGTTTGAACTCCTTTAAATTTTTTGCCGTTCTTGATACCGCCGCCGATCTCAAAGATAATTTCTCTTAAGGTTGTTCCCATGGGGACTTCAACAAGTCCGGAATTTTTCACTTTGCCGGTGAGTGCAAAAACTTTTGTGCCTTTTGATTTTTCCGTACCGATTTTTGCCAGCCATGCTCCCCCTTTTGTCAAAATAACGGGAATATTTGCTAAGGTTTCAACATTATTAATAACGGTCGGCTTTCCCCACAGACCCTGTTGAGCAGGAAACGGCGGTTTCGGAATCGGCATACCGCGCTGACCTTCAATAGACTTAATCAAAGCAGTTTCTTCACCGCAGACAAAAGCACCGGCACCGAGGCGGATTTCAATATCAAAATCAAAACCGGACCCCAGGATATTAGTTCCGAGCAAGCCGTATTCTTTAGCTTGGTTGAGGGCAATCTTAAGCCGATCAACGGCAAGCGGATATTCAGCACGAATGTATACAAAACCTTGATGAGCGCCGATAGTATGGCCGCAGACGATCATAGCTTCAATGACTGAGTGCGGGTCTCCTTCAATTGTCGAGCGATCCATATAGGCGCCCGGATCCCCTTCGTCCGCATTACAGATAACATACTTTATGTCGCCTGAAGACTTTCGGGTGAGGTCCCATTTTAACCATGTAGGGAAGCCTGCTCCCCCGCGGCCGCGCAGTCCGGACGTTTTAAGCTCGGCAATTACCTCTTCCGGTTTCATAGCTAACAGGACTTTTTCTAAGGCAACATAGCCGTCCCGTGCGATATATTCATCAATGCTTTCAGGATTAATAACCCCGCAATTCCGCAGCACTACCCGGACTTGTTTTTGATAAAACTCAATATCTTCAATCGCACGGATTTTTTGTTTTTGAGCTGTAGGATTATAGAGGAGGCGCGGAACTTCACGGCCTTTGATAATTTGTTCAGCAATGATTTCCTGTACGTCTTCGGGTTTCACGTTCACATAGAACGATTCTTCAGGAAGCACCTTGACAATCGGACCGCCTTCACAAAAACCAAAGCAACCGGTTTGTACGATCTGTACTTGATCGCTTACCTGCTGCGCCTTTGATTCAGCAATTAAATTCTTATAGATTTCAACGCCTTTGTTTGACTCGCACGCGGTCCCGCCGCAGCATAAAATAAAGTGATTGTATGCCATTATTTTAACCTTTCATAATATCGATAGCAGGCCGGTCTAAGATATGCTTATCAAGGAGATGTTTGCCAATAAGGTGAGTCTTTACAATTTCCTCTGTTACAGACGGATTAACATTTCCATAGATGACAGTCGGCATTCCCGGCACGATTACTTCAACTGTCGGCTCTGAATGGCACAAGCCCATACATCCGGTCTGACGTACGAGTACCGAATCGACAAGGTTATGTTGTTCAAGTGACTTTAAAAACGTGTCCAAGGTCACTTTTGCCCCTGCTGCAATGCCACAGGTTCCCATACCAACAATAACTTGAATATCTTTTCCTTCAACGTCGCGCCGCTTGAGATCCCCTTTTTTTGATTCTCTCAAAGCACGTAATTCTTCAAGTGTCATAGAAAAAAAACGGCGTGGAAGCCCAAAGTCTTAACTTTGGAACAAAACACCGTAGGCTTTTTAGCCCACCTCCTTTGCAAAATTACCGTCTGTCCAGTAGTCAAACGTCTCTCCGTTTTGTCTCAACTTTAGAAGGATTATACAAGAAGCAGCGGAAAGTATCAAGCATGGGGACAGACCTCAGACCCCGAACAAGCGGGAAGCGGGGACAGACCTCCGAATCAAACAGCAAGCGGGGACAGACCTCTGGGGGGACAGACCTCAGACTCCGAACAAACAGCAAGCGGGGACAGACCTTTGGGGGACAGACCTCAGACCCCGAACAAACGGGAAACGGGGACAGACCTTTGGGGACAAATCCACGAACCGGGAAACGGGCATGGGGACAGACCTCCGAACTAACAGGCAGACCTCTAGGGGGACAGACCTCAGACTCCGAACAAACAGCAAGCGGGGACAGACCTCTGGGTAAACCCCGAACCAAACAGCAAGCGGGGACAGACCTCTGGGGACAAATCCACGAACCACAAACGGCAAACGGGGACAGACCCCCGAACCCTCTGGGGACAGACTTCTGGGACAGACCTCAGACCCCGAACCCAACGGCAAACAGGGACAGACCTCAGCCCGAACAAACAGCAAGCGGGGACAGACCTCTGGGGACAGACCCCCCGAACCCAACGGAAACGGGGACAGACCTCAGCCCGAACAAACAGCAAGCGGGGACAGACCTCTGGGGCAGACCTCAGACTCCGAACAAACGGGAAGCGGGGACAGACCTCCGAACTAACAGGCAGACCTCTAAGGGGACAGACCTCAGACTCCGAACCAAACAGCAAGCGGGGACAGACCTCTGGGGACAAATCCCCGAACCCAACGGAAACGGGGACAGACCTCAGACTCCGAACAAACGGGAAGCGGGGACAGACCTCCGTTTCCCGTTTTCAAAAAATTTTTCGGAAAAATATTGTCATTGTGCATAAGGTACGGTATAGTACCTTTCAGACAGTGTCACTGTCAGCAAACGTTTTTTTGTATGTCTTAAAAAGGAGGGGAAGATAATGTATAGCAGTAGTTATAGGTATATTAATTCCCCCCCCCCCCCCATGAATTTCTAAGCTTATTTATTATTAATACCATTCTCAAGTTCTCTGTTGTGCGGTGCGTTATAATCGGCTGTTAGCCGGTTTTTTTATTGTTCAAGCTCCGCAATGAGCTGTTAAAAAACTACGGAAGGAAAAGCTTCTATGAAAAATAAAGCTTGGTATGGATTTTTTGGTGTTATGGTACTGCTGTTTGCAGTAAGCTGCTCGTTTGACCCCGAATATAACTTGCAGGGAACGTGGGAAGCCTCGAATTATATGCGGTATATATTTGATGATGGTAATTATACCGTTAAAGAAAAACAAACAGACGGCACATGGAAAGAAGAATCAAAAGGAACGTTTACTGCCGACGGTAAAACATTAAAACTTAAGCAAACCAGTCCCACAACTGAAGATGAGGTAAGTTATCTGTATGTCCTGTCACTTGACGGTAAAACATTAACTTTCATGGGAGGAGTATTCATCAAAACAAAAGAATAAGCTCGCATTAAGGATTTTCAGCCGGCTTTCCCTTGGGGAGCCGGTTTTTTTTTGTTAAGGGGACAGACCTCCGAAGACAGACCCCGAACCAACAGGTACAACGGCGGACAGATCCACTTTGGGGTCTGTCCCCTTGTCACCAGAAGAATAGCAATCTAGCCCAGAAGAATAGCAATCTTTTTTATTTAAGAGGACAGACCTCAAGCCGAACAGGCATATCCCCAGCCCTCGAAGGGGGACAGACCTCTTGCTGTTGTCTCTAGCAACAAGACCCTTGTCTCTAGCAACAAGACCCTTGTCTCTAGCAACAAGACTCTTGTCTCTAGCAACGAGACCCTTGTCTCTAGCAACAAGACCCTTGTCTCTAGCAACAAGACCCTTGTCTCTAGCAACGAGACTCTTGTCTCTAGCAACGAGACCCTTGTCTCTAGCAACGAGACCCTTCTATAAAGCTTTGCTTTGTGGAAAAAACAGAGTATAATCTTTAAAAATATCTTTAATGGTGTCCTTTAAAATATTAAAACCTTTAAAGGACATGGTTATACATACCAAGGAGGATGGTATGAGTACGGATTATATACCCAGAAAGGCAGGAGATTTTCTGGAATGGGCGCGGACTCTTATTTTGTATATAGTTTTGCACCTCACAGAATTCGGCATCGATCAGGCGGTGCTGACGGTGCTTCAAGACTTGTTCAGCGTCTTTGAAGCCGCCTATCAGAAGGCGCAAAATCCAAGCCACAATAGAGCGGACATCGTGAGCAAAAATGAGGCGAGAGATGCGCTCGAAAAGGCATTGCGCCATTTTGTCAAAGCACACCTTGCCTATAATGATGCGGTCACGAACAGCGATAGAGTGAACATGGGCTTGCCGTTGCACGACACAACGCACACGCCGGTGCCGCCGCCGTCTACGAGACCGGAGTTTGAAATCGATCTGTCGCAGTTTCGGCAACTAATCGTGAACTTTCACGATCAAGGAAGCGCTCGGCACGGGAAGCCTGACGGTGTTCACGGAGCCGAGGTACGCTGGGATTTCACCGAAAATCCGCCGGTTGAGGTAGAAGAACTGATTCATTCCGAGTTTACGACAAAGTCTCCGTATACGCTGAATTTCAATGAAGGACAGCGGGGGAAGCGCGTGTATATCTGTGTGCGCTGGGAAAACGCAAAGGGTGAAAAGGGACCGTGGGGCGAAATCGTCAGCGCGGTTGTTCCTTAACCTTTTAATAACAGCCGCTAAGGGGTCTGTCCCCTTAGCCGAAATCCGCAGTAAAGACCTGAGCGAGGAAGTCTGAGAATGGTGTCACAATACGAACAATCTTGTGAATATAATGATATAACCCGCCGAATACCCATTCCTTCGCGTGGGTCACCAACCCGGCTTTTACCGGATTCTCGTTGATGTATTGGAATACTCTGAGGAAATCCTCTCTATTCTTAATCACCCGTGCATGGAATCTGTCTCCCCACAAATGACCCTTCACTCTGTGTAACCGGTTCCACCGAATAGCAAAAACCATTTTTATCCATTTTATGATCAGAGAAAGGCTAACGCCTTTCTCTGGTGTTATAAGAAAGTGAATATGATTATCCATAATACAGAAATTCCACAGGTTAAACGCATACTTTTTGTGCGCTTCAGCGATAATCTGCATAAAAAGAGCTTTAATAATGGGATTTTTGAGTTCCATTAACCATCGGTTTATTTCAAAGGTAACATAATAGGTATAACCGTAAGCGGTATTTCCTCTTTTTTTTCGTGCCATACAAAGTTAACGGAGTTATAGCTCGTTTTGATTCACAAAAGTCTGTGAATTTGAGGTCTGTCCCCGTTAATCGAATCCGCCTGTTTGATTCGAGGTCTGTCCCCGTTAGTCGAATCCGCCTGTTTGATTCGAGGTCTGTCCCCGTTAATCGAATCCGCCTGTTTGATTCGAGGTCTGTCCCCCTTTTTGTCTCCGTTTTGGGGTCTGTCCATGT
This sequence comes from Treponema sp., assembly GCA_031273325.1. Taxonomy (GTDB): domain Bacteria; phylum Spirochaetota; class Spirochaetia; order Treponematales; family Breznakiellaceae; genus BOBG01. The sequence continues at coordinate 37,009 of JAISSB010000012.1, read as the reverse complement.
TTTTATAAAAAAATATTTGACGGACTTAAATTCTGGTAGTACAATTCAATTCATTACAGGAGGCTTTATGGTACAAAAAAACGGTGAACGATTGAAGTATATTAAGCGGAACTGGATTCTCTATGCGATGCTCCTCCCCCCAATGGCTTTTTTTATTCTCTTTCGATACGTACCTATGACAAATATTGTTATTGCGTTCAAAGATTATAATATTTTCCGAGGGGTATGGGCTTCCGATTGGGTTGGATTCGAGTGGTTTCAAAAAGCATTCACCGATAGAACATTTTTCTATGCGGTACGGAACACCCTGTGGCTGAATATCTTAGATTTGATAGTCGGCTTTCCCGCGCCGATTATTTTAGCCATTCTTTTAAATGAGCTGCCCTTTCAACGGTATAAGAAATTTACTCAAACAGTTGTGTACTTGCCACATTTCCTTTCGTGGATTATCATTAGCGGTATTGCGAATCAATTATTTGCACTAGGAAGCGGTGTGGTAAATATCAGCCTTGGGCAACTGGGGCTTCCGCCTATAAACTTTTTAATGGAAAACAATTTATGGGTAGGTTCCTATATTGGGATCGGTGTCTGGAAAGAAATGGGTTGGGGAACAATTATTTACTTAGCAGCTATTACCGGTATTAATCCTGAAATTTACGAAGCTGCTGAAGTTGACGGTGCAGGACGGTGGGGAAAAATTTGGCACGTGACCTTACCGGGCTTACGTCCCACTATCGTGGTCTTATTAATTATGAATTTAGGGCGTATTCTTGGGAGTGAATTTGATCGTCCGTATACTATGGCAAATCCAACCGTTATGGAAGTTGCAGATGTTATTAGTACGATGGTTTATCGGGTTGGTATACGTTCAAATCAATTTTCATATACGGCAGCCATTGGACTTTTCCAATCGGTTATTTGCGTTATCTTCTTGGTAGCAGCGAATACTATTGCGAAGAAATCCGGAGAACGGGGAGTGTGGTAATTATGATTAAATCAAAATCAAGAAAATTCGGTGACATGTGCATCGCGCTCGGTTGTTTACTCGTTATTTTACTGTGCGTACTTCCTATGCTTAATATACTCGCCCGCTCGTTAAGCGATCCCTTGTCAATTATCAACCGTCAAGTTGGGTTTATCCCGAAGAATCCCACCTTAGAATCGTACCGGTATGTATTTCTTGACCCTTCATTTTCCCGTTCTATGGCGTGGACGGCAATATTAACCGTTATTTGTACGCTCGTTTCGTTAGCAATAACCGTGTTGTGCGCTTATCCGCTTACCTACGATGAACTGAAAGGGAAACAAGTTATCAATACCTTAATCATTTTTACTATGTATTTTAGTGCAGGAACAATACCGAATTATATTCTTATGAAGAATTTAAATCTGTTAAACAACCCGCTGGTACTCATTTTGCCGAACTGTCTTTCTGTTTTTAACATGATTATTTTGCGGAGTTTTTTCTATGGGGTTCCGCTCTCGCTCCGCGAATCTGCTGAATTAGACGGTGCCAATCCCTTTACGGTGCTGATACGGATCTATTTACCGCTTTCGGCTCCGGTTTTAGCTACGTTGGCACTGTTCTATGCAGTCGGCCGGTGGAACGGCTTTTCAGATGCCCTGTTATATTTAACGTCTGCTGCACAGTATCACCCTATTCAGCTCAAACTGTACAACATTATCAATAATCTTGCTTCTATCGAAGTTTCAATACAGGAGGGAACGGCCGGAGGTATACCGGCGGCAAGCGACGGCATGAAAGCAGCGGCTGTTATGTTTGCAACGGTGCCTATTTTAATTGTATATCCATGGCTACAACGGTATTTTATCGCTGGTGTAACAATCGGTGCGGTAAAAGGATAGATATAATTTTTTTGGAGGTTTCTATGAAACGATTTTTTGGAGTACTTATTGCGTTAGCAGTGATGAGTACGGTAGTTTTTGCAGAAGGGTCGCAGGGCCGTTCTTCAACCGGCAGCCGGACCGGAGCTCCGGTCAAAATTTCGGTGGAAATTTTTGACCGCGGAACTGACGGGGGCAAAACAAACCCCACAGACAATCAATGGACTCGGTGGATCAAAGAAAAGATACTCAAAGATGAGAATATTGACGTTAGCTTTGTCGCGGTGCCGAGATGGACAGAAACCGAGGCATTAGTCAACTTGATGGCAGCAGGCACACCGCCTGACGTCTGTATCACCTATTCGGCTGATAATATTACCAACTGGCAGTCACGAGGCGGCTTATATGATGTTTCTCCGTACATTGATACAACACTTAAAGACCTCAATGCATTCTTGGGTCCCGATCCGGCGCGGCGCGGGAAGCGGCTCATTGAGCGGCAGCGCGACAATGAAACAAATAAAATTTATGCGCTCACCTCCCGCCGTATGAATACGGCAATGCGGAATATTTTTATCCGCAAAGACTGGCTTGACCGGCTTGGGTTACCGTTACCGAAAACAACGCAGGAGTTCTATGATGCGCTTGTTGCATTTAGAGACAGAGATCCCGGTAATGTCGGAAGAAACAGAGTCATTCCCTTTACCCTTATGGGTGACCGGGTTGATTGGACCGCAGGAAATATCATTGAATCATTTATTGATCCCAACTTGAGCGATAGGGACCGGTGGGTTAACTTGGTTGCAGAACGGAATTTCTTGGTTCCCGGATACAAAGAAGGGCTTCGGTTTGTGAACAAAATGTACAACGATGGACTCATTGACAGAGACTTTCCGCTCTACAAAGGAGAAGATAACCTCACCGTTCTTCAAAGCGGTGTTGTCGGTGCATTTGAATCAACGTGGGACGCAATTTACCGCGAACCGAACGGTATCTTAAGCAATTTACAGAAAAATATTCCTACGGCAAATTTTGTACCCGTTGATTGCATCACAAGTTCCGATGGACTTACGCACAAACCAGCCTACGATGTTATCGGCGTATTTTATTTTATTCCTGCTGCTTCTAAAAATCCGGACGCTGCAATGCGATACCTCAATTGGCTTGCAAAATATGAGAATTACCACTTCATTCAGACCGGTCCGGAAGGCATCGTTCACACTCTCGTTGACGGTATTCCAAAATTGAATCCTACGGCAGGGCAAGGGTGGATTCAAAACAGTGCACAAAATATTGATTACACTCCTATGATGAACGGCTTGTTCCTTGGCAGTGAAGATGAAAATATTCGCGCAATAGCAAACGGTTATTCGTGGCCGGCCGATCTTGTTGCTGAAGCTTATCGGCTGTCAATGAGGAATGCACGTCCTTTACCGGCTATCAGTACCAAATCACCTTTGACAGTTGCAGGGCAGTATGCAGCAAATCTGAACAACAAAGGGGTTACTATCTACAGTCAAGTAATCACATGCAGTCCGCAAGATTTTGATCGGCTGTATGACGCTGCTATTGCTGATTGGTTAGCAACAGGCGCACAAGCAATTATTAATGAACGAATAGAAAAATATATTGCTCCTTAACTAACTACGGTATTTTTGCGGGGGTCTGTCCCCCGCAATTTTTTTCCTCCTTAAAAATTTGAAAAATTTGTATGTGAACTCGGAGAGAAGCCTTGGGTTTTGGCTTGTTCAAAGTTTTTTAACAAAGCAAAGCTCCCCCCCCCCCCCTCCTGATTGGATTGTTATACTTCCAAGTCATATTGCTATACTTCCAAGTCATATTGCTATACTTCCAAGTCATATTGCTATACTTCCAGGTCATATTGCTATACTTCCAGGTCATATTGCTATTCTTCCAAGCCGAAAGGGGACTTTCCCCTTTGAGGTCTGTCCCCTTCAAGAACAGCGGTCTGTACGAAGGTATCCGCAGCTAACCGTTTGTGATTCATAGGGTGAGAAGAAGATTTCCCGCTTTTCCGAGTCGGAAGGGGGACTGTCCTCTTTGAGGTCTGTCCCCCTTCAAGAACAGCGGTCTACAAGCCGAAGAGGGACAGTTCTTTGAGGTCTGTCCCCTTTCTAAGAACAAAGGTCTGTACGAGAAGGTATTCGCAGCTAACCGTTTGTGATTCATAGGGTGAGAAGAAGATTTCCCGCTTTTCCGAGTCGGAAGGGGGACTGTCCTCTTTGAGGTCTGTCCCCTTCAAGAACAGCGATCTGTACGAAGGTATCCGCAGCTAACCGTTTGTGATTCATAGGGTGAGAAGAAGATTCCTTGTTTTTCCAAGCCGAAAGGGGACTTTCCCCTTTGAGGTCTGTCCCCCTTCAAGAACAGCGGTCTGTATGAGAAGGTATTCACAGCTAACCGTTTGTAATTCATAAGGTGAGAAGAAGGTTTCTTGCTTTTCTGGAAATGGGACAGTCCCCTTGAGGTCTGTCCTCTTTTCCCTCCTTGAGCCTTTTGAGCTTCCATATTAGTATTGAACTATTGCTAATGAATTTCATCCCACAGGTTTGTCCTGTGGGTTTTCATTTGAGGAATTACCGGAAGAGATTATAAATATCCGTGAATTTAAGGAGCGCGTGTTGCTATATACTATCAAAGAATGGACTATTGTGGATAACAGTATCACAACGGGCGATTTATTACAGACTGGTAATAGGCTTTTTACCGGAAATGGCTACATAGGCCGCCGGGGAGTGCCGGATGATTCGGAACCGTCTCTGCTGCCGGCAACTATCATAAGCGGTTTATATGACGGTGATAAAATCCGCGAACCGGTCAATGTGCCGGATCCTCTCTTCATAAATATCGTTGTAGAAGGGACAAAATTGAGTCTTGATAGTGATTCGGTACTTATTCATGAGCAATCGCTCGACTTCCGTTATGGAAAATACATGCGCTCAAGTGCGTGGGCAATTAATGATAGTATTGTTAATCTTCAATCGGAACGGTTTGTTGACCGTGATTATATCCACAGAATGTGCGCGCGTCACACGATAAGCAGCGATCAAAATGTTCATATAACAATAAAAATCGGCATTAACGGAGCAGTTCACGATCTCAACGGTCCGCACCTTGAAACGTTTCATACTGTTCTTACTGAAACAACGTTGAATCTTCAATGTGTCACAGTAGAAAAACAAATTGTATTAGGAATTGCGTGCGGTATTACTTTTTCTCCGCATATTCCGTTTACTGTCGAACAATCGCCCACCGGTATTTTTAAAGTATATCATTATGAACTACCTGCACACACAGCGGTGCAGTGTACCGTATATGGAGCGGTTTTTTCTGTTTTAGATCCGGGTAATCCGATTGTTAATGCAAATGCAACCGTTTCTCAAGCATTCAATGCCGGTTGGGATTCACTTTTTGAAACGCACTGTGAAAAATGGGATTCGATTTGGAAGACAGGCGACGTTATTATCGAGGGGGACGATGAAGCTCAATGTTGTTTGCGCTACAGTATGTACCAATTGCACTGTCATGCGCCGCGACATTCCGGTGATAATGCAATACCGGTACACGGACTCTCCGGACAAATGCACAAAGGAGCAGTATGCTGGGATACAGAACTCACCGTATTTCCCTATTTTTTAGCGACAGAACCGGATATGGTTGCGAAATTTATTCGATACCGGATTCGTACGTTACCGAGCGCCAAACAAAAAGCGTCTGAATATGGCTATCAAGGAGCATTTTATGCACGGGAAAGTCAAGAAACCGGTATTGATGCTTGTTCCGATTTTAGTGTCGTTGATGTATGGACAGAACGACCTATTCGGACGTATTTTCGTGATAAACAGATTCATATTAATGCAGATATTGTTTATATGATAAAAAAATATATTGATTGGACAGGAGAGTGGTCAATTTTATTAGAAGGCGCTTTTGAAGTTATATTAGAATGTACCCGGTTTTATTTATCGTATATATATTATTCACCGCGGTATAAAAGGTTTGAAATTCTTGATGTCGTTGGTCCGGATGAATATCACGAGCGTGTTCATAATAACGCTTTTACCAATGCAATGGTTTTATTTGTGTTTAACACAGTAAAAGACTATGCTGATATGCTTCGGTGGGAAGAGCCGGATTTTGCACATAGCACGGTAGAAAGACTCCACTTTGACGAAGATTTAATGTTTTTAAAAACGGTTATTCCGCACCTCTATCAAAAAATGCCGAATGCTCAAAATATTATTGAACAATTTGACGGTTATTTCCATTTAGAATCTTGTTCTATTGATAATGTTCGTTCACGACTGAAACACCCTCAAGAATATTGGGGAGCGGGAGTCGGCGTAGCTGTACCAACTCAAATTATAAAACAAGCTGATACTGTCGCTCTGTTAGCTTTATTTCCTCATAATTACAGCTTTTCTACTAAAAAAGCTACGCTTGAATTTTATGAGCCACGAACTGAACATAATTCAAACCTTTCAACAACTATGAACGCGCTTATTTGTTGTGACATTGGAGAACTTGACCGTGCATATTGCTACTTTAGAGAAAATGCTGAATTTGATGTGAAGGGAGAACCGAAACACAGGAGCGGAACACACCCTGCTGCAAATGGCGGTGCGTGGATGATTGCGATTCAAGGTTTTTGCGGATTTTCTATCGAACACAAACAGATAAAAATAACTCCGCGGCTCCCTGAAGCATGGGAAAAAGTACGGTTTTCGGTCAGATTAAGTGAAGGGATATATGATGTAACGGTAACTAAAGAAAAATATACCGTTGTAAAACGCTAAACCTCTTGCATAAAGATAAGGGGCATGCTATGCTTAAAAAGCTAATTGTGAATTTGACTTGGAGGTTTACATGAAAAAACTAGGTTTTTCAATTATTTTGTTTGCAATCCTAGCTGGTATTCCGCTTTATGCTCAAGAGATACAGGGGACGCAGTCTACCTTCTATTATGTTGATATGCCTATTGAGCGGATATACTCACACATGAGAGGTTTTGCAATTCTATATCGGGGGCAAGACTGGGAGCTTGAATGGGCTTACTTGCCTATCGAATGGTTATCTCCTTCAGGAGAAGCTGAAGAAAGACAAGCACCTAAAATTGATCTTGTCAATTTGGCGCCAGGAAATGTGTGGCCCCATTTGACTATCTTCTATAAAGAAGGGGTGTTTGACCATGTTCGGCTTTATGTACGTCCTGAACGCGGACATTCATCATGGGGATTTATTGAAAGGGATATCGATCTTGATGATGTATTTCAAGAAGTATTAGATGCCGATGATCTAAGACTGACTTTCCAGCTTCCTGGTCAATAAATCTTCAGCCATCCTTAGGGTTTCTAAGAATATTGTAGTTTTTATAAGCCCTCTTTATCAGAGGGCAGGATGGTTATTTTTAAATTATATATGATAGTAGTTCCACCCGAGTTATGTGATTTTATCTATAAAGGAAATAAATTTCTTGTTGTTGGGCACGAAGAACCTGATGGGGATTGTGCTGGAAGTCAACTTGCACTGGTTAGCGCTCTTCGCCGGCTTGGAAAAGAGGCGGTAGCTTACTCAGACGGACCCTTCAAACGAACAGAATTAACAGAATACAAAGATCGCTTTTCACCGTTTCCTTTGGAATTAGATGGAACAAACGTGATAATGGTTGATTGTTCATCACTGCGCCGAATTGGTCAAAAAGCTGTGCTGCTCGCACCATTACCATTAGCTATTATTGATCATCATATAACGGTTACGCTCAATGCGAGTACCGCAAGTGCTCCCGTTTTTCTGGATAGCTCTGCTCCTGCAGCAACTGTTATGATCTTAGCAGTTATTGAAGCTCTGGGGCTTCAATTAACTGTCGACGAAGCGGAACTACTCTTTTTAGGTTTATGTACGGACACCGGGTTTTTTCGTCATCTTGATATCGGCAGTGAACGTCATTTTGAAGCTGCTGCCCGCATGGTTAAAGCTGGAGCAAGCCCTAAACGTATCTTTCAACGTATTTATGAAGGAAAAACTCTTAAGTCCCGATTACTGGTAGCGAAGATTCTTTCACGGTGTAAATCATACTTTGGAGGAAAACTTATTATTGGTACAGAAAAATATAAAGATCGTATTGTTTTTGGCTTTGAAAGCCGTGATTCAGATACGTTATACCAGTTAACGCAATCGATAAAAGGAGTCGAAGTTACTGTCTTGATACGTCAAGATACACCAGAAACATGTACTCTTGGGTTTCGGTCATTGAATGAAATAGATGTTGCTGCTGTTGCTGCCGTTCATTTTGGCGGTGGAGGGCATAAAAATGCAGCAGGAGCAAGTGTAAAAGGATGCATCGAACAAGTCCTGCCACAAGTTATCTCGATCTTTGAGCCAATATTTACCCAGTAAAAAATAGTATTAAGTAAAATTGCTGTAAAATTCAATGATGTTAATCAAAGCTTCTGAATGATCATAAATATTTTCAATACTTTCCATATCAAATTTTGATTCTTTACGATCAGTATCGAGAATACCAATTTGTTTCTTTTTATCAGTTAAATAAAGACGACAAATAGGCTTACGGTTGTTACTGTCAAAAAATACAGAAAAATAAGACTGAGCGTCACGGTATGTAATATGCTCGGGTTTAGTTTTTGAACATCCAATCGCTTGGAATAATACGAAATGCATCCAATTCTTCTTGAGTTGTAACAATTTTTGGATTAACTTTTGTGTTTGCTGGCGGTGGCGACTGTTTTTCTAAATCTTCCAATATTTTTTCAGACTTTTGCTTTTCTGATTCCGCTTCTAAAGCAGTTTGTAATCTATCTGTTACAATATCATTTAAATATTGTGCAAAAGATTTTTTAATTAATTCAGAAAACATATCAGTTACTTTTTGCGTTAAACGTCCTGGATAAACTTGTCGAGCAAAAAACTGTACAAAATCTAATGTGGGATTGTTTAATTCATGAGCAAAAAGTTGCCGTAACTCATTCGTATACTTTAGTTCGTTTGCAGAATTAAGAATATTCTCAAAATTGAAATATGATTTATGAAATTTTTTTAATTCTTCAATTTGATTGTCTTTCTTTTGAGTAATATCGAATACAAAAAAAAGGTTTTTCGTCCATTTTATTCAGTTCAAGCAGATCAGAAAAGAATTGATACTCAATACCGTTTGTTAAAATGGCAAATTTTGCTTTTGTTGCATGAAAATACTGGCACAACTGTGATTCATTTTTTGCATTTAAAGAATTTCCATGCCATTTACATTCAATTAATACAATAGATTCTCCATTACGCATAATTGCATAATCAACTTTTTCTCCTTGTTTAATAATACCAACATCGGCAACAAATTCTGGAATAACTTCTAGCGGGTCAAATATATCATACCCTAATTCTTTTATAAAAGGTAATATAAAAGCACTTTTGGTTGCTTCTTCGGTTTTGACCGAGTCTTTTAGTTTAATAACACGGTCAGCAAGTGCTTTTATTTGATCTTTAAAATCCATAAGTATTCTTCCTGACAAACATAATGCATTACATCATATACTAAGACTTGACATAAGAAAAGATTATCTTTAGCCTTAACTAAGCATGAATAAAGAATTAGTCAAAAAAATAATGGAAGCTTTCAGTTCAGTACTTCCTATCACGGTAATAGTACTAATTGCAAGTGTATTGCTTGTTTCTATTCCCACCGGGACAGTGTTAATGTTCCTCGGTGGAGCAGCTCTTCTCATTATTGGAATGGGCTTTTTTACGATGGGAGCTGATATGGCAATGATGCCCATGGGGGAAGGACTCGGCATACAGCTTACAAAAATAGCCGGACTGTCGAGTAAGATACTGGGAATTTTTATCGTCATACTCATTAGTTTTATAATGGGTTTAGTGATAACCGTCGCAGAACCTGATTTGCAGGTGCTTGCTCGGCAAGTATCCTCGATTCCTTCAATGGTACTGATCATTACTGTCGGGATTGGCGTTGGACTTTTTCTTGTCGTTGCTGTGTTGAGAACTTTGTTCAAAATTCCGCTTTTTGTCTTACTTCTCATTTTTTATGGAATAACATTCATTACCGCATATTTTGCTCCCAATGCTTTTATTCCTGTTGCCTTTGATTCCGGCGGTGTGACCACCGGTCCCATTACAGTTCCGTTTATTTTATCAATGGGTGTTGGAGTTGCTTCAATCCGCAGCGACAAGAATTCACAGGATGACAGTTTCGGGCTTGTATCACTTTGCAGTATTGGACCGATTTTAATGGTATTAATACTCGGTATTTTTTATAATCCTTCGGAGATGAATATTGCATTGAGTTCAGTGCCTGAGGTTGAAACGTCCCGCGATGTAGTACTTGTTTTTGTTGAAGCAATACCGCATACAGCTCAGGAAGTTATGGTCGCATTAGCTGCTATCATCGGCTTTTTTATTATCTTTCAACTTATTTCCCGGCGGTTCAAAAAATCTCAAATAAGCCGGATTATTATGGGATTTATCTATACTTTTATTGGACTGGTCGTTTTTTTGACCGGTGTTTCCGTTGGTTTTATTCCGGTTGGACAACTATTAGGAGAATATTTAGCTGCATCCCCTTTTAAATGGATTTTAGTACCGTTTAGCATGATTGTTGGGTACTTTATCGTTGCTGCTGAGCCTGCAGTCCATGTACTGAATAAACAAGTTGAAGATATTTCGTCCGGAGCCATTTCACAAAAGATTATGAACCGCGGCTTATCTATCGGCATGGCTGCGGCACTTGCAATTACCATGACGCGCATTCTCCTCGGTATTCCCATTATGTGGATTTTAATTCCCGGCTATACGTTTTCTCTTATTTTGACTTTTTTTGTTCCAAAAATATTTACCGGGATTGCATTTGACTCCGGAGGCGTTTGTTCCGGACCGATGACCTCGACCTTCTTATTACCGCTTGCTATGGGAGTTTGCAGTGGGTCAGGACGTGATCTCATGACGAATGCTTTCGGCATAGTTGCTATGGTTGCCCTTGCTCCGCTCATTGTTATTCAAGGTATGGGATTAATTTATGGCACCAAGCTAAAGACTCACGACGAACAAACTGTGAAAGAACTTGCCGGCTTAGATTTGGGCGACCCAAGTCTTATCGTTGATTTTGCGGAGGTATGGTGATGGCGGCTGTAATACAAGACCCTCTCAGACTCTTTTTTGTCATCATTGATTGGGATAAATCCGAAGCTGTATCAAAAGTTTTTGCTCAGGCACACATTCGCTTCCACTTTGTCCGGAAGGGAATGGGGACAGCTCCCTCGGACATTCTGAACACGCTCGGTATCGGGGAGAGTGAAAAAGCTGTCGTTTTGTGCATTGAACGGAAAACGACCGTACCAACCCTTATCAAGGGAGTACATAAAATATTGGGACGGCGCAGTTTCGGTGCGGGTATTGCGTTTACCGTACCGCTTTCCAGCATAAATAACCCTGCACTCCTTATATTTAATCAAAGTTTGAGGAATTTCAAATTATTTCCAATACGGGGAACAGAAAAAATGGAAAAAGATAAAAAACCGATTTCAAATGATCTGATCATTGCCATTATCAATCAAGGACATAGCGATGCATTTATGACGACCGCACGAGAAGCAGGAGCGCGCGGCGGTACCGTTATGAATGCACGGGGACTTGCAAACCGGGGAAGCGTCAAAGTGTTTGGTGCTTCAGTACAAGAAGAGCGTGAAATTATTCTCATTGTTACCCGGCGTGAACAAAAAAATATAATTATGCAAGCAGTAAGCAAGAATTTTGGTATTACTACTCCGGCCGGAGGTATTATTTTTTCTTGTCCTGTAGATAGCATTGTGAGCCTCAATCAAGAATCTGAATGATTTTCATGAAGAAAATGTTGTATCTGTCGCTCAGGCGTGAGGGCTGTTTCTCCACAATAACAAAACTTCAATACCATTAAGATTTGAAGACATGTCATGGAGGCTTGAAGACATGTCTTTAATGTTTGGTCACTAGGGGGACAGACCTTAATCAAGGTTTTGAAAAATAATCAAAAAATCTCTTGACACATAGTCAAGTATTACAGTGTAATTGAAAAACAATTGAGGTAATTAAAGTGAGATTCCATACCATAGTATTCGTTTTTATTTTTGTATTTGGAGTTTCATGTTCAGCACTTCAAGCTGGTATGTATCTCTTAACCCTTGATTATGATGGAGAAGAAATATTAAAAAACGAAAATATGGTACAAGAATATTTAAAAAAAATCCTTACAACACCGGAAAAATATACTATATCCGCATATACACGACGGGCATTAGCGGTACATATACAAAGGACGCCATTGGTTTTTCATAGTTTTTATGTTATAACCAGCGATGAAGGACAATTTTTTACCTTAAGTTTTAGTGCAACAAAAAAAACATTTAATTCTGAAGGTGCATGGGCAATAAATACCATAACAGACATTACATCGTATACCAGTTTTATATATGGAATAAATGAATGGGAAGTACAAAAAATACCAATACATAATGAAATACATACCGAGAAAACGGTAAGAAATATTTTAAAAAAAATAAATAGCAGTATCACTTATTATTATAAAGATCATATACATGATAAAATGAATAAGGAAAATTGTAATACATCCATACAAAATACCTTAATAGCATATTAAATAGCCGGAACTTGCGGTAGTTGGCGAAAAAGTTCCGGATTTGTACTTTAAGTTCTAAAAGGCATAGCAGGGATACCGTTTTTTCCATATAAAGGCGTTGGACCATATTTAATCCATGCATACCGCGCATGTTCCGGTTCTTGCACGTCAGGCGACGTGAGGATCACCGTGTTCCGTTCAATACGCGCATGGGCGGGATGAAGTATACCGTCCGCACCGGCAACTTCAAACGATTTTAAAACTCCCCGCGCTTCTAATCCTCCGATTGCATGATCAAAATAGAGCCGAATGGCGCCTGCTTCTCGTTCAAATCGGCGGAATATCGGTCCGTCAGCTTCACAGTCATAACCGTATACTTTTTTTAATGCGTGCAAAGCAAGACGAAAGCCGACCGTTTGTTTGTCAAGCGGATGGATATTATCAAACTCTCCACAGTCAATAATCACTGCAAGCCCGGTATTGGCAACGGTGCGCGAAACTTTATACTGATTCTCCCGTAAAATCTGCCAGCTTTCGTCTTTTTCCAGTCCTGCTTCAACGTCGGCGTGTGACGCATACATAGGAAGCTGCACGAATAAAAACGGCAAACTGTCGTCTGCCCAATCTGTCCGCCACTGATCAATAAGATCCCGCAGCATCTCCCCATAGTCATTAGCTCTATTCCAATCTTCTTCCCCTTGATAGTATAAAAAGCCTTTAAGACTAAACGGTGCGACCCGCCGAATCATTGCATGGTAGAGATTTGCCGGACGGTACGGACTTTTCTTGCCCGCTGGTTGCGGCCACGGACATTCTCCGCACACTGCATTGAGAACCTCCCATGACACTGCCGGATCGTGCGTGCGGCATGTTTGTACCCGCTCGTCCCATGCACGCCAATCGTTGAAATAAGCTTCTATTTCTTGATCGTATTGTTCGTCTGTTTTGTCACCAACAAGCTTTGCATATTCGTCAAGATACTGTTGTCCGGCGACGGTTTTTGCGAGCTTTTGTTCACTCATCCATGCGCTGATTGACGTTCCGCCCCAATTGCAATTGATAATCCCGATGGGAATGCCGGTTTCAGCGTTGATATTCCGTGCAAAAAAATACGCAACCGCGCTCAACTGTGCAGCGGTTTCCGGACCGCACACCTGCCACCTGTTCTTTTTTTCTTCAACTTCAAACGCGTCATCAACAAAGGAGCGTTTGAGTACCTGATAAAAGCGGATAGAAGGGTGGGCAGAGTCTGCAAGCTCTGCACTGCCGTTCAAACAGTGCTGCAATTCAAGTTCCATATTTGACTGTCCGCCCGCAAGCCACACGTCACCGAAGAGAACGTCGTGAAACGATAACTGCATACTACCGTTACTCACGGTTAAAAATCCGGTTGTTCCCGCACGTTGCGGAGCTATACTGCATGTCCACCGGTTATCACGCACAGTAGCTTGTGATACGCTTGTTCCAACCTTCACTTCGATACGGTCTCCGTCAGTCCCCGTTCCCCACACGCGGACAGTTGTGTCCCGCTGAAGAATCATATAATCCGAAAATATCGGCGCAACGGTAAAAATATTCATAAAGATAAGGATTCGTGATAGACACGTGTATGTCAAGTATTTAAAAAAACGATAAGCGCGCGGAATACATTGTCTAAACAGCAACACTTTGATAGACTTTCTGCTTACTTGCTCACAGCGCATACCTTGTTGAAAAATCGAGTATTCACTATGAATTATATCGGATCAAAACAGAAACTGTCAGATTTTATTAAAACGACTATTTATTCCGTTGTTGGATATGATCTATCGGATAAAATATTCTGTGACCTATTTGCCGGAACCGGAGCTATTAGCCGTGCGTTTAAACATGAAGTCAAAAAGATAATTGCAAATGATTTTGAATATTACAGTTATGTGTTAATTAGAAATTATATTGAGAATCACCGGGAAATACCGCATATATTGACATATATTGACGAACTGAATAGATTACCGCTGATTGATACCGGCTTTATCTTTAAGCAGTACAGTGTTAATGGAGGGTGCGGAAGGCTGTATTTTTCAGAACAAAATGGGAAAAAAATAGACACTATGCGGCAAAAGATTGAAGATTGGTACATAAGACAGGCTATTAGCGAGGACCTCTACTTTTTTCTTTTAGCAAGTTTATTAGAATCTGCCGATAAAATTGCAAATACAGCTTCGGTATACGGGGCTTTTCTGAAAAAACTCAAAAAAACAGCACAAAAAGCGTTGGTACTTGAACCGGCACTCTTTAGTATTAACAGTAATACCCATAGAGCTTTTAATGTAGACAGTAATCAGTTAATTAAACAGAACGATATATTCGGCGACATTTTGTACGTAGATCCGCCGTATAATACCCGACAGTATGGCGCTAATTATCATGTACTGAATACAATTGCACAGTACCATTCTTTTGAACCGCACGGAAAAACAGGCTTGCCGGTATATAAAAAATCACGATATTGCAGTTATACGACTGTGCTGCATGCATTTGAAGACCTTTTAAAGCATGCGCACTTTAAATATATTTTTGTGAGCTATAATAATGAAGGGCTTATGCAGGCTGCTACTGTGAAAAAAATTATGAAAAAATACGGAAAATATGGATGTGCATCAAAAATTTACCAACGGTTTAAAGCCGATAAAGACGAAAACCGCTTCTTTGAATCTGAAACGACTCAGGAATATGTACATATTTTAGAAAAATACGGCTAAGGGGAAACTCCCACGTATAGCGGATAACGTGCATGACTTCTTCCTTCTCAAACATGCGCTCCGTAGTATATCGTTATACTATGACGGTAAATACCATAATTCACGGGAATTGTATTGAAGAATTAAAAAAAATCCCTGATAATGCGGCGGATCTTATTTTTGCTGACCCCCCCTATAATATGCAGTTGAAAACGGTGCTTTACAGACCAAACAATAGCAAAGTAGACGGTGTTAAAGACTATTGGGACAAATTCAATTCTTTTGCAGAATACGACGTATTTTGCACCGCATGGCTGAGTGAATGCCGCAGAATACTCAAAGAAACCGGTTCGATGTGGGTTATTGGTTCTTATCATAATATATTCCGGGTGGGAACTATTATGCTTAACCTCGGCTTTTGGATACTCAATAATGTTACGTGGTACAAACTAAACCCCATGCCCAACTTTTTAGGCACCCGGTTTACCAACGCAACTGAAACATTGCTGTGGTGTTCGAAGAGTGAAAAGAGCAAAAAGTATACGTTTAACCATCATATTATGAAACGGTACAACGGCGGAAAGCAGATGACATCTGTGTGGCGGATTGGACTGTGTGTTGGAGGAGAGCGGATAAAGGGTACGGACGGTAAGAAAGCTCATTCAACCCAAAAACCTGAAGAACTGTTGAAGCGGGTCATTTTATCTACAACAAATAAAGATGACCTCATTCTTGACCCTTTTTTCGGAACGGGAACGACCGGCGCTGTTGCAAAAAAGCTGGGGAGGAACTTTATCGGCATAGAGCGCGATTCAAGCTACATACGTATTGCCCAGCAGCGGATTGACAGTATAGTTGATCTGTGGGACGAAGCACAGTGGGTTGAAGCAAAACAATGGTAGCAGCATGCTGCGCGGACTCTGCACAGAAGCGGAATATCGTGCGCTCAATCACCCGGTTTCTGTCTGTCCATGTGTACGTATTAAAAGGTTTAAACGTTTTAATTCTTTAAGCATAAACAAAGCTGTCAGTACAACCGCGAAAAAATCTGCTATAGGAGCTGCAAAAAATACTCCCTCTAAACCAAAGACTGGCGGTAAAAACATAAGCAGCGGTATATATAAAAGGAGTTGCCTTGATATGCCTAATATTGTTCCTTGAAGTGCTTTTCCAATTGCTTGAAAATAACTTGATGCGAACACTTGGAAGCCAAGTACAGGAAACAAGAGAGTCGTTACCCGCACACAATAGACGCCCATGTCCATAAGCGGACCTTCTTCGCTGTGAAATAATCCAATAAACACGCGGGGGAAGAGCTGTATAACGATGAAACAGAAGGTCATAAATACAGTCGCACTCAGTACAGCTATTTTAAACGTCTTTTTTACGCGGCCGTACTGTTTTGCACCGTAATTGTAGCCGATAATCGGTTGAGCGCCTTGGTTCAATCCCATTAAGGGCATGAAGAAAACGACCATAATGCTGTAGGAAATCCCCATTGCAGAAACCGCCGTGTCTCCGCCGTAGGAATCAAGCGCATGGTTTTGCAGTACACTGACAAAACTCATAGCTATCTGCATCGTAAAGGGAGCAAGGCCGATAACGAGAATATTCCCGATGAGCGGCAGCTTCGGCCGCATATTCTTCAGACTGAAGCGTAGTTTCGTGTACTTTGAATTGAAGTATGCCATAACCCATACAAATGAAATGAACTGAGAAATAACCGTTGCCCACGCTGCGCCGGCTATTCCCAAGTTGAATCCGAAGATAAAAATCGGATCAAGGACGATATTGATACCGGCGCCGATAAGCTGCGTTACCATTGATGTGCGCGGGTGTCCGTCTGAGCGGATAAAATGATTGAGTCCCGGACCGATTGCGCTGAATATTCCTCCATAGAGAATAATTTCGAGATAATCTTTGCAATAGGGGAATACGGCGGGACTTGCACCGAGAATATGCAGAATAATATCATCAAAGAATATAAGGCTGACGATAATAACGGTGCTGGGGATCAGGATCAGCAGGAGGAGTGCATGCCCCATAATTTTTTCAACTTCTTCCCGGCGGCCTTCTCCAAGACGGATAGAGAAGAGCGAATTTGCACCGATTCCCACAAGCATTGACGAAGCCATAAGTACCATCATCAACGGCATTGCAACGGTGATTCCCGCAATGCCTAGCGGATCAACCCCTTGCCCAACATATATGCGGTCAACGATATTGTAGATCGCGTTGACAAACATCCCAATAATTGCAGGGACGGAGAATTCAATGAGCAGTCTTCCGATATTCCCCGTCCCTATTCTTTCCGTTTGATCGTTCTTCTGTGTGATTCCTTCCATACGTCTCCTTTGTTTTTTCCCGTTTAAGGCGGCTAACTTCTTCACTATAAAACAAAACGCTTGAACAATAGTTTCTTTTGAGTGCTGATTTTTAACACTTGTTGGAATCATAGTGATTATGGCGCTGATCCGGCAAGCTGTGAAGGACGGGGACAGACGTCGACAGCTTGGGGACAGACCTCCGAATAAAACAGACAGATTCTCGACCAAGGGGGATAGACCCCAACAGCTTGGGGACAGACCTCTGAACAAAACAGACAGATTCTCGATCAAGGGGGACAAACCTCTGAACAAAACAAGTGGATTCTCGATCAAGGGGGATAGACCTCCAAACAAAACAGACAGATTCCCGACCAAGAGGGACAGACCCCAACAGCTTGGAGATAGACCTCCGAATAAAACGGGCGGATTCCCCTAAGACTTTTTCAGAACTCTCTAAATCTTTTTTAGGATTCTCTAAATCTTTTTTAGGATTCTTTAAAACTTTTTCAGGACGCCCTAAAGCTTTTTCAGGACTCTCAAAAACTTTTTCAGGACTCTCAAAAACTTTTTCAGGACTCTCTAAATCTTTTTCGGAACTCTCTAAATCTTTTTCGGAACTCCCTAAGACATTTTCGGAACTCCATAAAACATTTTTAGGACTCTCTAAATCTTTTTTAGGATTCTTTAAAACTTTTTTAGAACTCTCTAAAGATTTTTTGGAACTCTCTAAAGATTTTTTGGAACTCCATAAAACTTTTTCGGAACTCCATAAAACTTTTTCAGGACGCCCTAAATCTTTTTTAGGATTCTCTAAATCTTTTTTAGGATTCTTTAAAATTTTTTCAGAACTCTCTAAAGATTTTTCGGAACTCCATAAAACTTTTTTAGAACTCTCAAAAATATTTTTAGAACTCCCTAAAACATTTTCAGGATTCTTAAAAACATTTTCGGAACTCTCTAAAGATTTTTTGGAATTCCCTAAAGATTTTTTAGGACTCTCTAAAGCTTTTTTGGAATTCCCTAAAGATTTTTTAGGACTCTCTAAATCTTTTTCGGAACTCTCTAAATCTTTTTCAGGACTCTCAAAAACTTTTTCAGGACTCTCAAAAACTTTTTCAGGACTCTCTAAATCTTTTTCGGAACTCTCTAAAGATTTTTTGGAACTCCCTAAGACATTTTCGGAACTCCATAAAACATTTTTAGGACTCTCTAAATCTTTTTTAGTATTCTTTAAAACTTTTTTAGAACTCTCTAAATCTTTTTTAGGACTCTCTAAGACTTTTTCGGAATTCCCTAAAGATTTTTTGGAACTCCCTAAGACATTTTCGGAACTCACTAAGACATTTTCGGAACTCCATAAAACTTTTTCAGGACTCTTAAAAACATTTTCGGAACTCTCAAAAGCTTTTTCGGAATTCCCTAAAACTTTTTCGGAACTCTCTAAAATATTTTCGGAACTCTCTAAAATATTTTCAGGACTCTCTAAATCTTTTTCGGAACTCTCTAAATCTTTTTCAAGACTCTTAAAAACATTTTCGGAACTCTCTAAAGATTTTTTGGAACTCTCTAAAGCTTTTTTAGAACTCTCTAAAGCTTTTTTAGGACTCTCTAAGACTTTTTCGGAATTCCCTAAAATATTTTTAGGACTCTTAAAAACATTTTTAGAACTCTCTAAAACTTTTTCGGAACTCTTAAAAACATTTTCAGGACTCTTAAAAACTTTTTCGGAACTCTCAAAAACTTTTTCGGAATTCCCTAAAACTTTTTTAGAACTCTCTAAAGCTTTTTCAGGACTCTTAAAAACATTTTTAGAACTCTCTAAAACATTTTTAGGACTCTTAAAAACATTTTCAGGACTCTTAAAAATATTTTCGGAACTCTCAAAGCCCATTTTAAGACCCTCAAAGCCCTTTTTAAAAATCTTTTAAAGAAGAGGGGGGAACTGGTCGGGGTGCGGGGATGTGCGCTGGCGGTGCAGAGCGTTCGGCGGTCTGCGCTTATGAAGCGCTTTTGACAGAACGGGGGACTCGGACCTATGCTTAACAGAGTGTTAATACGGCGCTGTATATTAAAAAGAACGAGGAGAAACAAATGACTATAACTGAAGTGGGGAAAAGGTATGACCTTTCACCGGATACGCTCCGCTATTATGAGCGGATTGGCTTGATTCCTTCGGTGAACCGGAAAAAAAGCGGTGTGAGAGATTATACTGAAGAAGATTGCCGGTGGGTTGAATTTGCCAAATGTATGCGGCAAGCAGGACTTTCTATTGAGGTTCTCACAGAATATTTGAGGCTTTCCCGTCAGGGAGACGGGACGGTTGACACGAGAAAAATGCTGCTGATCGAACAACGAAAGCAGCTTGCAGTGCGGATAGAGGAACTGCACAAGACCCTTGAGCGGCTTGACGGAAAAATAGCACGGTATGAACAGGGCTTGGCACAAAGGCAAAGCTGATCAAAGAAACTTGTGCATACTGTGCAGAGAAAAAAAGCGTTTTTTTTTGAATATCCGCTTGACTTGGAGTTAACTCTACACGGTATCTTAACGAACAAGAGGAATATTAAAGATGAAACAATTAACGTTACGGTTATCGCTGCTGATAACTTTGTGTCTCAGCGCCGGCGCCGTCATAGTGCTGAGCGGATTTGGAGACCCCGCCGTTATTAACGCACCGAGCAATGGTGCGCCCGCTGAAGATGTACATGAAGATTCTCAAGCGCCTGCGGCTGCGGGGGGAACGCCGGCGGTATATTTTACCCGCGACATCAGTCCCGCCGGATTGGAAGCGGTCTTTAAAGCTTTAAAGCGGGACGCACGGGGACGGGTGGCGGTTAAAATCAGCACCGGAGAACCGGGGGGACGGAATTTTCTGCAGCCGGCTCTTATCAAAGACTTTGTGCAATCAGTAAACGGCGCCCTCGTGGAGAGTAACACCGCATACGGGGGCCGCCGAGCAAGCACCGTTGCACATCGGCAAGCAGCGAGAGATCACGGCTTTACCGCTATTGCTCAGGTAGATATTTTAGATGCCGACGGTGAAACAAAACTCCCCGTGAAAAACGGCACCCATCTCAAGGAAAATATCGTCGGGTCTCACTATAAGAATTACGACTTCTGGGTTATCCTTTCGCACTTCAAAGGACATGCAATGGGGGGCTTCGGCGGGGCAATCAAGAATATGTCTATCGGTATTGCGTCTCCGGCAGGCAAGAGTTGGATTCACAGCGCCGGAGCGAGCAGAACGAACCCGTGGGGCGGACAGCAAAATGCCTTTCTTGAATCGATGGCTGAAGCGGCACAATCAGTCGCAGACGACCGGGGAGAACAGATTCTCTATATCAATGTTATGAACCGTTTATCGGTCGATTGCGATTGTTCTTCAAACCCCGCCGAGCCGGATATGCATGACATTGGAATACTTTCGTCCCTCGATCCGGTTGCACTGGATAAAGCTTCGGTTGATCTCGTGTATGCGGCACCAGACGGGAGATCGCTCATACAACGAATCGAATCCCGCAACGGTCTGCTCACCCTTAACCATGCAGCAAAAATCGGCTTGGGAAGTTTAAACTATCAACTGGTCCACCTTGATAGTTAAAAATATCGAGAGAAAAGAACATTAATACACGGAGGAACCGTATGAATCAGCTGCGTTTGAACAATGGGGTGAATATGCCGATACGCGGGTTCGGCATTTTTCAGACCACCAATCCGAATATATGTGAACAAAGCGGGTATCAAGCTCTCCGCACCGGCTGCAGCTTGATTGATAGCGCTGTTTCATATAGCAACGAGGAGGCAGTCGGGAGTGCAATCAAAAAAAGCGGTACTGCAGGTGACGAACTGTGTATTAAGACGAAACCGCGGGTGCAGGATGCCGGATACGGGAACACCAAAAAAGCTTGTGAAAAATCCCTGAACCGATTGCAGGGAGATTGTCTTGATATCTCCCTGATAGATCAACCGTTCGGTGATCGGTACGGGTCATGGCAGGCAATGGAAGAACTGTATCAGGCAGCTAAAACACGGGCAATTGGTGTAAGTACCTTTCAACCGGATCGGTTATTGGATTTAATCCTCCATAATACCGTTATTCCCGTTGTTAATCAGATTGAAACACACTCATACTGCCGACAAAGGGAAACACAGCAATTCTTGAGGGAAAGCAACATTCAAATTGAAGGGAGAAATAACATTTTTAAGCATGCAGTGCGTGGGTCGCGTGCACAAAAGTATCGAAAACCGCTTGCTCAAAGTATTGTACGCTGGCTTATACAGCGGAATGTGGTTGTTATTCAGAAATCAGTCCACCCGGAACGGATCATTGAGAACGTTACCGTGTTTGATTATGCATTGAGTGAAGAAGATATGGGTGCAATCGAGACGCTTGATATGAAGCACAGCGCTTTTTTTGATCATCGGGTGCCTGAAACGTTAACGTTTATCAGCGGTATTCGGCTTGATATTTGATTCAATGAAAGAAATACTGATCAGGGAAGCTGTTTATCTCTGGTATTATTGCACTGTGCAGTTTGAGCAGATAGCCGGATACTGGATTGCGGGAATGCTTTTGGGTTCCGCACTGTCCGTTTTTGCTAAAACAAAGATTCACGGTCTCTTCGCGAGTATGCAGGGCAAAAAATGGGGAATGTGGGGGATTATTCCCGCTTCGCTCATCGGCATCGCATCCCCCCTTTGCATGTACGGAACCATCCCGCTTGCCGCTTCTTTTGCCGAAAAGGGTATGGAGGAAGACTGGCTCGCTGCCTTTATGATGTCCTCTATTCTGCTCAATCCCCAACTGCTTATCTACAGTGCCACACTAGGTCCCGTTGCTATGGGAGTTCGATTGTTAAGTTGTTTTCTCTGCGGCACTACTGCCGGCTTCGTTGTCCGCTTTCTGTGTAAAAAAAAGAAATACTTTAATTTTTCAGCTTTTTCTCAGCAATCAAGCCGAGATACCGATCCGCATCTTTTTCTTCGTTTTATCAAAAATCTGGGACGCAACCTGCGGGCAACCGGTATATATTTTGTAGTAGGGATTATCCTTTCCGCTGTTTTCCAGCGTTATGTTCCGACAGAAATAACCGCCGCCCTGTTCGGCAAGAATCGGGGCTTTGGACTTTTGATGGCAGCTACCGTCGGCGTTCCCCTGTATATGTGCGGCGGCGGCACTATTCCTTTACTTGCTGAATGGCTTTCTTCCGGTATGTCCCTGGGGTCAGCCGCTTCGTTTATGATCACCGGTCCCGCGACAAAGATTACGAATCTGGGAGCAGTGAAAATCGTGCTAGGGGTAAAGGATTTCATACTTTATCTTGCTTTCACCGTTCTCTTCGCCCTGTTGAGCGGTTTTCTGATTGATTATGTTTTGCGAATACATTAAAAAATTACTGTGCGATCATGCATATTTGATACATGAAAAGGTTGACGGTACTTTCAAGTACTTCTCAACAAGCCCGGAGTATTGTACATACCTGCGCCGACTGGAATGGTGCCATGTGCTGCTCCGAAGGGCTCGTTAAAGCAACCGGTCTCCATTGCTGAGACCGGCGTACCAGTGCGGATATTCTTTATTTTACTGTGATATATTCCGATTTTCCGGATATTAGCTAAAGATTTTTAAAATCAACCTAAGCCTGAACGTCGCCGTGTAAAGACGTCATAGAATACTGCAAATAAACAAACGGCAGCTTTTACCACATATTGCCAATCTGTACCGATGTTCATGAGAATCATACCGTTGTTGATAGCAGACATGACCAAGCCGCCTACAACGACTCCTATAACAGTACCAATACCACCGGAAGCAGATACACCACCGATATAACAAGAGGCAATGGCGTCCATTTCAAATAAATTTCCCGCTTGAGGGAGTGCCGAGTTCATATAGCCTGTTGAAACAACAGCAGCCAGCCCAGCTAAAATTCCCATGAAACAAAAAACCACCACATTAACAAATTCTGAATTGATACCAGAAAGTTTTGCAGATCGCGCATTACCTCCAACAGCATAAATATACCGTCCCATCACAGTATTTTTCATTATAAAGTGAAATACAAATACCGTAATTGCAAGCACTATTACTACTTTTGGTAATCCACGGTACGTTGCAAAGCGTTGACTAAGACCGAAAATAAATAAACTAATCAAAACAATTTTAAGAATAAAAAAATGCATTGGTAAGTAATCAAAATTATTTGCTATTTTTCTATTGCGTGCAATGATCTCATTAACTATAAACCCTACAATAATGATAACGCCGACAAGTAATGCAGTCATATGCCACATCGTTCCACCGATTTGAATTTCAAGACTGGGAATATTAAACACGCCAGAGGCAATTTCTTTATATCCATCGTCGCGGAGACCGATTGGGTTTACGTTAGTATAAATATAGGTCAAACCGCGAAAAAGTAACATACCGGCGAGCGTTACAATAAATGCTGGAATTTTCACATAAGCAATCAGAGCGCCTTGAAATGCTCCGATAGCTCCGCCTATCACTAAAGAAATTAATATGGTAGGAAATATGCCTATACCGGTATTATACACATTTGCACTTACAGCTCCAATAAACGCACAAACAGCTCCAACCGAAAGATCTATACCACCAATAATAATAACCTGTACCATACCGACTGCTAAGATTAATACATAGCTATACTGTATAAAAATATAGGTGAAATTTCTTGAACCTATATTAACTCCCCTGGTTAAACCGGCAAATACGATCATAATGATGACGAGCATTAAAAACATAGAATAATTTCGAATATTATTCTTGATTAATACCCCTAATGTAACATTTGAATTATCCTTATTACTCATAAAAACCTCTCGATATGTACATGTATTAGTTATTTATTTCATTAATGCTATGTGCATAATTTTTTCTTGAGTTGCTTCGCTACGGAGCAATTGCCCTTTAATCTTTCCGTCATTCATAATATAAATGCGATCTGCTAATCCAAGTGCTTCTGGTAATTCTGAAGTAACCATAATAACACTTTTTCCCCCTTGAACGAGATCATTTAAAATAGCGTACAGTTCGGCTTTTGCACCAATATCAATACCGCGCGTCGGCTCATCAACAATAAATATATCAGGATCAGTTAACAAAGCTTTTCCTACGACTACTTTTTGTTGATTTCCCCCGGATAAATTCCGTGTTAATTGATTAATAGAAGGGGTTTTTATTCGTAACTCTCTAACATATTTTTCAACTTCTTTTATCTCTCGGTCTTCTTGAACAACACCAACACGAGATAATTTTTTTAAGCTGGCATTTGAAATGTTCGTTTTAATCTCTTGAATTAAAATAAGTCCCAAATTCTTTCTATCCTCAGAAATGTATCCAAGTCCTGCATGCATTGCATCACGCACAGTATTAAGATGAACTTGTTTTCCTTTGATAAATATTTCCCCAGTACTGTGAGAACCGTAAGAATTACCAAATATGCTCATCATCAATTCAGTACGCCCGGCTCCCATAGGCCCGCAAAAACAAAGAATTTCTCCACGTTTTAAATAAAAACTCGCATTATCAACCACTTTAATAGCATGATAGTCTGGATGATATACACTCCACCCTTTTACTTCCATAATTACTTCACCCGGAACCGTGGTGCGTTCAGGAAAACGGTGGGTTAAATCCCGACCAACCATATCTTTAATGATTCGTTCCTCAGTTAAATGTTCGGATTTTACATCAAACGTTGAAATAGATTTGCCGTCACGGAGAACAGTTACTGTGTCAGCAACTTTAAGCACTTCATTGAGTTTATGAGAAATAATGACAGATGTAATGCCTTGCATTTTAAATTCAAGAATTAAATCAAGTAATTTTTCACTTTCATCATCATTGAGCGACGAGGTAGGTTCATCAAGAATTAAGAGTTCAACTTTTTTTGAAAGCGCACGAGCAATTTCTACTAACTGTTGTTTTCCAACTCCTAACTTACTAACAATAGTTGACGGATCTTCATGTAATCCGACTTGATTTAAATAATTTTTTGATTCATTAATATATTTATTCCAGTTGATAATACCTAACACCGTGGTCATATGTCCCAAAAAGATATTTTCATAAATCGGTAAATATGGACTCAATGCTAACTCTTGGTGAATGATTGCAAGCCCTTCTTTTTCGCTATCTTTGACACTTTTATAGTTTGTTTCATGCCCTTTATAAAAGACTTTCCCTTCATAACTTCCTTTCGGATGCACGCCACTTATTACACTCATCAATGTTGACTTTCCTGCTCCATTTTCACCGCACAACGAATGAATTTCTCCACGTTTTACTTTCAAATTCACATGGTCAAGCGCCCTTACTCCGGGAAAATCTTTTGTTAGATGCTCAATTTCTAAAATATAATCACTCACATTGTTCACCTTATGTACCGAGCGGGAAATGTGCTCCCGCTCTTCTCTTCAATTCTTATTTGAGCCTTGCAGCTTCGTCAGCAGTAAAGAAACCTGCGTCAAGCGGTATGCGCCAATTGTTTTTTGTGATATACACTGGTTCTAATAAATAAGCGTTAACTACTTTTCTACCGGTATCACCAATGCTTAAAAGGTCACCGCTTGCAAGTACTGCACCGGGGACATTAATCGGTTCTTTTTTGAGAATTTGATCTGCTAAAATGATCGCTGCTTCTGCCAATTTACTGGTATCTTTAAACACTGTCATATACTGAAAGCCATTCTTAATAGAAAGAACAGAATCAGCTTCAGCGTCTTGTCCAGTTACGACAGGTAATTTGCTCTGATATTTAGCATCAGAAATACACGCTTCAATGATTGCACGGGCAAGGGTGTCATTGGGAGCAAGGACTGCATCAAGCGTAACGCTCCGTGCGTCACCTGCAAGCAGGTTTTCCATTCTTGTTTTAGCAACAGGTGCTTGCCAGTTTTCTGTTGCAATTCTCTGGAAATTTGCAGTATCTTTTGATGTTCGTGGATAAGGACCGACAACTTTTAAGACACCGGAATCAATGTATGGATTGAGGACGCTCATTGCACCGTCATAGAAAAAGAATGCATTACCGTCGGTGGGAGATCCTGCAAACAGGGTAATATATTTAGGATTCGCAGCGGTTGCACTCTTGAGATTTAATCCTTCTTCTATACCTTGTCCCTGAAATTGACCAACTTTGTAGTTGTTGAACGTGATATAATAATCATAATCAGCGGAATTAGAAATAATCCGGTCATAGGCAATAATTTCCACTCCGTCGCGGTGAGCATCAGATACGGCTGAAATGACGCCTTCGTTGACACTGCTAACAACGAGCAGTTTTGCTCCGTTAGTTAAAAATCCCTGGATCTGCTGATTCTGTGTTGTCTGATCTGCATTACCAAACTGAAGTTCTGCACGGTACCCGCGTTTCTGTGCTTCAGATGCAAGATTTGCCCCGTCTTTCTGCCAGCGCTGTACGTGTGTCTCCGGCATAGCAATACCAATTAAGGTTGCTCCTCCCGCTCCTTGCTGCTGTGCATTACCGAAGATAAAACTTGCTGTTAATAAAGCCAGCAAACTCAGACCCAATTTTTTCATATATTCCTCCTCAAGGATAATTCGGCATATACTATCCGATTTACATTTATAGTATACCGTAGCATGGTATTTGTCAAATAGTTTTTTCAAAAACGAAGGATTAAAAAAAGCATAAGATTCAATAATTAAAGGGAATATGTCTCAAAAGAGTTTTAGAAAGTTATGAAGGAGTTTTAGAGATTCACAAAAAAGCTTTAGAGATTCATAAAAAAGCTTTAGAGATTCATAAAAAAGCTTTAGAGAGTCCTGAAAAAGTTTTAGAGATTCATAAAAAAGCTTTAGAGAGTCCTGAAAATGTCTTAGAGAATCATAAAAAAGCTTTAGAGAGTCCTGAAAAAGCTTTAGAGAGTCCTGAAAAAGCTTTAGAGAGTCCTGAAAAAGCTTTAGAGAGTCCTGAAAAAGTTTTTGAGAGTCCTGAAAAAGTTTTTGAGATTCATAAAAAAGCTTTAGAGAGTCCTGAAAAAGTTTTTGAGAGTCCTGAAAAAGTTTTTGAGAGTCCTGAAAAAGCTTTAGAGAGTCCTGAAAAAGTTTTTGAGAGTCCTGAAAAAGTTTTAGAGAGTCCTGAAAAAGTTTTAGAGAGTCCTGAAAAAGTTTTAGAGAGTCCTGAAAAAGCTTTAGAGAGTCCTGAAAATGTCTTAGAGAATCATAAAAAAGATTTAGAGAGTTATGAAAAAGCTTTAGAGAGTTATGAAAATATGTTAAGGAGTTCTGAAAATGTTTTAGGGAATCTGTTTCCATAATTCGGAAGTCTGTCCCTGTTGATCGGGAATCTGCCTCCATAATTCGGAAATCTGCCTCCATAATTTGGAGGTCTGTCCCTGTTGATCAGAAATCTGTTTCCATAATTCTGAAATCTGTCTCCATAATTCGGGAATCTGTTTCCATAATTCTGAAATCTGTCCCCATAATTCAGAGGTCTGTCCCCGTTGAAAGGAACAAATCTTTTTGCTTTTCCAACCGTTGTATAGTACGGGGAAAATGCTTCATTTGCCGCGAGCGGTTGAGCGGAATAGCGGTGGTTATGTTCGTGCGTTACCGTGGAAGCCTAACCCAATATAATAGAGTTCGACCGATTCATTGCGGCAGGCTTGAGGTTTGAAACTTATTCCTTTTGTAAAGAGGGTACGGATAGTATTGAGTAATTGGGCAGATTCTCCATTTTGAAAAATTTTTACGACGAGAGAACCACCGGCAGCAAGCATCAGTTGTACATAATTAAGCGCACATTCTGCTAAATCTGCACAGCGATAGGAATCCACCGTTGCAGAACCGGTTGTTGCCGGAGCGGCGTCGCTGAGAATCACGTTGAACGGGCTGTGTACCTGTACTAATTTTTTGGTTTCTTCTGCCTTTAAATCTCCGCAAATACTATGAATCGCATTAAAAAGCCCTTTGTCATACTGACGAGAGAGCGGAAGGATATCAACGGCGCTCAGTTCAAGCGGCGGTTTGAAACGCCGTAGTACGTAAAGACTCCAGCTCCCCGGAGCTGCCCCTAAGTCAAGAACAGTACTTTGAGGGTGAAGTATGCGGAACTTTTCGTCGATCTCTTTCAGTTTGTATACTGACCGCGCCGGGAACGATTCACTGTGCGCTTTTTGTGTCCAATAATCTGCTGTACGATAATGTGCTGCCATAATAACCAGTTGATCAATTAAGAATTATATAGTATATTACAATCGTGCAGGACAAATATAGGGTATACCGTGAAAAAATAGAAAAGGCATTGCATGTACTCGTTCCAGCTACGGTTGATTCGTCATGGATAAGCCGTACATTTTCGTACAGTGACATTAAGCCTCCTCAGGTTCGTACACTCATTGAACCGGGGTACGATATACTGAACCGCGGCGGGAAACGGTGGCGGCCGCTCCTTATGCTCCTCATCTGTGAAAATCTCGGTGGAGAAGAAAATGTTGTGCCGCTCGTGCCGCTTGTTGAACTCCCTCATCAAGCAAGCCTTATTCATGACGATATTGAGGATAATTCCCCGTTCCGAAGAGGAGCAGAGGCACTACACGTCCGGTATGGACTTGGTTCTGCCCTCAACACTGGAAGTTTTTTATATTTTCTTTCATTGGTCTCCCTTGAATCATGGGAAGCTACGGCGGAACAAAAATACCGCATTTTTGAAAAATGGGCATATACGTTCAGAAATTTACATCTCGGACAGTCATTAGACATACAATGGCATGAGACAGTTGAATCAATTCCCGATATAGAAGAATACCATACTATGTGCCGATTAAAGACAGGCTCGCTTGTCCGTTTAGCAGGAGAGCTTGGGGTATTAATGTCTAAAGTTAATGACGATGCAACCGTTGAAACTTTTGGAACAGCAGCAGAAACACTTGGTCTTGCGTTCCAGATCCTCGACGATGTGCAAAATATCCGAGGGGGGACGCCCGGTAAACATCACGGAGACGATATCATTGAAGGGAAAAAAAGCTTACCCATTCTCCTGTACTTACAAGCGCACCCTGAACGCGCGGATTGGGTGAATACATGCTTTAAAGCAGCACGGATACTAAAGCAGGAAAGTCCCACAATTCCGGAACTCGTAGACGTACTTGAGCAATCCGGAGCAATTGAAGAAGCATACTTAAAAGGAATACATTATATTCAAGAAGTCCAAGAAACATTTCATACATTTCTTAATGAAGGATTAACTAAAACATTGATTCTTGAATTAATCGATACAATAGGACATAATCATCAAGGAATAAAAAAGAATGTACGAAGCTAGAATTTGGAACATACAAGAGCGTCTTGGTAGCTGGGGTATTTTACTTAAATTACTCGATACAGAGTTAGTTCTTCCTTTGTTTGTTCACAACAAACCGGAAGCTCTCGCCATACTTTCTGGCACATACTCGCATGATTCAATATACAACGCTTTTTTAACTTTGGCGCTCAACCAAAAGCTCTTTCTTAAAGAAATTGTACTCTCCACATTGATAAATACTGAAGTGTACGCCGAGGTTATCTTTTGTGGCGAACAGATCGCAAATCCTTTGAACATCAAATTAAGCGTTTCAGACGCACTCGCACTTAATACGTTAACGACGGAACAGTGCCGGATACTTGTTGTAGATAATATCGTAACAAAATTAGCATTACCTGAAGACCTCGTTATGGCAGAACTCTCAGAGTAAAGAGCAGGAGTGACCATGGTGAAGGAAACGATCAAAGAAAATATCAAACAATTTATCTTTGACTTCGGCTGGCCGCGGTTAATTATCTTCTTCTTTGTAATAGTGCTCTTTATTGCAGCTCCTTTTGTCGGTGTGCGGATTGACAGTTCTTTAATGAACGTTATTGTCCGTTTCGGGCAGAATGCTGTTATGGTTCTTGCAATGGTACCCATGATGCAAGCCGGTGCGGGACTTAATTTCGGGTTGCCGGTCGGTATTATCGCGGGGCTTTTAGGGTCTACATTAGCAATGCAGTTGCATGTGACGGGAGCGCTCGGTTTTATTGTTGCTATCCTTTTGTGCCTCCCTTTTGCGATTCTTTTCGGTACCCTCTACGGTATGCTTCTCAACAAAGTGAAAGGCGAAGAAATGACTATTGCTATGTACGTCGGCTTTTCACTGGTAACGTTCATGGCAATTTTATGGCTCGTGCTACCGTTCAGTAATCCAACGATGGTATGGGGGTACACCGGGAAAGGGTTGCGTACAACTATCACGCTTGACGGATATTGGTCGCACATTCTCAACGATTTTCTTGCATTTAATGTCGGTGATCGTTTCATGTTTCCAACAGGGGCGCTGCTCTTTTTTGTGCTAATGGCATGCATTATGTGGCTTTTTATGCACAGTAAAACCGGTACTGCACTGACGGCTGTTGGTTCAAATGCAATTTTTGCTCGCGCGGGCGGAATTTCGCTTAACCGTATGCGGCTTGTCAGTGTCATTATTTCTACTGTATACGGTGCAATTGGAATTTTAGTATATCAACAAAGTTTTGGCTTTATTCAGCTCTATCAAGCACCGTTGTACATGGCTTTTCCGGCGGTTGCTGCCATACTTCTCGGCGGAGCTTCGGTTAACAAAGCAACAATTCTCAACGTCATTGTTGGAACCTTTCTCTTTCAAAGTCTCCTCACGATGACTCCTTCAGTGATCAACAGTGTTCTTCAAACAGACATGTCTGAAGTTGTACGGATTTTAATTTCTAACGGTATGATCATCTATGCATTAACACGAAAGACAAAATCAACCGGTTAATCGTGCAAAAGCAGCAGTCTCATGAAACAAGAACAGCTTCTTAAAGTTGAAGGGGAATCGAAGTATCGTAAAATTGCAAAGTTTCTGCTTCTGATTGGCAACAAAGAAGCTTCTGAAATACTTGCACGGCTTGAGCCTGCTCAAGTTGAAGCACTTACCCGTGAGATTGCTTCGATCCGGGGAGTGAACGCTCCGGAAGCGGCAGCGATTATTGCAGAGTTTGCCGGGGTTTTTTCAACGACCTCACTCCTCAAACAAGGTTCATACGGCGGAATCGAAACAGCACGCCGCATTTTACACAAAACATTCGGTCCGGAAAAAGGAGAGATAGTACTCAACAAAAGTGTTCCGGCGTCGATTGCAAACCCGTTTCGTTTTTTGGAAGAGTATTCCAGTGAGCAGATCAGTCAATTACTGAGCGCACAAAGCGCGTCCCTTGCTGCAATGGTATTAGCATATCTTCCACCTCAAAAAGCAGCGGCGGCGATTAAAGCTATGAACGAAACGTTAAAAACTGAAGTGGTAAAACGTATAGCTCACCGTATTTCTGTTTCTCCTGAGATACTTGCCACAGTAAGTGAAAAATTAAAAGAAAAAGCTCAACAATTAGAAAGAGCTGTTGAAACCGAATTTGACGGGACCTCGATACTTGCGGCAATTCTCAAAGCGTCAGAATCACGCTTCGGTGCAAAAATTCTCAACGATTTGGCCATTGACGATCCGCTTACCAGTTGGGAAATACGCGGGCAGCTCTACATGTTGGACGATGTCATCCGTGCCGAAGATCGGCCTATTCAAGAAAAGTTAAAGACCATGACAGACAGAGATATCGTCATACTATTAAAAGGAAAATCAGAACGGTTTATCACAAAAATACTTTCAAATGTTTCAGCCGGACGGCGAAGTCAAATCCGTCAAGAAGAAGAAATCATCGGTGCTGTTTCAACCTATGAGGTAGACATGGCTGCTACCGCATTTTTAGATTGGTTTCGCATCAATCGGGAAAACGGTACTATTATCTTGGAAGGCGACAAAGGTATCGTTAGTTAAATCGCTCCTCTTAACGCATGAAGCGGAAGTTTTAACTTATGAAGCGAATCTCTTAACGCATGAAGCGGGACTCTTAACTCATGAAGCGGGACTCTTAACTCATGAAGCGGGACTCTTAACTCATGAAGCGAGACTCTTAACTTATGAAGCGAGACTCTTAACTCATGAAGCGGAAGTCTTAACTCATGAAGCGAGACTCTTAACTCATGAAGCGGGACTCTTAACGCATGAAGCGGGACTCTTAACTCATGAAGCGAGACTCTTAACTCATGAAGCGAGACTCTTAACTCATGAAGCGAGACTCTTAACTCATGAAGCGAGACTCTTAACTCATGAAGCGAGACTCTTAACTCATGAAGCGGAAGTCTTAACTCATGAAGCGAGACTCTTAACTCATGAAGCGAGACTCTTAACTCATGAAGCGAGACTCTTAACTCATGAAGCGAGACTCTTAACTCAAGAAGCGGAAGTCTTAACTCAAGAAGCGGAAGTCTTAACTCAAGAAGCGAGACTCTTAACTTATGAATCGCTCCTCTTAACGCATGAAGCGAGACTCTTAACTCATGAAGCGGAAGTCTTAACTCATGAAGCGGAAGTCTTAACTCATGAAGCGGAAGTCTTAACTCATGAAGCGGAAGTCTTAACTCAAGAAGCGGAAGTCTTAACTTATGAAGCGAGACTCTTAACTTATGAAGCGAGACTCTTAACTTATGAAGCGAGACTCTTAACTTATGAAGCGAGACTCTTAACTTATGAAGCGAGACTCTTAACTCAAGAAGCGGAAGTCTTAACTCAAGAAGCGGAAGTCTTAACTCAAGAAGCGGAAGTCTTAACTCATGAAGCGAGACTCTTAACTCATGAAGCGGAAGTCTTAACTCATGAAGCGAGACTCTTAACTCATGAAGCGAGACTCTTAACTCATGAAGCGGAATGCTTAACTCATGAAGCGAGACTCTTAACTTATGAAGCGAGACTCTTAACTCATGAAGCGGAATGCTTAACTCATGAAGCGGAATGCTTAACTCATGAAGCGGAATGCTTAACTTATGAAGCGAGACTCTTAACTTATGAAGCGAGACTCTTAACTTATGAAGCGAGACTCTTAACTCATGAAGCGAGAGTCTTAACTTATGAAGCGAGACTCTTAACTTATGAAGCGAGACTCTTAACTTATGAAGCGAGAGTCTTAACTTATGAAGCGAGAGTCTTAACTTATGAAGCGAGACTCTTAACTTATGAAGCGGAAGTCTTAACTCATGAAGCGAATCCTTTAACTCATGAAGCGAATCTCTTAACTCATGAAGCGGAAGTCTTAACTCATGGGGAAAATCTTTTTGTTCATGAAGAGAATCTTTTTGCTCATGGGGAAAATGTTTTTGCTCATGGGGAAAATGTTTTTGCTCATGGGGAAAATGTTTTTGCTCATGAAGCGGAACGCTTAACGTATGCAACTTTTCTGTACTCGCCGTGTCACATATACAAGAGCAGTTTTTGTTAGGCATTTTTGCAAGATAAGGAGTTGACGTGCACATCTCACATGAAACAGTGAGATTTTCATGCGGAATAGTATGAATTATACCTTCACACCTACGGTAACACCGGCGCTTCCGTTTCAAACAGTCGGAGAAGAAATTGCAAACGCTATTCTTCATGGCATCGGCGCACTTTGTGCTACAGCCGGCCTTGTTTTATTGATCGTACGAGGACAACATCCCTTAGCTGTCGTTTCCTACAGTATTTTTGCCGGGACGATGATCATAATGTTTTTAGCTTCAACACTGTACCATGCGATTCAACATAAAGAGACAAAAAAACTGTTCCGTATCTTTGATCATGCTGCAATTTATCTGTTAATAGCCGGAACTTATACCCCGTTTTGCCTGTTATCGCTCCGCGGCACACTAGGCTGGACATTACTGGGAATAGAATGGGGATGTGCATGCGCCGGCATAACACTGTATGCGGCAAACTGCCGCTTTTTGAAAAAAATTGAACTGGCACTCTACTTGATTATGGGGTGGGCGCTCGTGTTCAGTTGGCCGCGTTTAAAGCATGCCGTTCCGCATATCAGTCTTCTATTTCTTGCGTGCGGCGGACTTGCATACACTGTGGGAACAATATGGTATGCCTTACCGTACAGAAAAAACGCCCATGTGCTGTGGCACGGTTTTGTGTTAATTGGAGCTGCATGCCACTGGTACGCAGTCTGGTTCAGTTAACCTTGCACAAAGCTCAGTCCCCCCTTAGTATAGAATCATCTACCTATTATTAAGGAGTTTATATGAAAAAAATTGCCGTCGTTTTGCTGTCGGCTCTAGTATGGTCGCATGGGCTATATGGACAAGCGGGTCCTCTTACTGTTAATCCGGTGGTATCCCTCAACGGACCGAGAGTTTCAGCCTACATTCGTACATGGGCGCTGGGATCAACTCAAGAAGAATTTGACCGCGGGGTCTATTGGACATTCGATCAGATAAAAGCTGAATATTTAACTGATATAATTCTTGCATTTGGGTTGATTGATCAGCAGGATAAGAGTTCCATTTACCTACCGGATCTATATGATTCGGAATCAAAACTTCGCCACGGAGCAACGGTGCCGGGTTTTAAAAGTTTATGGCGGGAAGTAGTTAAGCTCAAGGCGCGCTATCCTCATCTCAAAGTGAATCTTTCAGTTGGCGGTTATCTCGCAGAATTCAGCGATACTATGCATGACCCTGCGCTGCGTGCAAAATTTATCAGTGCGGTACTGATCTCCCTTGGAGTGCATGATTTGGACGGTATTGATATTGATTGGGAATACCCGGTCGGACCTGATTGGGGGTCTGAGATAAAGGCCCGTCCTGAAGATCGGCAGAATTACCTTGCATTACTCAGCGAATTAAGAACCGCATTGGACGGACTTGGCGCACAAACAGGCAAACGGTATAGTCTTTCAACCGCAGTTCCGGCAAGCGGATGGTTTGTACAGAAAAATGATGTGGTTGCCGCTGCACAGTTAGTCGATTCGCTCAAGTTAATGGCGTACGATTATTACGGCAGTTGGAGCGGACAGACCGGACACTGTGCAAATTTAAGTAATAATCCCAACGATCCTGATTGGGGCGGGTGGAGTACGAAACAAGCGCTTGATGCATACCTCAATGCGGGAGTACCGCCGGGTAAATTGATGATTGGAATCCCCTTCTATGGGCGGGCATGGAACGGTGTCGAGGACGGCGGGGTCAATGGACTCTATCAAAAGTACAAAGAGTCTGCGTTTCCCGACGGTCTTCCGTGGTCAAAAATCAAAGAGTTTTTGAAAGAAGGTTCAGGTTATACCCGGTATTGGGACAACCGTGCTCAAGCGCCGTTTTTATACAACGGCGACACCTTTATCACCTATACTGACGCTGAAGCGATTCGGTTGATCACAGCATACGGAAAAGAAAAAGGGCTGGGAGGCGTATTTACGTGGGAATATGCCCATGACATCCATGCCGATCTTTTAAGTGTTATGGCAACAAGCGCCCAATAACGATTATTTAATTTTTTAAAAAATTTTAAAATTTTTTAAAATTTCCCGACGGCTGTCGGGAAACAAGCTTTTTAGATTAAATTAGATTAGAGTGGTACTGTTACCCGAAGTGCCGACCACCGCCGGCTTTCAAAGATAAGCGCAACGAGGGTAGACACCGCACAGTACAAAAACGAGACAATTCCAATAACCGTTTCTTGAACAAAGAATCCCCACAATGACATGCTGCTTGCCCCTATTAAGAGGGGAATTCCCAGCAGCTTTAAAGCCATTAAAGGCGATTTCTTTGTCATTCCCCGCGCATAAAAAGGGATTCCGACTGCAAGTGTTGTCCACAGTATGGGGAGCAGCACGGTATACAGCGGGTGATAGAGAATAGAACGGTCAATCGCATGGATTGCAGCAACAGGGATCAGTGTTATCAATATAAAACCGGTGCTGTCAATCTTCCGTTTGAAGAGCACAAATACTCCTGCTGCAAACAGCGCGGGTGTAAGCGGAACGGCTATGTTGTTAACAAGGATAAAAAGCCACCGGGAAAAGCCAAATGTGCCGGCTTGCAGAAAAGGCGGGATAGTGTGATAGCCGAGCGCCGTCACGCCGCCGTATATAAGAGCAAAGAGCAGATAACCATGTCTTTTGATAGAAAACGAACACCATAAAAGATAGAAAAAAGGTATCCATAAAAGGCAAAACACGCCCATAGTCTGAGTATACTCAGGATTGCGTTGCCGTGCTAGCCATTCAGAACACTGCTGCTTGGTATAAAGAGGTATACCCTTTGGCGAAAAAGGTATACTATTTATCGAGGTCTGTCCCGTGGGGGTTTGTCTCCTAGAGGTCTGTCTCTGTGATGTCTGTCCCTGTGGGATTTGTCTGTTGGGGTCTGTCCTTGCGGAGGTCTGTCCCCGTTGTGAAGTTCGTCTCTGTGGAGTTTATGGAAAAATGAAAACCCACAGGCTCGTCCTGTGGGATGCAATTCCTTGTAAAGAGTTTCATGATGTGGTAGCATATTCCTATGGAAGTTGCCTTTCACGTGAGAACAATAAAAGCACTACTCCCGCTCACTGAAGAACAGAAAACCTTCGTT
>JAISSB010000037.1 GCA_031273325.1 Treponema sp. | reverse complement strand
GTAATGCAACTGACACTGGGTTCACCAATTCTTACAACGCCAACGACAGAGAGGCGGGGACGTATACCTACGAAGGCGATGGCTGGTGGAGCTACACGGCGCGGTAAAGAAATGTCCGTGAGGACAGACCTTGTCATTAACGTGTCCGCATAGCGGACAAAAATATCATGGAGGATGGTATGAGTAAGAAATTTTTAACAGTAACGGCACTGATCGGGGTATCGCTTGTCTTGGGAATGACGGTGATCGGATGCGATCAATTAAATGAATTTCTTGGTGATAAAAACCTGATTATTCCCGACTCGGTTACCGCTGTTGAGGATTGGGAGTTTGCAAACAAGCAGCTGATCAGCGTGAGTATTCCCGACTCGGTTACCTCTATTGGGGAAGGGGCGTTTCAGAAGAATCAACTGCAGAGCGTGAGCATTCCCAACTCGGTTACCTCTATTGGGCGTTGGGCGTTTGGAGAGAATCTACTGAAAAACGTGGACATTCCCGACTCGGTTACCTCTATTGGGGAAGGGGCGTTTCAGAAGAATCAACTAACCGATGTGATTATTCCCAACTTGATTACCACTATTGAGCGTTGGGCATTTTCGGAGAATCAACTAAAGAGCGTGATCATTCCTAACTCGGTTATCACTATTGAGGAAGGGGCGTTTCACACCAATAAACTGAACAGAGTTACCATAGGAGATAATGTTGAAACTATTGGGGGAGCGGCGTTTTGGAATAATCAAGCTTTGACCGAAGTGAGCATTCCCGACTCGGTTATCACTATTGGGAATAGTGCGTTTGACGATAACCGACTGAACAAAGTTACTATAGGAAATAGTGTTGAAACTATTGGGGAAGGAGCGTTTATCAAAAATAAACTGACCAAAGTGAAAATCCCCGACTCGGTTATCACTATTGGGAATTGGGCGTTTGCAGAGAATCTATTGAACGAAGTTACCATAGGAAATAGTGTTACTTCTATTGGGGATTGGGCGTTTGGAGGTAATCAACTGACCAGTGTTACCATACCCGACAGTGTTATCACTATTGAGAACGTGGCGTTTCAGGGGAGTCCACTGACCAGCGTTACCATTGGAAAGGACGTAGCAGTTGGTGAAAATGCATTTGACAATGGACTCACCGATTATTACAACAGCACCGGCAAAAAGAAGGGGATGTATACCTACAACGGCAATAACTGGAGCTACACGGCGCGGTAAAAAAATGTCCGTGAGGGCGGGATTCAGGGGACAGTTCCCCTCACGGGGACAGACCTTATAATTAACGTGTCCACATGGCGACAGCAGAAATAAAAAGGGGACAGACCTCAATGGGGTCTGTCCCCTTTTGTTGTACAAGCTTTTTTTTTGAACTTTGTTGAGCAGCAGATCTTTGAATTCTTGTTCATCAAACGTTTTTTCTATAATCCTCCGTGAGCTTATACGGTTTCCATTCGCTGGATATAAAAACTGCTAATATCTTGCCCCGTGAGTGGAATCCGCTCAAAAGGGTAATCAAGCGCCTGAGAAATAGCTTGTATGTACGCGGCCGGAATAGTGCTGAAAGCTAATTGCCCTATCCCTTTTGGTTTTTGATCCCTGTTCAAGAAATTCACGGTAATAGCAGGAGCTTTGCTTATCGTTGGAATTTTATAGCGATAGAATGATGAATCCGGAATTTTCCCCTCTTGATAGGACAGCTCTTCACTAGACGCCCATGAAAGCGCATGCAGCGCATAGGCTTTTACGGTTTTAATCGCTTGTATGTCTGAAAGTATCTGTCCACCGTCAATGCACATGTATATACCCAGCACTGTCGGAGTACTTAATATCGGATCCAGCTCTATTTCAACAACGGCAACTCCAACGGCAATACTGTCGTACGCATGCTTATCAATGACCATTCCGTTCCATACACCTTGCTCAGGGTTAATAGAACACCGAACGGTAATGGGAAGCGGTTCACGGAAGTGCTGTTTTTGTATTTTGAGACAGGCATGCTCAATGAGCGGGGTAATAATGGCGGTAGTTCGTGAAAGTGTTGCTGGTCCGGAATCAAACAGTGACGTATGATGAATATGCACATCATGCGGTTCCAATGCGAGTATGTGTGCGGCGCGTTCCTTCCACAGGGCATTAACATATTCATTGAAACCGCTTGTTTTTATCGTGAGTGAACCGTCTTTTTCTAAGGTTACTTCTACTGCATAGCTTTGTTGTTCGCTGAGAAACCCGCTTAACTGGTATGCAAGACTGATTCCTATCCCACGGTTTGGCTTTTGTTTGATATCACCGCGAAACATAGAATAGGATACCCACTTTCGGGAATAATCACTGAGAGCAATTACCGAATCAATCAATGTCCTGACAGTGTCTTCGGGTACAGCTAAACCATTCGGAAGTTTTTTCCCTGACGGCAGAAGATTGTTTTTTCTCCATTCCGCCGGGTCTTGTCCTAATACATCGGCAATGCGCGATACATGCCGTTCCAATGCAAAAAATGCCTGAGAAGTTCCAAATCCTATATACGGACCTTGAGGAGGAATAGGACTCTGTGTCGCATGGCAGAGAAACTGAAGTGGTTCTATGCTATACAAGCCCGTACTTCCTATCCATGTTTGGGCTATAATTTCCTTTGTGTACGCACCGTAAGCACCGAGGTGCATAGCCGCATCAACAGTTGTTTTTAGCAATGCGCCCGTGTCTTTATCAAGGAAACTTTGTATGTGAAAGGTTGTTGCATGACGTTTCGGTGAAAAGAGAAAATCTTCTTCACGGTTTAAAAGGAGCTTCACTGTTCCTTTAGTTAAATACGCTGCAAGTGCAGCAGAACAACTGATCGGTATATCATAGTATAGCTTACCGTCAAGCGGCATACCCAAATTCAACGGTTCAACGATAATTGACTCTTCGCTTATTCCTACCGTTCTGCTTACTGCTTTTCTGACATACGCCGGCCATTGAGTTGCAGTACGGATCAGAAGTGTTCCGTTTACCCATTCGGCAACAGCTCCATGCGGTTCTGCGTACCAATGTTCTTGAATAGCCGTATGATAAGTACCGTTAACGACGGTAGCATCATCTGCCACCACTATTTCTTTTTCCTGATAGGAAAATTGATCAAAGGGAGGCGGATCGGTATATTCAGTGTTTGGCTCACTGTGTACAACACACCGCAAAGCATACTGTTCAACTTGGTCTAAATCCGGACCAACAAGAATTGCTAAAGGTTCTCCTATGTACGCCAACTTGTAGGGACTCAATAATGGCATGCCTCCGCAATCTTCCATGTGGTTAATACCCGGAATATCGTTAGCTTGAATCAAGGTATATAAATTTGGCATCCGTGGGTGTTCAATAGCTTTTAAAAATGCAGAAGCAACCGGTGAACGAATCAATACAGCAAAAAACATTTGTTCAGTTATTATATCTTCAACAAACACAAAATCCCCATTTTAATACGTTTTAATGTTAAATAATACTCTATTATCATTAGAGTTACTATACTAAAATAATGTGTGATAGTAATAAGACTGTTAAGGTTCATGAATTTCCTTGACCTTAACCACTTAACTTTAGTATTTTCTAAAAAACAAGGGATTGCTATGTCTAGAAAACGCCGGAGCAAACGAAGAAAAATGAGTACAACAGAACAAGTAGAAGTTGAACAAGTAAAACAAGAAGAAGGGACAAGTTCTGCTGTGACGGAACAGTCTTCTGTGCAAGAGCCCGTTGCTGAAACAGCCGGGGATGAGCTGCTATACCAAAAGCGGATAACAGAACTTGAAGCAAAAGTGGCAGAGTTGACCGATCAGTATTTGCGTAAGGCTGCCGATTTTGAGAATTTCCGTAAACGGATCAACCGTGAAAAACAGGAAATAAGTGATTTTGCAAATCAAAATTTACTCCTCGACTTGATTGAAATTATTGATGATTTTGAACGGGCGCTTAAAGCAGCTGAAACAAGCCCTGATTTTGCCCAGTTTTATGAAGGGGTTGCGCTTATTGAGCGGCGTTTTTCTTCAGTGCTCGAAAATAAATGGGGACTCAAGCGTTTTGACTCTGTTGGAATACTGTTTGATCCAAATCGGCATGAAGCTATTATGTCCGAACAATCGGAAGAAGTGTATGAACCAACGGTCGCGGAGGATTTTCAAAAGGGGTATACCTTAAAGGATCGAGTGATCCGAAATGCAAAAGTAAAGGTATTGATGCCGAAAAATACTGAAGGAGAATCTTAAATGGGAAAAATTATTGGAATTGACTTAGGAACAACCAATTCCTGTGTCTCTGTTTTAGAAGGTGGTGAGCCAGTTGTCATTCAAAATTCAGAAGGTGGACGTACAACACCATCCATCGTAGGTTTTACCGCAAAAGGGGAACGTATTGTAGGACAGCCGGCAAAAAACCAAATGATTACGAACCCAGGTAACACGGTGTATTCTATAAAACGTTTTATGGGTCGCCGATTTTCCGAAGTTGGCAACGAAATGAAATTAGTTCCATACAAAGTAGCAGAACAGGGTGACGATGTCCGTGTTGATATTGATGGAAAAAAGTACTCTCCTCAAGAAATTTCTGCATTTATTTTACAAAAAATGAAAAAAACAGCAGAAGATTATTTAGGAGAAGAGGTAACAGAAGCAGTTATTACGGTACCAGCATATTTTAATGATGCTCAACGTCAAGCAACGAAAGATGCTGGTAAAATAGCAGGACTTGAGGTAAAACGGATTATCAATGAACCAACCGCTGCATCACTAGCCTTTGGATTCAATAAAGATCAAAAAAAAGAAAAAACCATTGCGGTCTATGATTTGGGTGGTGGTACATTTGATGTTTCTATCTTGGAATTAGGAGAGGGAGTTTTTGAGGTCAAATCAACAAACGGAGATACCCATCTTGGAGGAGATGATTTTGACCGCCGTATTATGGAATGGCTTATAGCAGAATTTAAAAAAGACGCCGGTATTGATCTTAGCTTCGATCAAATGGCACTACAACGGCTCCGTGAAGCCTCTGAAAAGGCAAAAATTGAATTGTCAAACATGCAGACAACTGAAATAAATCTTCCTTTTATTACAGCAGATCAGAATGGTCCGAAACATTTGCAAAAATCTCTTACGAGAGCGCGATTTGAACAAATGGTCTCAGATTTGTTGGAACGGTCGAAAGATCCTTGTGTTAAAGCACTCAAAGATGCAGGCTTGTCTGCCGACCATATTGACGAAGTTATTTTGGTTGGAGGTTCGACACGTATTCCTGCTGTACAAAAACTTGTACGTGATCTCTTTCGAAAAGAGCCAAATAAGGGAGTCAATCCAGACGAAGCGGTTGCGATTGGAGCAGCTATTCAGGGTGGTATTATTGGTGGTGATGTTAAAGACGTACTTTTATTAGATGTCACGCCTCTTTCTCTCGGTATTGAAACGTTGGGTGGTGTTATGACTAAACTTATTCCCCGTAATACAACCATTCCCACTCAAAAGAGTCAAACATTTTCTACAGCGGCAGATGGACAAACGGCAGTTTCTATTCAAGTTCTACAAGGTGAACGTGAGATGGCGAGCCAGAATCGAGCGCTTGGACGTTTTGATCTCGTTGGGATACCGCCTGCACCCCGTGGAGTTCCCCAAATTCAAGTTACTTTTGACATAGATGTAAATGGTATTGTACATGTTTCTGCAAAAGATTTAGGAACGGGGAAAGAGCAAAAGATTCGCATTGAAAGTTCTTCAGGGTTGAGTGATATGGATATTGACCGAATGGTAAAGGAAGCGGAGCTGCATGCTGAGGAAGATAAACGTGAACGTGAACGAGCAGAGGTACATAACGAAGCGGATACGCTTATTTACACAACCGAGAAGAATCTCAAAGATTTTGGAGACAAAATTGGAAGTACCGATAAAGCACATATAGAAGAAGCGGTTGCTGACCTGAAGCAGGCTTTGGAACATAACAGTGACAGTGCAACCATAAAAGCAAAAACAGAGGCGCTCAAGCAAGCTTCATACAAAATGGCTGAAGAAATGTATAAATCACAACAACCAGGTGCAGAAACAACTACGAATAAGAAGAGTAGTGCAGATGACGTGGATTATGAAGTAGTAGATAAATAAAAAAGGGGGCAATGCTCCCTTGATTCAAATTTACAAAGGAAAGATTAAGGATGGCAAAACGCGATTACTATGAAGTACTCGGGGTGACGAAAAATTCCTCCAAAGAGGATATAAAAAAAGCTTATAGAAAACTCGCTATCCAGTACCATCCAGACAAGAACCCAGGGGATAAAGAGGCAGAAGAAAAATTTAAAGAAGCCTCGGAAGCTTATGAAGTACTCAGTGACGATCAAAAAAAAGCTGCATACGATCAATTTGGCTTCGCAGGTGTTGACGGTTCAACAGGGGGAGGTTCTCAGGATTTCTCTTCGATATTTCGGGATTTCAATGATATTTTTGGCGGTACTGGTGATTTTTCAAATATTTTTGATATGTTTGGTTTTAATGCTAGCAACCCCCGTTCTGCAAATTCAGTACACCAGGGCGCAAATCTCCGGTATGAATTAGAAATTTCCTTCAAAGACTCTATTTTTGGTACAAAAAAAGAAATACAGTTTTCTCATAATGAAGCTTGCACGAGTTGTAATGGAACAGGAGCTGCCGGTGGTAATGGGAGAAAAACATGTCCTACATGCGGAGGTTCTGGACAAATACGTCAAAGTCAAGGCTTTTTTTCGTTCACACGGACATGCTATGCTTGTAGTGGAAAAGGTTCGATCATTGAAAAATTATGTTCTGAATGTGGAGGTACTGGTTCACAAAAAAAGCGTCAAACTATTATTATAACTATCCCTCCCGGTGTTGAGAATGGAAAGCAAGTAGTAGTTCCGCGCCAAGGTGATGCAAGCTCTTCCGGAGGACCGCCAGGTGATCTCTATGTGGTTATACGAGTCAAAACTCATGAATATTTTGAGCGACATAATTTAGACCTTTACTGTGCAGTGCCTATTTCTGTGACTCAAGCTATACGTGGAGCTGAAATTTATGTACAAACATTGGACGAAAAGAGAGTTCGGGTCAAAATTCCTGCCGGTACCCAAAATGGTAAATTAATTCGCATTCGTGACGAAGGAGTTCCTATCAACAATCACCACGGAGATCTTTACCTCAAACTTCTTGTAGAAATTCCAACAAAACTTTCTAAAGAGGCAAAAAAGCTAATCGAAGAATTAGCACGTATTGAAGGTGAAGACGATTCTCCGCAACCTATTGCTCTTTCAAAAATAGCAGGTTAGTAATGAAAGAATCAATAGATGAAAGTCTTGAAAAATTTGAAGAAGATTACCGTCACTGTTATCGCGTAATACGAAACATATTCGAATATTTGGAAAAAATTGGACTTCAAGAATTTAATCAATATTCAAAATATAAATGGAGTTTTGACCATGAAAAAAGGCAAAGTTATGTTTGTATACGCTATGGAAACAGTCTTGTAAAAAAGAGTCTTCTTAAACGAAGAGCAAATATTGAAGAATCTGATCTGTATAAATGGGTTGATAATAAAGATTTAATCCTAGAGGCTATTGACGAAGCTTACCACTATATTCATGACCGTATTGCTCAAATAAAAACTAAAATGGAAGAAATGCGTACAAATATCAATGAA
Organism: Treponema sp.; assembly: GCA_031273325.1. Lineage (GTDB taxonomy): Bacteria > Spirochaetota > Spirochaetia > Treponematales > Breznakiellaceae > BOBG01. The sequence goes on along the minus strand of JAISSB010000037.1, from coordinate 2,124 downwards.
TATGAAGAAAAATTAGCCGATTTGGATGATGAGTATGAAATAGTTAAAAGTCACAAAGAAATACGGGATGTGGTGCCTCCGGGAAGATCATGAATCTTTCATTACTTGATTATATTTTTGAATCATTTCGCTGCACTCGTTTTGAATTAATAAAATGTGAAGCTCCGATTATCATTAATAAACAGTTGAATATATCTCCATTATTGCTACACCGTATAGCTCAAGAAGCATTTAGTCGTATTGCCCGGTATTTTCGTCCAAGTCATTGGTCACTTTTAAATGCATGTGCTTATGATCCAGATATTTCTAATAAGGAACGGTTAGTTCTAAATATATTATTACAAAACGCTCATATTGCTGCTACTACCGCATTTCCACTGTGTCAAGATACTGGCACTGCAACAATTTATGCTTGGAAAGCAGAATCGTTGTATACGGGCGCTGACGATGCATCGATACTGGCATGTGGGGCTATTGAAGCCTATAAGAAAAATTATCTCCGCGCCTCGCAGCTTAGTTTTCACTCTTTTTTTGATGAATATGCCCCTACAAATAATGAGCCGGTACAAGTACATATACAAGCATGTCCGGATTATGAAGATCCTTCATATAAATTTATTTTTATTGCAAAAGGTGGCGGATCATCACATAAAACAGCTTTTTTTTCAATGACTAAAGCTTTTTTGACAGCTGAAAATTTTGAGCAGTTTTTGATTGAGCGTATAAAAGCATTGGGGACCGATGCGTGTCCACCCTACCGTCTTGCAGTTGTTGTTGGTGGTACAAGTCCTGAGTTTAATCTTGAAGTACTTAAATTAGCAACAACAGAACTGCTAGATACTGTACCGGTTGAAGGAGATTCATGGATCAAACGCTCTCTTTATTGGGAAAACCGTGTTCTTGAAATCGGTCGAGATAGCGGTATTGGAGCGCAAAGTGGCGGGAAATATTTGATTGCAGACGCGCGGGTGCTTCGGCTTGCCCGGCATGCTGCTTCTTGTCCAGTTTCAATTGGGATTTCGTGCTGTGCTCACCGAAATATGTTAGGTTATATTGACAAAACTGGAACATACCTTGAACAGTTAGCAACGAAACCTCCCCCCGTGGAATTTCCTGTACAAGGAAAGCTCATCAATATAGATATGCCGATGGATGAATTGTGTAATCATTTGAGTCATTGTCAGTTGAAAGAGCCACTGTTACTATCAGGATCACTCGTGGTGGCACGGGACGCAGCGCATTATCGATGGTGTCAATCTAAAGAGATACCCGATTATGTAAGAAAATATCCTATATTTTATGCTGGTCCATCGGAATGTCCTCCGGACACCGTTATTGGTTCATTGGGACCTACAACAGCCGGACGAATGGATAGTTATGCGGAAAAGCTGTTGTCGCAAGGTGCCTCTCGCATAACAGTAGCAAAAGGGGAACGTTCTCCGAAATGGCTTGAACTGTGTAAAAAATATGGAGCTTTGTATTTAGTGACTATCGGCGGCGCAGCGGCTCTTTTCGCTCAATATTATGTTACAAAAAGTGAAATTATAGATTATCCCGACCTCGGTATGGAAGCTGTTCGATTGATTCATGTTGTTAATATTCCTGCTTTTTTAGCGGTCAATGGATTGCAAACTAACGTATAATCGGGTTTTTTGTTTATATTTTCATTATCTTTATAAATATGATAATGACCAATAAGGAAGGTATAACACTCTTAGCTGAATATTATTATCCGCTTTAATATTGTTTAAAAATTCTCTTGACACTTCCCAATGTACCGATATATATTCTATTAGGAATGAACGTTCATTCCGTTATTTTGACTTTGGGGGCTTTTATGAGTATTGTTGCAATCGCTTTGGGAATTGTTGGATTTCTCCCAATAATCCAGTGTGCCGCTTTGGGACTGGGCCTATTGTCCATATTAGGGATAATAGCCGGTGTTTCAACTTTCATGTGTGGAGGGTGAACTATGGCTACCCAATCAGGGAAACGGGACGACCTTTTGAACGCCGCTCTAAAACTTATCGCCGGGCAAGGCTTCCACGCCGCGCCCATGTCCCAAATTGCCGAAGAAGCCAATATCGGCGTGGGAACGATTTACCGTTATTTCAAAAACAAGGA
>JAISSB010000004.1 GCA_031273325.1 Treponema sp. | reverse complement strand
CCCCTTAAAAAGAAAAGCCGGCCGAAAATCCCTACTGTGAGCTTATTTTTCGGTATACTTCGTTCTTTCCACAAAGTAACGTTCTATGGAAGAGTTCCGTTTCTGTATACGAGAGTCTTATCTCTGTATACGAGACTCTTATCTCTGTATACGAGACTCTTGTTGCTAGAGACAAGAGTCTTGTTGCTAGAGACAAGAGTCTTGGATCGGTATACAAGGGGGATAGACCTCTACCTTTCAAGTCACATTGCTACACATCCCGATAAGGAGGATAGACCCCAAAGTGGATTTGTCCCCCGTTGTACCTGTTGGTTTGGGGTCTGTCTTCAGAGGTCTGTCCCCTTAACAAAAAAACCGGCTCCCGCAAAGGGATGCCGGCTGAAAATCTTTACTGTAAGCTTATTTTTTAAAGGTGAATTCTACGTCGCCTAAGGTCAATGTACCACCAAGACCAAGGAATGATAGAGAATAATCTTCTTCATAACTTACCAGATCTCCTCCTCCTGTTAGGAAAGTAGGTGTGAATTTTATTTTCCCTCCGGAAGCTTCAAATGTCCCTCTTTGGACGGATACCCAGATTCCTGCGGTTCCTGTTTCAATGGTATAGTCATTTCCGTCAAATGTAATCCGCAGACCATCATCGTTTTCCCACGTTCCCTGCAAGTTATATTCGGGATCAAACGAGCAGCTTACTGCAAACAGCAGTACCATAACGCCAAAAAATCCATACCAAGCTTTATTTTTCATAGAAGCTTTTCCTTCCGTAGTTTTTTAACAGCTCATTGCGGAGCGTTTAAAAATAAAAAAACCGGCTAACAGCCGATTATAACGCACCGCACAACAGAGAACTTGAGAATGGTATTAATAATAAATAAGCTTAGAAATTCATGGGGGGGGGGGGAGATTAATATACCTATAACTACTGCTATACATTATCATTCCCCTCCTTAGAAAGTACTATACCGTATCTCGTACACGATAACAATATTTTTTCCGAAAAATTTTTTTGGAAGGAGGTCTGTTCCCATGTTGACTGTGTCTTTGGGATAGAGAATATTAAAGCTGATGAAAAGATTAATAGCTACGTGCGGCATCTATCTCGTGTTCTTTTTACCCGCCGCTTTTACCGTTGAATCCCCTCTTAATATCTCGATACCGACGGCACTTAATCAGATTTTTTTCTTTAATCTGCCGATTATTATTATTGTTTTTTTGTCGCCGCCTGCGGTTAAACGCTTCGACGGTCTGTTGTGCTGGCTGGCGCTTTTTGGACTTATTCTCCTTGCGTTTATTATTCCCAGCGGCACAGCACCGCGCATAACGATGCACAAAGATATATATACGCGGATATGTGCGGCTCTTTCATGTATAGCAGCGGGATATGCTGAAGAAGGGTATTTTCGGTATTTGTTGCTTAAAGCATTTAATAAAAATAAAAATCTCCGCCCGCACGTCCAAATAGTTCTGTCTGCGGCGCTGTTCGCGCTCTGTCACCGCTACGGAGGAGCATCGGCAATGGGCTATGCATTCGTTGCAGGCTGTTTCTTAGCAATTCTTGCACTCTACCGTCACGCATTTCATGAACTTGCCCTTGCACACGGACTGTATAATATTCTTGTGTTGGTATATGCGACGATGGATATGCACAGTTTTTCATAATTTTTTATAATTTTCCATAATAGATTTCCCCTCGAGAGGGGAAATGCGCTCTTTAACGTTTTTCTTTTTCTTTTTCTTTCTCTTTCGTGATCTTTGCTTCCAAAGTATCTAACAGCTTATCAAGCGCTGTGCGCAGATCAAAATCACTCTCTTTGACGTGAGCAGTGACCCCCCAGCGAAAATTAACCGTCGCTTCCGCTTGATACGCATTATCTTTTGTAATAGTAAAGAGCAGATCAACAAGCATATTTTCAGCGTTATGAATACGGCCGATTTTATGCTCCAGATAAGATCTTGATTTCTCTTCAAGACTGAAATGTACTGCTTTAATGTCAACGTTCATAGAATACTCCTCAAAAAATGATTAACGATGGTAGGACGAACCGACTGCCAGTTCGTTCCGATACTTTGTCACAGTGCGCCGGGCAATAGAAATACCGCGTTTCTCTAATTGAGCAACCAAAGCTTGATCAGAACACCGCTGTTCTTCGCCGGCAATTAATTCTTTAATAATTTCTTTTACGGATTCTTTTGAATACCGCAGCCCATTTGGAAGGGAATTTCCCACTGCGGAGCTAAAAAAATGACGGAGTTCAAACATGCCCCATGCACTCTGTACGTATTTTCCATTAACGGCGCGTGAAACAGTTGCTTCATGGAGTTGCACTGCTTGTGCAACGTCCTTCAAGGTCAACGGTACTAAATATTTGGGACCTTTAAGAAAAAACTCTTGTTGAAACTGCACGATTGATTGACTGATACGCATCAATGTGGTATTCCGCCGATTGAGCGCCCCAATAAACCACCGTGCTTCCCGAATATAATTCTTTGCAAAAGACCGTGCTGTTCCTTTTTTTGCAGCAAGGTCTGCTAAAAATGAATTTACCTGTAAAACCGGAAGTTCTTCGTCATTGATAATAACGACTAAGCTTCCGTCTTTCTGTACGACTTGAACATCGGGAACGAGGTATTGGGTTTCGTTATGAGAAAACATTCTCCCCGGAAACGGCGATAATGCTGATAATTGCTTCCGGATACTCCGAACTTCTTCAACAGTACAGCCCGTTTTTTTCGCGACTGCTGCATATTTTTCCCGCTCCAACAGTGCTAAATGCTGCAATACCTTTTCACTCTTTTTACCGTGCTGCCCCGTACCCATCAACAACTGCAGTTGAACCTGCAGCGATTCTTTATAGTCTGCAGTCGCACAGCCGACTGGTTCCAGTGACTGCACCACGGTAAGCGCTTCTTTGAGCAGGTGTTGTTGAGAATCCGGCACCAAGAGTTCGGGAGCTTCACAGTGAAAACCGTCTGAATCCAAATTTTGAATCACTAATTCGGCAACAGTGCGAAGAGGAACATCAAGCCACTGCATGTGGAGTTCCTTCAGCAAATGCTCTTGTAATGTTTCACCGCGTGCAGGAATTGCTTCAAGAAACCGCTGGTATTTATCTTCAGCATGTGCAACATTATGCACATAGCTATACGTTGGAATCTTTTCCGCCACTTCGAGGGCAGGATTTTTCTCCAATTCCTGTTCAATTTGTTCCCGAAGATCCGAGAGCGGCACTTCCATTAATTTAAGTGATTGGTAGAGTCGAGTACTTAATGTAAGTTGTTGCGATTGAACCAAAGAAAATTCCATAGCACACCCCTTTACTATATTAAACTGAAAAGACTATTAAGTCGATTCATATTAATCTATAATATGTTGCAAATCATCTGTTACCGTTCTATGGTTGCACAGCTATTAAACAGTATACTCGATCATGCTGATCAAAACAGACTGCCTTACAAGGCTTGGATGGAAAAAAATAATACTTGACAACCATGTAAAATGCCGTCTATGTATTATAGCTAGGGCGAAAAAAGGAGAGGTATATGATAAGCGATGCCTCTTGGGGCGAATGTGTCCGTCAGCTTGAATACAAGTCTTCTTGGTATGGGACAAGGGTCAAGAAGATAGGCAGATTTGAGCCGTCAAGCAAAACGTGTCAGCGTTGCGCTTATGTGAAGACAGACTTAACGCTTGAAGAGAGAGCATGGGATTGCCCGAAATGCGGCAGTCATTTAGACAGGGATTTGAATGCCGCTATGAATATAGTGGCGTTTAGCAAAAAACCGCCGATGGACAGTCGGGGTGTGTCCCTAGAGGACACGAAGCCTGTCGAGTCCTCAGCAATAGCTGGGACAGTGAAGCAGGAAAATCTTG